>CAZSRI010000021.1:0-31179 GCA_964609145.1 uncultured Chloroflexota bacterium
GAAGGAAGATCCCGAACGGCAGCGCGAAGGCGGTGTGGGCGAGCCACACCGCGGCGTAGCCGCGCGTCAGCTCGAGGCCGGGGATGAGCTCCCGGTACATGGTCAGGATGGGGATGAAGGCGACCTGGACCGGGACCATGAGCAGCGCGACCACGACGAGGAAGAGCGTGTCGCGGAACGGGAACGAGACCCAGGAGAAGGCGTAGGCGGCGAGGGCGCAGATGGCGATCGGCAACAAGGTCGAGGGGACCGCGATGGCGACGGTGTTCGCGAACGCCTGCAGCATCCCCTGCGCCTCGAGCACCTGGCGGTAGTTCTCGATCGTGAGGCGGAGCGTCGCGAGGTCCCACCAGCCGGTCGCCTGGATGTCCGAGCGCGGGCGGAACGAGGTGATGAGCAGGCCGACGGTCGGCACGAGCCAGACGAACCCCACGAGCGCGAGCACGACGTGGACGGTCGACCGGTCGATGAGGTGGAGAACGCGTCCCGCAAGCGTGCGCGGCTGCTCGCTGACGACGCTCTCGGCCAGGGCGCTCATCGGACGGCCTGCGTGCGGAAGCGCCGCACGTTGAAGACCATGATCGGAAGCAGCATTAGGAGCATCACGACGGCGACCGCGGAGCCGAAGCCGTACTGGCCGGCCTCGAACGCCTGCTGGTACATCGTGAAAGCGATGACGCGGCTAGCCTTCCCGGGCCCGCCCTGCGTCATGACGAAGATGAGGTCGAAGAGCTTGATGACGTTGACGATGAGCGTCACGGCGAGCACGGAGACCTGCAGGCTGACCAGGGGGACGAGGATGCGGAAGAAGATCTGCGTCTCCGATGCGCCCTCGACGCGCGCGGCCTCCACGACCTCCGCCGGGATGGCCTTGAGGGCAGCGGAGAGGATGACCGTGGCGAAGCCGGTCGAGCCCCAGATGCCCGCGGCGATGAGCGCCGCGTTCACGATCGTCTGGTCGCCTAGCCAGGGGACCGGACCGATCCCGACGTTCCCGAGGACCGCGTTGAGGACGCCGAGGTTCGGGTCCGGCGAGTAGACGAACTTCCAGATGACCGCGAGGGCCGTCGCCGCGATGGCCATCGGGAGGAAGACGATCGCCTTCAGGATCGCCTCGTACGGGACCCGCGAGGCGATGACCGCGATGATCAGTCCGAGGAAGACGACAAAGCCCGTGTAGAAGACGATCCACAGGACGTTGTTCCACAGGGCGCCCGACGGCGGAAGCGTCGACAGGCTCAGGAAGTCGGGGTCAGAGAACACCCTCACGTAGTTGTCGAGTCCCACCCATTGGCCAAGCAGGCCGCCGCGCCCGCGATCGAAGCTGAGCAGGACCGTGTAGATGGTCGGATAGACGAGGTAGATGAGGAGGAGCAGGACGGTGGGCAGCAGGAAGAAGGCCGTGCTGCCCCAGGCCGTCCGCTCTCTCCTCATCACGCCTCGCTAGATCATTTCTCCGCTTTCCACTTCGTCTGCATCGACGTCTCGAACGCAGCCCAGTCCACGGTCTTGCCCTGGATGGCGTTCTGGAGCGCGGCGCCCATGTCGTCACCGCCGCCCGAGGGCAGCAGGTCCGACCCGTCGAAGCGGACCGCGGTCGCGTTCGCGACCTGGGCCGCCTCGCGCTTCGCGAGGTCGTTCGGGTACGAGCTCGAGGGGACGGATCTGATGGGCGAGATGATCGCGCCCGTGCCGGCCCACACCGAGCCCGAGTCCGCCGATGTCATGTACTGGATGAACTCCTTGACCCCGGGCTTGCTGGTGAACGCGGCGATGACGTCGCCACCGATGGTCACGCCCTTGTTGTTGTTGATGCTCGGGAAGTCGAACCAGTCGATCGTCTCACCGGCCTTCAGCGACGTGTTCGTCTGGCCTGTCGCGATGCCGCCGACGAAGCCGCCCTCGTAGTAGATGACGGCCGTCGGGTTCGTGCTGAAGGCCTGGCCGATGCCGTCCGTGAAGTTACGGCCGAGCGCCGCGGTGATGCCGCCGGCGACGAAGTCGTCCTTGAGCGCCTGCTTCATCGTGTCGACGGCCTGGGCGACCGAGGGGTCGCTCCACGGCAGCTTGCCGCTGAACAGCTGGTCGTACTTGTCGGGGCCCGCCTGGCGGACGTAGACGCTCTCGAACCAGTCCGTGAGGGTCCACGAGTCGCCCGCGCCGAGCCCGAGCGGCGCCTGACCCTTCGCCTTGATGTCGGCGAGGAGCTTGGTGAAGCTGCTCCAGTCCGTCGCGGGCTGCACGCCCAGCGTCTTGAACTTGTCAGGCCGGTACCAGACCGTGCTCTTGCTGTTGAACTTCACCATGATCGCGTACTGCGTCCCGTCGACCTGGCCGATCTCGAGGATGCCCGGCGGGTAGTTCGACTTCAGCGAGTTCACGTCGATCCCGACGTCGGAGATCTTCTTGATCGACCCCTGGCGCGCGAACTGGCGCAGGAAGCCGATGCCCGGGATGATCGCGATGTCGGGCGGGTTACCGCCGGAGATGCGCGTCTGCAGCGTGGTCGCGTAGTTCTGTCGCACGGATTCGTACTTCGCGGTGACGCCGGTCTTCGCCTTGAACGCGTCGAGGACCTTCTGGAAGGCGTCCTGCTCGCTGCCGCCCCACAGCGACATGACCGTGATCGTCGTTCCCGGCGGGGCCGTGCCTCCCCCGCCGGGCGCGCCGCCGGGAGCGCAAGCGGCTGCGAGCAGCGCGGTCGCGACCGCGAACGTGAGGGCTTGCGTGGTCCTGATCATTGGCGTACCTCCTCGGGGCGCGAGACTAGTGCACTCGCCCCGTTCGCTCGTACCCGATCGGCACCCGGGGCGTTCAGCCGGCGCTCGCCGAGGCGCTCTCTCCGCCCGGCGACGGGAGGTCGCCGCACGCCGAACACGCCGACCTATGATCGTCCGACCGTCGATCGCGGAGGTACGGATGATCGATCGATTCACCTGGTATCGCCAATCCGCGTATCGCTACCGGGGTGACCAGCGCGTCGTGTACATCGACCCCTGGGGCCTCACCGGAGATCTCCCGGAGGCCGACCTCGTCTTGATCACGCACTACCACTTCGACCACTTCTCGAAGGACGGCGACTACGGCGATCCGAACAAGTCGTTCCAGCCGAAGGGCGGGGGCGACCTCGCGAAGATCGTCGGCCCCAGGACGGTCATCGTCGGTCCTCGCGACGTCGCGGCGGAGTGCTCAGGCAACGTGAAGCCGATCGCGCCCGGGGACCGGATCGAGGCAGCCGGGATCAAGATCGAGGCCGTCCCGGCATACAACCTCGTGAAGGACCGGCTCGAGGCGCATCCGCGGGCCAACCGGTGGGTCGGATACGTGATCGAGCTCGAGGGGCGGACCTACTACCACGCGGGCGACACCGATCATCTGCCGGAGCTCGAGCGCATCAAGGCGGACGTCACGTTCGTGCCGGTCGGCGGGACGTTCACGATGGATCCGAGCGAGGCCGCGGGCCTGGTGAAGAAGGCGAGGCCGCGGCTGGCGGTCCCGATGCACTACGGCTTCGTCGTGGGCGAGCGGACCTTCGGCGAGCGCTTCAAGAAGGAGGCCGCGCCGGTCGCGGTGCAGGTCCTGAAGCCGACGAACGCTTTCGAGCTCTAGTCGCTTCGCCCCCCGCGCGCGCGCCGCTCCGGGTCAGGCCGCGAGGCGGTCGAACGCGCGGGACACCTCGGCGAGCGCCTTCGCCGCGGGGGTCTCGCCGAGGCGGTAGCGGACGACGTTGCCGTGCCGTTCGGAGGCGACGGCGCCGATCTCGCGCAGGACGCGCAGGTGCTGGCTCGTCGCCGAGCGTGTCTTTCCGACCACGAGCGCGACGTCACTCGCCACGAGCGGCGTCGCGCTCAGGGCGCGGACGATGTTCAGCCGCGTGAGGTCGCAGACCGCGCCGAGCAGCCGCTGCGCGTCGGCGGTGTTCGTGGCGTCGAGCAGCGCGCGCCGCGCCGCCTCGACCGCCTTCGGCTCCATCGCGGATCCGGCCGTCGGTGTCATGATGGCTTCGGGGTGCAGGCCGCGTGCCGCTGTGTCGGGTGAACGCGACTGCCGCCGGTGGCGTGTCGGTCGTGCAACTTTCGCGATCGCGGCCCTAACGCCGAGCGCTCGGCTACAATCCGGTCCTCAGACCCCGTAGCTCAGTGGATAGAGCGTTGGGTTGCGGACCCAAAGGCCGAGAGTTCGACTCTCTCCGGGGTCGCCGCGCGCCTGACCCCGTAGCTCAGATAGACAGAGCGGCAGACTTCGAATCTGCAGGTCGAGGGTGCAACTCCCTCCGGGGTCGCCGGTCGCGCATCTCCCCTACGATCCGGGCGAATGCCCGCCCCCCTCCTTTTCGTCATCGGTGTCCTCGTGGGCGGCTTCGGCACGCTCGTCGGCGCGGGCGGCGGCTTCATCCTGGTCCCGCTGCTCGCGATCATCGAGCCCGCCCTCCCGACCGCGGCGCTCACGGCGATCTCACTCGGCGTCGTCATGTTCAACGCGGGCTCGGGCGCCGTCGCATACGCGCGCCAGCAGCGGATCGACTACCGGCTCGGCATCCCGTTCGCGATCGCGACGCTGCCTGGCAGCATCATCGGCTCGCTCCTGACGCACGTCTTCTCACGTCGCCTCTTCGACCTCGTCCTCGCGTCCGCGCTCATCGCGCTCGCGGTCCTCATCGAGCTCCGCTCCGCGAAAGAGGAGCCGCACGCCGCTCCCGAGGGCGGCGGCATGGGCCCGCCCAACGAGCGGGTACGCCCGCGCCCGGCGAACGTCCCGCTGGGCGTCGCGATCTCGTTCGTCGTCGGCTTCGTCTCGAGCGTGCTCGGCATCGGCGGCGGCGTCATACACGTCCCCGCGCTCATCGGACTCCTCGGCGTCCCCGTGCACGTCGCGACGGCCACCAGCCACTTCGTCCTCGCGATCATGGCCACGGCCGGCACGGCGACCCACCTCGTCGCGGGCGACCTCGACGGCCGGCTCGACCAGATGCTCCTGCTGGGCGTCGGCGCGGTCGTGGGCGCGCAGGTCGGCGCGCGTCTCTCGACGCGCGTCCACGGCCGCCTCATCGTGCGCATCCTCGCGGCCTCGCTCATCTTCGTCGGGCTGCGTCTGCTCTGGCAGGCGTTCGCGGGAGGCTGACGCAGCGCCGGATACGCTTGCGCCGTGGTCATCGTCGACATCCACGCACGCATCGCGACCGCGCTCGTCATGTACCTCGCCGTCCTCGGGGTCTGGGGTATCGCGCTCGGCATCCGCGGAAGCGGCCCGAGCTCGTCCTTCCGCGGCGCCATCGTCATCGTCGAGGTCGCGATCGCCGCGCAGGGACTGCTCGGCCTCGCGAGCTGGGCGACGGCGCGGCCGCCGGAATGGATCCACGTCCTGTACGGGGCCGCGCTGCTCCTCGCGCTCCCGGTCGTCGCGACGATCGTGCGCGAAGGCTCACCGCGCCGGACGAGCCTCATGCTCGGGCTCGCCTCGTTCCTCGCGATGGGACTCGCGCTCCGCGGGATCATGACGGCCTCGTGAGCGATCTGCCGCCCGTTCTCGTCGACGAGCATCCCGACACCAGCGTCGAGGCGCTGCAAGCGCTGGCGCGCGACCTCGTGTATTGCCAGGTCGCAGGCAGCGGCCCGACGTTCCCCGCCGCGCAGCGCGCGGCGGAGCGCGCGCGCCGCTGGCTGAACGAGGTGGGGATGTTCTCCCACGTCGGCTACGACGCGTACAACGAGTGGCTCGCCGACACGCGCGCGGACGTCGCCGCGTTCCTCGGCGATCCGGGCGGCGCGTCGCGGGTCGCGCTCACGACCTCGGCGACCGACGGGCTGAACGCGCTCATCCTCGGCCTCGCGGTCCCGCCCGGATCGCTCATCGTCACGACCGTCGAGGAGCACGGCTCGGCGCTGATGCCGCTGCACCGGCGGCGCGAGAAAGGCGATCGCCTGCGCATCGTCCGCCACGGGTCCGACGACGAGCTCCTCGAGGGCATCCGCGTCGCGCTCGGCGAGGGCGCCCGGGCGCTCGTCATGTCGCTCGTGTCGTGCAAGAGCGGCAACGTGCTCCCCGTTCGGGAGGCGTGCGCGCCCGCGCGCGCCGCCGGCGCGGCGACGATCGTCGACGCGGCGCAGGCGCTCGGGCAGGTCCCCGTGGACGCGCCGGCCCTCGGGGCCGACGCCGTCGTGACGCTCGGGCACAAGTGGGTGCACGGCCCGCTCGCGACCGGTGCGGTGTGGATCCGCGATGTCGACCGCTTCTCGGCGGAGCGCCTCGGCTGGCGGTCGCAGATCGCGTTCGACGTGGAGGAGGGGTACGTCCTGCAGCCCGACGCGACACGCTTCGAGACCGGGACCGCGGACGCGCCCGCGTTCGTCGGGCTGCGCCAGGCGATCGCCGTCCACCGCGCGCTCGGCCCGCGCGCCGCCGAGCGCGTCCGCCTGCTGCGCGCGCGTCTCCTCGCCGGCATCGACGGACTGCCGGTCATGCTCCGCTCGCGGCGCGACGCGCCGACCGGGATCGTCGTGATCGTGCCCGAGGGCGGCGATGCGGCCGGTATCGTGGCGCGCATGTGGAGCGAGGACCGCGTCGTCGTGAAGCACCTCGCCGAGAAGGGTGTCGTCGCGGACGGCATCCGCATCTCGTTCTGGGCGCTTCACTCCGCTGCCGAGATCGACCGCGTGACGCGCTCGCTCGCGGCACGGATGGCGGTGGCCGCAGCGCCTGCGGCGGAGGGCGTCAGCCCGTGAGAAAGGCGCCGCTCGACGGACAGGTCGCGATCGTCACGGGCGGCGCGCGCGGGCTCGGGCGCGCGACCGCCGAAGCGATGGCCGCCGCCGGCGCGAGCGTCGTGGTGTGCTCGCGCAACGCTCCCGTGCTCGACGAGGTCGTCGCGGCGATCGGGCGGCAGGGCGGAAAGGCGCTCGCATACGCGGCCGACGTCGCCGACGAGCGCCAGGTGCAGGACCTCGTCATCGCGACCGAGCGCTGGGTCGGCCCCGCGACGATCCTCGTGAACAACGCGGGCGTGCTCGATCCGATGGCGCCGCTCGCGCGGACCGACGCGACGGCGTGGCTACGCCACATCGCCGTGAACGTCGGCGGGGTGTACCTGTGCGCGCGCGCGGTCCTTCCCGGGATGCTCGAGCGCAGCTACGGGCGGATCGTGAACGTCTCCTCGAGCGCGGCGCGCCGCGCGAGCGCGGGATGGACGGCGTACTGCGCCTCGAAGGCCGCCGTCGACCAGCTGACGCGCGCGCTCGCGCTCGAGATCGAGGGCTCAGGCGTCACCGCGTGCGCGTTCTACCCCGGCGTCATCGACACGCCGATGCAGGAGCGGATCCGCCGCGCGTCGGCCGAGGACTTCCCGCGCGTGACCGAGTTCCGCGAGCTCGCGGAGCAGGGGAAGCTGGGCGAGCCGCGCGTCGCCGCGCGCGCGATCGCGTACCTCGCGTCGGCGCGCGCCGAACGGAACGGGCAGGTCGTCGAGAACGCCGACGACGAGCTGCGGCGCGAGGTCGACGCCTTCTTCGCCGCGGAGGGCGTGCCCTCCTCCTAGTCCCGCGCCGGTCCCTTCACCGGGCGATACGCGCGCCGCCGCGCGATCTGCGTGCGCAGCATCTTCTCCGTCCCCGCGGGGTCCGCTTCGAGCTGCCTCGCGATCTCGCCCTCGCTGCGGCCGATAAGGCCGCAGCTCGAGCAGTCCCCGCGCGTGTTCAGCCGCGCCTGGCAGTTGCCGCAGTGGACCTCGAACGCGCCCTGGGGCCTGAACAGCCCGAGCGAGCGGGCCTCGTCCATGGCCGTCCGCGTCTCCGCCGCCATCGCTGCCTCCTTCAGCTCGCGAGCACGACGGACTTCTTCTCGAGGTACCCCTCGAGCGCCTCGACCCCGTGCTCCTTCCCGAAGCCGGAGCGCTTCACGCCCCCGAACGGGAGCTGGTCGTACGCGACCTGGATGTCGTTCACCCACGTGTAGCCGGCCTCGAGCTGCTCCGCGGCCTTGCGCGCCTTCGCCAGGTCCTTCGTGAAGATCGACGAGCCGAGGCCGTAGATCGTCGCGTTCGCTTTCGCGATCGCCTCGTCCAGGTCCTTCACGACGAACACCGGCACGGCCGGTCCGAACACCTCCTCGGTCGCCATGCGCGAGTCCTCGGGCACGTCGGCGAGGACGGTCGCCGGGTAGTACCAGCCCCGCTCGTAGCCGGCGCCCTCCGGACGCTTGCCGCCCGCGAGCACTCGCGCACCGCGCTTCACGGCGTCGGCGACCTGTGCCTCGACCTCGGCGCGCTGGCCCTCCGTGTGGAGCGGTCCCATCTTGGTGTCCGCCGCGAACTGGTCGCCGAGCTTCCACTCCTTCTGGGCGCGGTCGGTGAGCTTGGTCATGAACTCCTGCGCGACCTGCTCGAACACGAAGATGCGCTTCACGGCGAGGCACGCCTGGCCCGCGTTGAAGAAGCGGCCGATGGCGGCGGCGGCCGTCGCGCGCCGGACATCGGCATCGTCCGCGACGATCATCGGGTCGCTCCCGCCGAGCTCGAGGGTGACGCGGGTCACGTTCTCGGACGCGAGGCGCATGATCCGCTTGCCCGTCTCCGTCTGACCGGTGAACGCGATCTTGTTCACGCGCGGGTGCGACGTGAGGGCGTCGCCGATCTCACCGCCGGAGCCGTGCACGACGTTGATGACGCCGGCGGGGAAGCCGGCGGACGCGATCGCCTCGATCGCGCGCTGCGTCGCGAGCGGGGTCGTCGACGCCGGCTTCAGGACCACCGTGCATCCAGCGGCGAGTGCGGGGCAGAGCTTGTTCGCCATGAGCGTGAGGGGGAAGTTCCACGGCGTGATCGCGGCGACGACGCCGACCGGCCGGCGGATGGTGATCCCGAACTTCGCGGGGTCGTCGAGCGGGATGTAGTCACCGCGCAGCTTGTCGGCGAGCCCGGCGAAGTACTCGAGGTTCTCCGCCACGCGGCTCGCCTCGAGCTTCGCGTGCGCGAACGGCTTCCCCTGCTCGAGCGACAGCAGCTTCGCGACCTCGTCGACGACCTCGTGCATCTTGCGCGCGGCCTCGTGCATGAGCTGCGCACGCTTCGTCCCCGGCGTCGCCGCCCATCCGGGCAGCGCCCTCGCCGCCGCGGCCACCGCCGCGTCGACGTCCGACGCCGTCCCGCGCGGGATCTCGCCCACCGCCTCGCCGTTCGCGGGGTTGCGCACCGGGATGGTCCTGCCGCCCCGCGCTCCGACCTGCTCGCCGCCGATGAGCATCGTCGCCATTGGTATCCCTCCCGATCGCCGCCGGCTCGCTGTCGGCCGCCGCCTGCAGCTCGCTCGCGGCGACTCGCTCCGCTCCTGTTGGAACTCGCTCGGACCGGCAGAGCCGGATCCCCGCTCGATCCCTCTATGGTCATAGCATCCGGGCGACCTTGCAGGGGAGGGATGCAGCATGCCCGTCGTCCGTCTCGAGAAGCAGGAGAACGTCGGCCACATCGTCCTCGACCGCCCGCCGGCGAACTCGTACGAGAAGACGTTCATGGACGACCTCGACGCCGCGATCGAGGAGGCGCGTCGCGACGACGGCGTCCGCGCGATCGTCGTCCGCAGCGCCTCGGAGAGGTTCTTCTCGGCCGGCGCCGACGTGCAGGCCTTCGCGCGGGGCGGCCTGTCGGCGCAGGACGCGTTCGTGGTGTGCGCCAACGACACGATCAACAAGCTCGAAGCGACGCCGAAGGTCGTCGTCGCGGCGGTCAACGGGCACTGCCTGGGCGGCGGACTCGAGATCGCGCTGTGCTGCGACTTCCGGATCGCCGCCGAGGGCTCGTACCGGATCGGCCTTCCCGAAGTGACGCTCGGGCTCCTCCCCGGCACGGGCGGCACGCAGCGCCTGCCCCGGCTCATCGGGCGGCAGAGGGGCCTCGAGATGGTCCTGCGCGGCACGACGGCGTCGCCGGCGGAGGCGCTCGCGCTGGGCATCGTCGACGAGGTGGTCCCGGCGGTCGAGCTCATCGCGCGGGCACACGACCGCGCGCGCTCGTACACGGAGGGCCCGAGCTACGCCGTCGGGCAGATCAAGCTCGCCGCGGTCCAGGGCTTCGGCCGTCCGCTCGCCGAGGGGCTCGCGATCGAGCACGAGGCGCTCGTCCGCCTATTCAAGAGCCAGGACGCGAAGGAAGGCGTCACGGCGTTCGCGGAGAAGCGCAAGCCCGACTTCAAGGGCCGGTGACCGCGGCGCTCTAGCCTTCCGCGCGTGACCGGGGAACGCGAGCCGAAGCCGCGCTGGTCCGAGGTCCCGCGCGAGGTCCGCGCGGAGGCGGAGCGCATCCTCGGATCGCGCGTCGTACGCGCGCGCCGCGCGTACGGCGGCTACGCGGCGTCGGCGACGTTCCACCTCGCGCTCGCGAACGGGACGCGCGCCTTCCTCAAGGCAGGCTATCCGCCACCGTCAGGCAGTGCGGCGATCTTCCCCATCGCGCACGAGGAGAAGCGATACCTCGCGCTCGCGCCGCTCGTTCGCCCGTACATGCCGCGGCTGTACGGGTCGTTCCGTCTCGACGGCTGGCATGCGCTCCTGATGGAGGACCTCGGGCGGGCGACGATCCCGCCCTGGACCGACACGGTCACGTGCGCGGCGGCACGCTCCTACGCATGCTTTCACCGCTCGACGCTCGGCACGCCGTTGCCGCGCTGGCTCTCGCGGACGCAGCACGCCGAGTTCGGCGTGTACTGGGGCCGCCTCGCGAACGACGAGGGCATCGCGCACGTCGCGAGCCTGGCGGGCGGCCGCGTTCGCGAGGCGCGGCGCTGGCTCGACGTCTCGCTGCCGCTCCTGGTCGAGCGTGAGCGCTGGCTCGTACGCGCGCGCCGGCCCTTCGTCCTCCTCCACTTCGACACGCGCTCCGACAACGTGCGGATGAAGGGTGCGCGAATGGTCATGTTCGACTGGCCGTTCGCGAGCGTCGGCCCCGCGGAGTTCGACACCGTGGCGTTCGCGCAGGCCGTCGCCGCGGAAGGCGGCCCGCTCCCGGAACGCGTCACGGGGTGGTATGAGGAGGTGCTCCCGCTTCGTCCGCGCGAGGTCGACGGCTCCATCGCCGGCATCGCCGGCTACTTCGCGGATCGCGCGCCGCGCCCGCCGATGGCCGGTCTCCCGCGGATACGGTCGATCCAGCGCCGCCAGCTCAAGGCGACGCTCGCGTGGGCCGCGCGCCGCTTCGGCCTGCCAGAGCCGACGTGGCTCGCGGCGGTGGCGGACTGACCTCGCTAGGCTCCCGTCGGGAGGGCGAGATGCCGAACGTCATCGTCACGCGCGAGGAGCCGATCGCGGTCGTTCAGCTCAACAGACCCCAGGTCCTGAACGCTCTGAGCGAAGAGCTCATGGACGAGCTCGTCGCCGCGCTCGAGTCGCTCGACGTCGATCCGGCGATCCGCTGCGTCGTCCTCACGGGGAACGAGAAGGCGTTCGCCGCGGGCGCCGACATCAAGACGTCGTTCGTGGAGGCGACCCCGGTCTCGATGCTCGACCACGACCTCACGACCCGCTGGGAGCGCATCCGGAAGGTCCGCACGCCGATCGTCGCCGCCGTGTCGGGCTACGCCCTCGGCGGCGGGTGCGAGCTCGCCATGGTGTGCGACATCGTCGTCGCATCGGAGACGGCGCAGTTCGGACAGCCCGAGATCGACCTCGGGATCATCCCCGGCGCGGGCGGTACGCAGCGGCTCACGCGCACGGTGGGGAAGTACCGCGCGATGGAGCTGGTCCTCACCGGCCGGCGCGTGAAGGCGGACGAGGCGAAGGCGATCGGCCTCGCCGTGCAGGTGTATCCGCTCGCGACGTTCCTCGACGACGCGAAGGCGCTCGCGCGCAGGATCGCCGAGAAGCCGCCGATCGCGGTGCGGCTCGCGACCGAGGCCATCGACCTCGCGCTGAACAGCGGCCTCGACGCCGGCCTCGAGTTCGAGCGCAAGGCCTTCTACCTCCTGTTCGCGACGGAGGACCGCAAGGAGGGCGTCGACGCCTTCGTGAACAAGCGCAAGCCCACGTTCACCGGGCGGTGAGCCTGCGCGTCGAGGTCGACGCCGCCCTCGCGGTCCTGACGCTCGACCGCCCCGAGGTCCTGAACGCGTTCGACGAGGCGCTCACGATCGAGCTCGCCCGCGCGCTCGAGACCGTCGCCGGCGACGCCGCCGTACGCGCCGTCGCGATCACCGGGACGGGCCGCGCGTTCTCGGCGGGGCAGGATCTGCGCGACCGCGCCGACGCGATCGTGCGCGGTGAGGACCTCCATCTCGGCGACGAGCTCCGCCGCCGCTACCACCCGGTCGTCGAGGCGATCCGCGCGATGCGCAAACCGGTGATCGCCGCCGTGAACGGCGTCACCACCGGCGCCGGCTTCGGCCTCGCGGTCGCGTGCGACGTCCGCGTCGCGTCGTCGTCGGCGACGTTCCGCGCGGGCTGGGCGAAGGTCGGCCTCGTCCCCGACGCCGGCTCCGCGTACTTCCTGCCGCGCATCGTCGGCTGGGGCCGCGCGACCGATCTCATCCTCGCGGGCCAGACGATCGACGCCGCCGAGGCGCTGCGGATCGGTCTCATTTCGCGCGTGTGGCCCGACGCGGACTTCTCCGGCGAGTGGCGCGCGTTCGCGCGGGCGCTCGCCGATGGCGCGACCGAGGCGTTCGCGCTCACGAAGGAGGGGCTGAACGCGTCGTGGGAGCGCGACTTCGCGTCCTTCCTCGAGGTCGAGGCCGCCCTGCAGGACCGCGCCGGCCGGACCGCGGACTACCGCAACGCCGTGCGGGCGTTCCTCGAGAAGCGTCCCGCACGCTTCGAAGGCCGGTGAATCACCCCGATCGGTCGAGCCCGCTTCGCTGTCCCGGCCTCTGGTCGCCGCGGTGACGAGCAAGGTCGCCTCGCTGCACGACGCCGTCGCGCGCCACGTAGCCGATGGCGCGCGCGTCGCGCTCGGATGCGCGCTCGAGCCCGCCATCCCGTTCGCGTTCGTACACGAGCTCGTGCGCGCCGGCCGGCGCGACCTGCGGCTCGTCGGGCCGATCAGCGACGTCGCGTTCGACATCCTCATCGGCGCGGGATGCGTCGCGGAGGTGGACGCGGCGTGGATCGGGAACGTATCCGCGGGGCTGGGTCACAGCTACCGCCGCGCGATGGAGCAGGGGATCCCGCGACGCATCACGGTGCGCGACCACAGCAACCTCTCCATCGGGCTCGCGCTCCTCGCCGGCGCGCTGGGGTCGCCGTACATCCCCACGCGCTCGCTGCTCGGCACGGACCTCGCGCGCGCGAACGGCACGTTCCGCCAGACGACCTCGCCGTTCGACGGATCGCCGCTCCTCCTCGTACCGGCGATCGAGCCCGACGTCGCCGTCCTCGCGGTGCAGCGGAGCGACGAGGCTGGGAACGCGCACCTCTGGGGCCCGCGCGGGGTCTCGCGCGAGGCGGCGCTCGCGGCGAAGGCGGTGATCGTGCTCGCCGACGAGGTCGTCGACCGCGACGTGATCCGCGCCGATCCCGACCGCACGATCGTGCCCGCGCTCAAGGTCGTCGCCGTCGTCGAGCAGCCCGGGGCATGCCATCCGTCGCCGCTGCAGGACCGTTACGGGCGAGACCACGCGTTCTTTCACGAGTACCACGAGGCGACGCGCACGCGCGAGGGGTTCGACGCGTGGCTGCGCGAGTGGGTGTTCGACATCGGGGACCACAACGAGTACCTCGCGAGGCTCGGTCCGCGGTGGGAGGCGCTGCGCTCGCGGGAGCCGGCACGATGACCGGCGTCACGCCGGGCGAGATCATGGTCGCGCGGGCGGCGAAGGAGATCCGCGACGGCGAGCGCGTCTTCGTCGGGATGCGCCTGCCGCTCACCGCGTTCGTCGTCGCCAGGCGCACCCACGCCCCGAACGCCGTCGGCCTCTTCGAGCTCGGCATGGTCCGCGACGAGCCCGCGCCCGAGCTCCTCTACACGATGGGCGACCCGCCGAACGTGCGCGGCGCGACGTGGTGCACCGGGACGGTCGAGATCATGGGGCTGCTCGCGCGCGGCGAGGTCGACGCGGGCTTCATCGGCGGCGCGGAGATCGACCGTCGCGGCGACCTCAACACGACCGCGATCGGCGCCGACCGCGCCCATCCGACGGTGCAGCTCCCGGGATCCGGCGGCGCGGCTGACATCGCGAGCCTCGCTCGCCGCCTCATCGTGATCATGCCGCACGACCGCAGACGGCTGCGGGAGAAGGTGGACTTCATCACCACGCCCGGCCACGGTCCCGACCCGGGATGGCGGCGGCGCGTCGGCCTCCCCGGCGGCGGGCCGTCGGTGCTCATCACCACGCTCGGTGTCTTCCGCTTCGTCGACGGCGATGCGGTCCTCGAGTCCTTCCATCCCGGCGCGAGCGTCGAGACGGTCCGCGCCGCGACGGGCTGGGACCTGCGCTTGGCACCCGACGTCCGCGAGACCGAGACGCCGTCAGACAGCGTTCTGAGGGCGATCCGGGAGTACGATCCCGAGGGGTTCTGGACGCGGTGAGGAGGACGGGCGATGACGACGATCGACCTCGTGCCTGAGATCCAGCTCGACCTGCCGGAGCGGTACAACGCCGCGCAGACGTTCGTCGACGCGCACCGCATCGCGCGGGCGGACCGCGTCGCGATCCGCTGCCAGGGCCAGGACGTGACCTTCGGCGAGCTCGGCGCGAGCGTCGACCGCGCGGGCAACGCATTGCGCGCGCTCGGGATGCGCATGGAAGAGCGGATCGTCATCCTGGCCGTCGATTCACCCGCGTTCGTCTACGGGTTCTTCGGCGCGATCAAGGCCGGGATCGTGCCGATCCCGACGAACACGGTCCTGCCGCCGCGCGACCTCCTCTACATCCTCAACGACAGCCGTGCCTGCGCGGTCGTCGTGTCGGCCCCGCTGCTCCCGAAGGTGCTCGAGGTCCGCGCGCAGGCGCCGCGACTGCGGCACGTCCTCGTCACGACGTCGGGCACCGCGCCGCTCGAGGACGGCCTGCCCGCGGGGGTGCTCTCGTTCGAGGACGTGCTCGCGGCCGCCGACGACGAGCTCGCGCCGGCCGACACGGGCCCCGACGACGCGTGCTTCTGGCTCTACTCCTCGGGCACGACAGGGTTCCCCAAGGGCGCCGTCCACCTGCAGCACGACATGGCGTTCTGCGCGGAGACGTACGGCCGCAACGTCCTCGAGCTCACCGAGGCCGACCGCACGTTCACCGTGTCTCCGCTCTTCCACGCGTACGGCTTGGGCAACGGCGTGTTCTTCCCGTTCCACGTCGGGGCGTCGGCCGTCTACAAGCCCGAACGTCCTACCCCCGACCTCGTCTACTCGCTGATCTCCCAGGAACGCCCCACGTTGCTCTTCACGGCGCCTACCTTCTACGCGGCGCTCCTCGCGCACCCCGAGACGGACTTCGCGTACGACCTGTCGTCGCTCCGGTCCTGCGTCTCGGCGGGGGAGTCGCTGCCGAAGCCGCTGTTCGACGCGTGGAAGCGCCGGTTCGGCCTCGAGATCCTCGACGGCATCGGCTCGACCGAGATGCTGCACATCTTCATCTCGAACGTCGCGGAGAAGGCGAAGGGCGGCACGAGCGGCGTCGTCGTGCCCGGCTATCGCGCGAAGATCGTCGACGAGGACGAGCGCCCGGTGGCCCGGGGCGAGACGGGCGACCTCTGGGTCTCCGGCGACAGCGGCTTCGCCTACTACTGGAACAAGCACGAGAAGACGAAGCGCACGATCCGCGGCGATTGGGTCGTGACCGGCGACCGCTACCACCAGGACGAGGATGGCGCCTTCGTGTACGAGGGCCGCAGCGACGACATGCTGAAGGTGTCGGGGATGTGGGTCTCGCCGGCGGAGGTCGAGGCCGCGCTCATGGAACACGCCGCGGTGCTCGAGTGCGGCGTCGTCGGGGCGAAGGACAAGGACGAGCTGGTGAAGCCGATGGCGTTCGTCATCCTCAAGCACGGGCACACCGGAGGCGACGCCCTGGCCGAGGAGCTGAAGGCGTTCGTGAAGGGGCGGATCGCGCCGTACAAATACCCGCGCTGGATCCGGTTCGTGACGGAGCTCCCGAAGACGTCGACGGGGAAGATCCAGCGGTACAAGCTCCGCGAGCTCACGGCGGCGTAGCGAAGGCATCGAGGTGGACGACCGCGACGCCGTTGTCATCGGATACGTCCGCACGCCGATCGGGCGCTACGGCGGCGCGCTCTCGGGGGTGCGGCCGGACGACCTGGCCGCGCTGGTGGTGCGGTGCGTCGTCGAGCGCACGGGGATCGAGGGCGCCGAGGTCGACGAGGTCGTCATCGGCGACTCGAACGGCGCGGGCGAGGACAACCGCAACGTCGGGCGGATGGCCGTGCTCCTGGCGGGCCTGCCGAAGGAGGTCCCCGGCGTCACGATCAACCGCCTCTGCGGCAGCGGGCTCGAGGCCGTGAACGACGCCGCGCGACGCATCAGGACGGGTGAGGCCGATCTCGTCGTCGCGGGCGGGGTCGAATCGATGTCCCGCGCGCCGTGGGTGATGCTCAAGCCCTCGGAGGCGTTCCCGCGCGGCGAGCGCACCGTCGTCGACACGCACCTCGGCTGGCGGCTGGTGAATCCGCGGATGATCGACCTCGGCGTCCATCCGCTCTCGCTCGGCGAGACGGCCGAGAACGTCGCGGAGCAGGAGGGGATCTCGCGCGAGGAGCAGGACGCGTACGCGGCGCGCTCGCAGGCGCGGTACGCGAAGGCGAAGGCCGACGGCTTCCACGCGGGCGAGATCCTCGCGGTCGAGACGCCGAACGGCCCGGTCGGCGAGGACGAGCACCCGCGTCCCGACTCGACCGTCGAGAAGCTCAGCAGGCTCCGGCCGGCGTTCCGCAAGGGCGGCACGGTCACCGCGGGGAACTCGTCAGGCGTGAACGACGGAGCCGCGGCGCTCGTCGTCGCGAGCCGCGCGAAGGCGAAGGCGCTCGGCGCGCACCCGCTCGCGCGGGTCGTCGCGGCGGCGACGGCCGGCGTGCACTCCGACTACATGGGCCTCGGTCCGATCCCCGCGGTGCGCAGGCTCGTGGCGCGGACCGGGGTCGACGTCGACCGCTGCGACGTCATCGAGCTCAACGAGGCGTTCGCCGCGCAGGTCATCGCGGTCGTGCGCGGGCTCGCGCTCCCCGACGACCGCACGAACGTGAACGGCGGCGCGATCGCGATCGGCCATCCCATCGGCGCGTCCGGCGCGCGCATCGCAGGGACGCTCGTCCGCGAGCTCGAGCGGCGGAACGGCCGCTACGGCATCGCCACGGCGTGCATCGGGGTGGGGCAGGGGATCGCCACGCTCTTCGAACGGGAGGCGTGACCGTGCGAGGGGACCGGCAGACCTCGTAAGGCCGTCGGTCCCCTCGCCGATCGTCTAGACCGCGACAGGCGGCAGGGACTTCAGCGCGTCTTCCACCCTGTCCGCCGGGTACTCGTAGTCCTCGAGCTGGCCGGCGAGGAACCGCTCGTACGCGGAGAGGTCGAAGTGCCCGTGGCCCGAGAGGTTGAAGAGGATGACGCGGGAGCGGCCCTCGTCGCGGCAGCGGATGGCCTCGTCGATGGCGACCTTGATGGCGTGGTTCGACTCGGGGGCGGGGACGATGCCCTCGGCCCGGGCGAACCGCACCCCCGCCTCGAACGTCGCGCGCTGATGCACGGCTCTCGCCTCGATCGTGCCGAGCTCCTTCAGCAGGCTGACGATCGGTGCCATGCCGTGGTAGCGGAGCCCGCCGGCGTGGATCGGCTCGGGCACGAAGTCGTGGCCGAGCGTGTGCATCTTCACGAGCGGGGTCATCCGGCCCGTGTCGCCGAAGTCGTAGGCGTAGCGGCCTCGGGTGAGCGAGGGCGCGGCCTCGGGCTCGACCGCGACGATGCGGTAGCGCGCCTTCCCGCGGAGCACCTCGCCCGCGAACGGGAAGACGAGGCCCGAGAAGTTCGAGCCGCCGCCGGTGCAGCCGATGAGGATGTCCGGAGCCTCGCCGGCCATCTCCATCTGCTCGCGCGTCTCGAGGCCGATGACCGTCTGGTGCAGCAGCACGTGGTTGAGGACCGACCCGAGCGAATACTTCGTGTCCTCGCGCCCCGCGGCGTCCTCGACCGCCTCGGAGATGGCGATGCCCAGCGAGCCGGGGCTGTCGGGGCGCTCGGCGAGGACGCGGCGCCCGTACCGCGTGTCCGGACTCGGGCTCGGCACGACCTTGGCGCCGTACGTCTCCATGATGATGCGGCGGTACGGCTTCTGGTCGTAGCTCGCGCGGACCATGTAGACCTTGACCTCGAGACCGAAGAGCGCGCCGGCGAGCGCGAGCGCGCTGCCCCACTGCCCGGCGCCGGTCTCGGTCGCGAGGCGCTTGACGCCCTGCTCCTTGTTGTAGAAGGCCTGCGCGATCGCGGTGTTCGGCTTGTGGCTGCCCGCGGGGCTGACACCCTCGTACTTGAAGTAGATGTGCGCGGGCGTGTCGAGGGCCTTCTCGAGCCGCCGCGCGCGCATGAGCGGCGTCGGGCGGTAGAGCGAGTAGGCGTCGCGGACGGGGTCGGGGATCTCGATCTCCCGCTCGGTGCTCACCTCCTGGGCGATGAGCGCCATCGGGAAGAGCGGCGCGAGGTCGTCCGGCCCGACCGGCTGCCGGGTGCCTGGATGCAGCACGGGCGGCGGCGGGACCGGCAGGTCCGACGCGATGTTGTAGTAGGCGCGCGGGATACGCGACTCGTCGAGGACGAACTTGGTGCGCGGTGCGATGGTCATGGCCACGAGGCACCTCCTACCTTCCGAGGCGTTGGGCCCCGGAAAGACAGATCGACCCCGTCCCGCCAGGGACGAGGTCGAGCCTCGTGGTGCCACCCTTGCTTTCGGCGACGCGCGCCGTCCAGGCCCGCGCGCGACGCCGCTCATTGCGCGGTCGGGGTCTCCGACCTGCCCTGTGATAACGGTGGGCCTCCGATCGGCCTCGCGGGCCCATTCGCCGCCGATGCGTGGCGCCGGCTCTCACCGTCCCGGCTCTCTGTCGCCCGCTGCGTGGCGGCTACTTGTCCCGGTCAACGACCGAGGCGGGCAGTCTAGCCACGGCCGGGCGCGGAGTGCAATAGCCGTCTCGTTGGAGGCGCGAGGCCTGGCGGCGACCGCCCTACTTCCAGCGGACGAGGATCGCCTCGCGCTGGAATAGCCGGGATGCGAGCGTGTGAGGCCCATCGTCTCGATCGCGCTCGAGCTCGTCGCGCGATCAGCGTGCAGCACGTTCGCCTGCGGGACGCTCCGCGCGCGACGGCAGGCGTCCGGCGTCCTTCAACGCCTGCCGCACGATGAACTCGAGCTGCCCGTTCGCGCTGCGCAGCTCGTCCGCCGCCCACCGCTGCACCGCACCGAGGAGCTCCGGATCGATCCGCAGCAGGAACGGCTTCTTGCCGGCCAAGACCTAGCCCGTGTACAGCGTGCCGGTGTTCACCACGGGGCTCGTGCCCTGCTCGCTGACGAGGACGACCATGAGGTTGCTCACCATCGCGGCCTTGCGCTCCTCGTCGAGCTCGACGACGCCCTTCTTCGAGAGCTCGTCGAGCGCCATCTGCACCATGCCGACGGCGCCCTCGACGATCCGCGACCGCGCGGCGACCACGGCGCCCGCCTGCTGGCGGCGGAGCATCGCCTGGGCGATCTCCGGCGCGTACGCGAGGTGGCTGAGGCGCGCCTCGATGACCTCGATCCCCGCGCGGGCGAGCCGCTCCTGGATCTCGCCGCGGAGCCGCTCGGTGATCTCGTTCGAGCTCGTGCGGAGCGCGAGCTGTCCCTCGGCGTGCGCGTCGTACGGATACGCGGTCGCGAGGTTGCGGACCGCCGCCTCGCTCTGGACCTTGACGTAGTTCTCGTAGTCATCGACCTGGAAGACGGCCTCGGCCGTGTCCACCACGCGCCACACGACGATCGCGGCGATCTCGACGGGGTTCCCATCATGGTCGTTCACCTTGAGATGACCGCTCTCGAAGTTGCGCACACGCGTCGACACCTTGCGGCGAGGCCACGCGATCGGCCACGTCCACCAGAACCCCGGCGTCGTCGCGCTGCCCGCGTAGTCGCCGAGCAACTGCAGGACGCGCGGCTCGTTCGGGCTGACGAGGAAGAGGCCCGCCTCGCCGATCGCAGCGAGCGCGGCGACGATCGCCCAGCCGCCGACCGCGAACGTGTCGAACGACCGCGCGACGAGCGACGCCGCCAGCGACGCGACGAGCTGCCAGAGCGCGAACACGAAGACGACGAAGAACGCGACGACGGCGATCCAGCCGTTGATGACGAATGCCGCCCGCTCCTTGATCATGTGACGCCTCCAGCCGTCCGCCTCCGAACGGCCATGCGATCATACTGATATCACAGGGCCGCAAGGGCCGAACGGCCCGCCGTCCGTGCGGGCCGGTCAGCTATGCGCGTGGGACGCGCACGAAGCGCTTCGCCTTCAGCTCGAAGCGCGGGAGCGATCCCGGATCCGCGAGCGAGACGTCGCAACGGATGCCGATGGCGCGATGGACGGCGTCGCGCACGCGGCCGTCGAGCGCGTCCGCGGGTCCCGGCCCGGGCTCGACCACGAGGCGCAGCTCGGTCATGCCGCGCGCCTCGTACGCCTCGATGCGGAACTCCACGACCTCGGGGATGGTGCGCAGCACCGCCTCGAGCGCGCTCGGGTACACGTTCACGCCGCGCACGATGACCATGTCGTCGACACGGCCGAGGATGCCGCCGCGCAGCTTCAGCCAGTTGCGCCCGCAGGCGCAGCTCTCGCGGACGGCGACGACGTGGTCGCCGGTGCGGTAGCGGACGACCGGCATGCCCCAGCGGCCGAGGTTCGTGAGGACGAGCTCGCCCTCGCCCTCGTCGCCGACGGCGCCGCTCGCCACGTCGCGGATCTCCGCGACGAACTCGCTCTCGACGAGGTGCACCCCGTCGCGCGCCGTGCACGAGAACCCCGTCGGTCCGACCTCCGTCGCGCCGGTGTGGTCGAACGCCTCGACCCCGAGCGCGCGCTCGATGCGCTCTCGCGTCGCGGGGATCGACGCGCCGGGCTCGCCGGCGTGGACCGAGCGCCGAAGCTCGCTGCGCGCGAGGTCCATGCCTTCTTCCCGGGCGACCTCGGCCAACCGCAGCGCGTACGTCGGTGTCGAAAGGAGCACCGTCGCGCGGTGCGCGGCGACGGCGGCGATGCGCTCGGCGCTCGTCTGCGCGGCGCCGCTCAGGCAGAGCGCGCCGAGCCGCTCGGCGCCGGCGAACGCCGACCAGAAGCCGATGAACGGGCCGAACGAGAAGCAGAAGACGACGCGGTCCGCGGCGCTGACGCCCGCGGCGCGGTAGACGTGGTCGGCCCAGATCCGCGCCCACCACGCCCACGAATCCGCCGTATCGAGGATGCGCAGCGGTGCGCCCGTCGTGCCGCTCGTCTGGTGGAGGCGGACGTAGCGGTCGAGCGGGTAGGTGAGGTCGGTCCCGTAGGGTGGGTGCGCGGCCTGGTCGGCGGAGAGCTCGGCCTTCGTCGTGAACGGGATCTCGCGCCACGCCTCGAGGGCGTCCTCCGGCCGGATGCGCGCGGATGCGAGCTTGGACCGGTAGAAGAGGTTCGTCGCCAGGACCTCGCCGAGCATCGCGCGCAGGCGCTCGCGCTGCGTGGAGCGCCTGATCGTGTCAGTCCAACGTTCGGACTCCGCGACGACGCGCATCCCTCCGACCCTACGCCAGCGACCGCTGTCTTGTCAGCAGGGCGGTCGCTCACTAGGCTCGCGCGCCATCAGCGGGCTCGATCCCGCTGAGGGAGGCGGGACGACATGGGGAACGGGACAGGCGATCTCGGCGGTCTTCGCATCTCTCGACGTCGGCTCCTCGTGACCGGATCGGTCACGGCCCTCGCCGCGGCGTGCGGTGGAGGCGCGGCCCCGTCGCCGAGCGCGTCGGCCGCGGCGACGGCCGCCGCGACCACGTCGGCGGCCGCGACGGCGGCGGCGACCCCCGCGCCCGCGCTGAAGATCGGCATGCTCCTGCCCTTCACGAAGGTGTACGCGGAGCTCGGGAACTCGCAGAAGCGCGCGGCCGAGCTCTACGTGAAGCAGGCCGGAGGGAAGCTGGCCGGCCGGCCGGTCCAGTTCGTCTACGAGGACGAGCAGTCCGGGGACACGAAGATCGCCGTCACGGCGACGCAGAAGTTCATCGAGCAGGACCAGGCCGACCTCATGATGGGGATCATCGCGACGCCGAACGTGTACGCGATCCGGAACACGGTCGACTCCGCGAAGTTCCTCTACATCGGGACGAACGCGGGCGGCAACGCGATGACGCGCGACGTCCCGAACTGCACGCCGGCGTGCAAGAGCAAGTACGTCTTCCGGACGTCGTTCAGCGCGTGGCAGGTGAGCGAGCCGCTCGGCGAGTGGGTCTCGTCGAAGGGCGGAGCGAAGGAGTTCTTCCTCTGCTATTCGAACTACGCCTTCGGCAGCGAGTCCGCCGCGGCGTTCGTCGAGGGACTCAAGAAGAACGGCGGCATGGACATGGGGAAGAACACGCCGGCGCTCGGCAACACCGACTGGCTGCCCGTCGTCACCGCGATCAAGGGCCAGCCGACGAAGAACGTCTACAGCTTCTTCTCCGGCACCGACGCGATCGGCTACATCCGCGCGTGGGATCAGCTCGGCATGAACGCGGCCGGCTACAAGATGTACGGCGCCGGCTTCCTCACCGAGCAGGACGTGCTGAAGGAAGTGAAGACACAGGCGGTCGGCGCGATCACGTCGCTCTTCTGGTCCGTCGAGCTCGACAACGCTGAGAACAAGGCGTTCGTCGACGCGTACAAGAAGGAGTACAGCCTCCTGCCCGACGTCTTCGCCGTGCAGATGTGGGACGGCATGAAGGCGCTCGACGAGGCGCTCAAGGTCACGAAGGGGAACACGAAGGACAAGGACGCCCTCATCGCGGCGCTCGAAGGCGTGTCGTTCAAGAGCCCGCGCGGCGACTTCTCCTTCGACAAGAGCACGCACAACGTCGTGCACGACATCTACATCCGCCAGGTGGCTCAGTCGGGGACCGACGTGGTGAACAAGATCCTCGACAAGTTCGGGAAGGTCACCGATCCGGGCAAGTGACGGCTAGGCTCCGAGGGCCATGAGCCTCGACCTCGCGCTGCAGCAGGCGCTGAACGGGATCTCGTTCGGCGCCTTGCTGTTCATCCTCGCCGCGGGGCTGTCGCTCATCTTCGGGATGATGGACGTCGTCAACCTCGCCCACGGCGCCTTCTACATGCTCGGGGCGTACATCACGCTCAAGATCGTCGACTCGACGGGCCAGTTCTGGCCGGCCATCGTCCTGGCGCCGGTCGCCCTGGGACTGCTCGGGCTCGTCCTCGAGCCGACGCTCCTGCGCCGCCTGCGGGGCCGCCACCTCGACCAGGTCCTGCTCACGATCGGCGTGTCGCTCGTCATCGCCGACCTCATCGGCCTCGTCTGGGGGCGCGAGATCCGCTCCCTGCCGTTCCCGCCGGGGCTCGACGGCTCCGTCGTCGTCGCGGGCAACGTCTACCCCGTGTACCGCCTCTTCGTGATCGTCTTCGCGGTCGCGCTCGCGGCGCTCCTCGCGTACCTCCACCAGCGCACCGAGGTCGGCGCGCTCATCCGGGCCGGTGTCGACGACGCGGAGATGCTGAGCGCGCTCGGCGTCGACATCGACCGGCTCTTCGCGTTCACCTTCGCGGTCGGGGCCGGGCTCGCCGGCGTCGCGGGGGTGATCGCCGCGCCCGCGTTCGGCGTCTATCCGGGCATGGACGTCGACGCGCTCATCTACTCGCTCATCGTCGTCGTCGTGGGCGGCCTCGGCACGCTCGCCGGCGCCGGGGCCGGCGCGGCACTCATCGGACCGGCGGACACGTTCGGCAAGATGATGTTCCAGGAGTTCGCGCTCGCGCTGATCTTCGCGATCATGGCGCTCGTCCTCCTCGCGAAGCCGAGCGGCCTGTTCGGCCGCATCCGCATCGCCCGATGAGCCTCGCGACGGACGCGCGCGTGCCCCGGATCCTCGCGGCGCCTCCGCTCCGCGCGGCGCCGTCCGCGATCGCGCTCCTCGTCCTCTTCACGTTCCCGGAGTGGTCGGGCGGGATCCAGGGCTCGCGCTACTGGGAGTCGATCGTTCGCGACACGCTCGTGTTCGCGATCTACGCGCTCTCGCTCGACCTCCTCGTGGGCCGCGCGGGCATGCCGTCGCTCGGGCACGCGGCGTTCTTCGGTGCCGGCGCGTACGCGGCGGGGATCGCCGCGGTGCGACTCGGCACCGACGAGCTCGCGGTCGGCCTCGGCGCCGCGGTGGCCGTCGCGGCACTCCTCGCGCTCGTCATCGGGTCGCTGAGCGTGAGGGCCACCGGGATCTTCTTCCTCATGCTCACGCTCGCGTTCGCGCAGATGGTGTTCGCAGTCGCATTCCAGTGGTTCGACGTCACCGGCGGCTCCAACGGCTTCACCAACGTCCGCCGGCCGATCGCGTTCGGGATCGACCTGAACCCGCCCGACGCGCTCTACCGCATGGTCGTCGTGGCGTTCGCGCTCGTCGTGCTGCTGCTGTGGTGGATCCACCGCAGTCACTACGGCCGCGCGCTGATCGGCATCCGTGAGAACGAGCGCCGCATGCGGACGCTCGGCTACGACCCGTTCCGCCTGCGCCTCTCGGCGTTCGTCCTCGCGGGCGCCCTCGCCGGGCTCGCCGGCGCGCTCTCGGCATGGTCCTTCCGCGACGTCTCGCCGTTCGACGTCGGGATCGGGCGCTCCATCGAAGCGTTCGTGATGGTGCTCATCGGCGGTGCCGGGACGCTGCTCGGCCCCATCGTCGGCGCGAGCGTCGTCATCTACATCGACCGCGTCCTGTCGTCGGGCATCGCGTTCTCGCAGACCGTGCTCGGGCTCGTGTTCGTCGTGTTCGTGCTCGCCGCGCGCCAGGGGATCGTCGGCGCGCTCCGCGTCGCGCTCGCGCGGGTGCGGAGGTGAATGACCCCGTGAACGGCGCGCCCGCGATCGCCGTCGAGGGGCTGCGCCGCGCCTTCGGAGGGATCAGGGCGCTCGACGGCGTGACGCTCAGCGTCGCCGCGGGCGAGCGGCGCGCGATCATCGGCCCGAACGGCGCCGGGAAGACCACGCTGTTCAACGTCCTCGCCGGCGAGATCCCGCCGAGCGGCGGGAGCGTCCGGTTCGGGAGCGAGGACGTCACGGGGATGCGCACCGTCGACCTCGCGCGGCGCGGCCTCGCGCGCGTGTACCAGCGGAACGAGCTGTTCGAGCCGCTCACCGCGCGCGAGAACGTCGCGCTGGCGCTCGCCGCCGCGAAGGGACCGTACCGGCTCTCTCGCGCGCGCACCTCGGCCGAGAGCGAGCAGGCCGACGTGTTCCTGGGCCGCGTCGGCCTCGCCGGCCGCGAGAACGCTCGCGCGCACGCCCTCTCGCACGGCGAGCGCCGCCAGCTCGAGCTCGCCATCGCGCTCGCCCAGCGGCCGCGCATCCTCCTCCTCGACGAGCCCACCGCGGGCATGTCGCCCGCGGAGACGCCCGCGATCACGCGCCTCATCGGCGAGCTCGACCGCTCACTCACGATCCTCGTCGTCGAGCACGACATGGACGTCGTCTTCCGCATCGCCGACCGCATCACGGTGCTGCACGAAGGGAAGGTGATCGCCGACGGACCGGCTGCGGCCGTCCGCGGCGACCGCTACGTGAACGAGGTCTACCTCGGCAGGGTGCTCGAGGCATGACCGCCGCGCTCTCCGTCAGCGGGCTCCATGCCTACTACGGGCAGAGCCACGTGCTGCAGGGCGTCGACCTCGAGGTCGGCGGCGGCGAGGCCGTCGCGCTCCTCGGCCGCAACGGCGCGGGCAAAACGACGACCATCTCGGCGATCGCCGGCTTCATCCGCCCCCGCCAGGGCCGCGTCGCCGTCGGCGACCGCGACGTCACCGGGGCGAAGCCGCACGAGATCGCGCGCGCGGGCGTCGCGCTCGTGCCGCAGGGCCGGCGCGTCTTCGCCGACCTCACGGTGCGCGAGAATCTCATGCTCACGGCTCGGCGCGACGGCCGCGGGTGGGATCTCGAGCGGGTGCTCGAGATCTTCCCATCGCTCCGGAAGCACCTCGGCGACCGCGGCGAGGCGCTGTCGGGGGGCGAGCAGCAGATGGTCGCGATCGGTCGGGCGCTCATGCGCGATCCGCGCGTTCTGCTCCTGGACGAGCCCTCCGAGGGTCTCGCGCCCAAGCTCGTCGACGCGGTCCGAGACGTGCTCGTCGGCCTGCGCGGCGTCGGCATGCCCATCCTCCTCGTCGAGCAGAACCTCGCGCTCGCGACGTCGGTGGGCCAGCGGGTATACGTCATGAACAAGGGCCGGATCGTCTTCTCGGGCACCTCGGCCGAGCTCGCGGCCGATCCGGACGTCGAGTCGCGCTACCTCGGGGTATGAGGCGGGAGCCGCGCGAAGGCGGTACCGTCGATAGCACGGGCGCTCCCGCGGAGGTGATGATGGACGAACTCGCTCGCATCGCAGCGGACCTCGTCGCGCCGGCCAAGGGCATCCTCGCCGCGGACGAGAGCACGAGCACGATCGAGAAGCGCTTCGAGGCGATCGGCGTCGCGAACACGGAGGACGGCCGGCGCGCCTACCGCGAGCTCCTCTTCCGTACCAAGGGCGCGGCCGAGTACATCAGCGGCGTGATCCTGTACGACGAGACGATCAGGCAGAACGCCGCCGACGGCACGCCGCTCATCGAGATCCTCCGCGAGCAGGGGATCATCCCGGGCATCAAGGTCGACCTGGGCGCGAAGCCGCTCGCGTTCCGTCCGGGCGAGACCGTGACCGAGGGGCTCGACGGCCTGCGCGAGCGTCTCGCGGAGTACAAGAAGCTCGGCGCCAGGTTCACGAAGTGGCGCGCGGTCATCGCCATCGGCGACGGCATCCCGACGCGTGGATGCGTCGAGGCGAACGCGCACGCGCTCGCGCGCTTCGCGGCGCTCAGCCAGGAGGCGGGGCTCGTGCCGATCGTGGAGCCCGAGGTCCTGATGGACGGCGACCACCCGATCGATCGGTGCTACGACGTCACGCTCGTAACGCTTCACGCCGTCTTCCGCGAGCTCGCGGGTGCGCGGGTGCAGTACGACGGCATGCTGCTCAAGCCGAACATGGTCCTGTCCGGCAAGGACGCGAAGGACCGGGCGCCGGCGACCGAGGTCGCGCGCTACACCCTGAGGTGCTTCCTCAACGCGGTGCCCGCGGCCGTCCCCGGCATCGTCTTCCTCTCGGGGGGCCAGTCGGACGGCGAGGCGACCGTCAACCTCGACGCGATCAACCGTCGCGCGACGGAGATGGGGCACGTGCCGTGGCAGATCTCCTTCTCGTATGGTCGCGGGCTCCAGGCGGCGCCGCAGAAGGCGTGGTCGGGGAAGAAGGAGAACGTCGCGGCGGCGCAGCGCGCGTACTTCCACCGCGCCAAGGTGACGTCGGCGGCCCGGATGGGGAAGTACTCGCCGGAGATGGAGAGCGAGGCCGTTCCGGCCTAGCTCACGCGGGCGCCGGCGTCGCGTCGGGAGCGGCCGCGGGCGCGGCCGCGGCGTGGACGTCGCTGATGCGGAGCGCGAGGCTCACGGCGACGAACCCCAGGACGCCCGCTGAGATGAAGATGAGGTGGTAGTCGCCGAGGAGGACGCGGAAGAACCCGCCCGCGTACGCGGCGAGCGCCGCGCCCATCATGTGCGCGAACCAGATCCACCCGTACAGCGTGCCCACCGATGCGCGCCCGAAGCGCGCGGCCGTGAGGTTCACCGTCGGCGGCACGGTCGCGACCCAGTCGAGCCCGTACACGACCGCGAAGAGGACCAGCCACCGCAGGTCGTAGATGAACGGGAGCGCGAACAGCGAGCTCGCGCGGAACCCGTAGTAGACGGCGAGGAGCTTGCGCGGGTCGTAGCGATCGCTGAGCCATCCGGAAGCGAGGGTGCCGACGATGTTCAGCGAGCCGAGGAGGGCGATCGCTCCGGCCGCGGTGACCTCGGTGAAGCCGTGCTCGACGGCGTTCGGGATGAAGTGCGTGCCGATGAGTCCGTTCGACGTGTACCCGCACACGAAGAACGACGTCGCGAGCAGCCAGAAGTCGCGCGTGCGGACGGCGGAGCGCAGCGGCGTGCCCGTCGCGTCGAGCGCGCGCTCGGGCGGGCGTGACGCCGCGTTCTCGCCGAACGGCCGCAGCCCGACGTCCTCGGGGCGGTCGCGCATGAGGAGCGCCAGCGGCACGAGCACGACGACGAGCGCGAACGCGAGGACCGAGATGCCCGCGCGCCACCCCTGTGCGACGAGGACCGAGGCGACGATCGGGATGAAGATGAGCTGGCCGGCCGAGACCGCACCGCCGAGCGCGCCGATGACGAGGCCCTGATGGGCGCGGAACCAGCGGTGCGCGATGACGCCGCCCGCGACGTTCCCCGCGGCGCCGGTGCCGAGGCCGATGACGACGCCCCAGACGAGGTCGAACTGCCAGATCTCGCGCACCTGGAGGAGCAGCCAGATCCCCGACGCGATGAGCGCGCAGCCCGCGACGAGCACGCGCCGAGGGCCGAAGCGGTCGAGGAGCGTCCCGCCGAGCGGCCCGCCGAGGCCAAAGGCGATGAGGCTGATCGCGACGGCCGCCGACGTGCTCGCGCGGTCCCATCCGAATTCCGCCTCGAGCGGCAGCGCGAGGAGGCCCGGCGTCGCGCGGATCGCCTGCGCGACGAGAAGCGTGACGAAGGTGACGCCGACGACGACCCACGCGTAGTGGACGCGCGGGACGCGCAGGGCCCCTCCGCTCATCGTGCGAAGGGTACCGTCCGATGAGGTCCCCGAAGCGCACCCTTCGATACACTTGCGTGCGGAGAGGTGTCCGAGTGGTTGATGGTGCCGCTCTCGAAAAGCGGTAGGCGAAAGCCTCGCGGGTTCGAATCCCGCCCTCTCCGCGGAAGCGCGACGGAGTCGCGCGCTCCCGCGAGGGATACAAGGATGCGGATCTGAGTCCTGGTCTCGAAGTGCCCGAGTCACGCGGCGCGCGTTTGTAGCGTTCTTGGGAGAGGTCGCATAGTTGGTCTAGTGCGCCCGCTTGGAGAGCGGGTGGGCCAAAAGCCCCGCGGGTTCGAATCCCGCCCTCTCCGCCGACGGTCACGGAAGCGCGTCGCCCAGGTCCTTGTGCGCTTGCGAAGCGAGGACCCGGATCCCCTTCGATACCATTGACGCCGGCCGTGCTAGGCGGGGAGCTAGCGGTGCCCTGTACCCGTCATCCGCTTCAACGGGGCTGAACTCCCTCCCGAGGGCCGGTCACCGCGGGTCCTGCTGTTGGCGAAGGCGTTGACGGCCGGGTCCTGTGCAGCAGTGGACCGCGAACCCCGTCAGGTCCGGAAGGAAGCAGCGGTAAGCGGGCTCCGCTGGGTGCCGCAGGGACGCCTGGCCCGAGCCGACGCCGGCGTGTAAGTCCGAGGTGGTCCGTTCGACGGAGGGTGCACGGCCTCTGTCGCGCCTCAGTCGAGGATCGTCGTCCGACTCCCTGCTCCATTGATCGCGAGATGCGTCATGTCGTGGCCCGGAGCGGCGCCGTGCCAGTGCTCTTCTCCGGCGGGGATGAGCGCCACATCGCCGGGACCGGCCTCGTGCCGCTCGCTCCGCGTCGCGACGATCCCGGCGCCCGCGGTGATGACCAGGATCTGATCCGTCGTGTGCGTGTGGAGCCGGTTGCGCGCGCCGTTCGCGAAGTGGACCTCGACGAGCCGCAGATCGCGGCTCGCGCCGTCGCCGACGATCGCCTGTATGTCGACGTCGCCGATGAAGATGCGTTCCGCGCTGCGCGCACGACCTTTCGGCGTGACCCTGACGATCCGCATGCTCGATGCGTGTCCGACTCTAGTTCGTTCCGCTCCTCCACGTGGAGGCCGTCTATCCTCACCGCGTGCCCGAACGGACCGCCCTCTACCGCCGGTGGCGGCCGCAGAAGTTCGCCCAGATCGTCGGGCAGCAGCACGTCACGCGGACGCTCCGTCGCGCGATCGCGACCGGGAACGTGGCGCACGCGTACCTCCTCGCCGGGCCGCGGGGCATCGGCAAGACGTCGATCGCGCGCCTGATCGCGAAGGCGGTGAACTGTCCCCGCGCCGCGGACGGCGAGCCGTGCGACGCCTGTCCCGCGTGCGTTTCGATCCGCGAAGGCCGTTTCCTCGACCTCATCGAGATCGACGCCGCGAGCAACCGCGGCATCGACGAGATGCGCGATCTGCGGGAGAAGGTCCGGTTCGCGCCGTCGGAGGGCCACTACAAGGTCTACGTCGTCGACGAGGCGCACCAGCTGACGCCCGAGGCGTTCAACGCGCTCCTGAAGACGCTCGAGGAGCCGCCCGCGCACGCGATCTTCGTGCTGGCGACGACGGAGTCGCAGCGGATCCCCGCGACGATCGTCTCGCGGACCCAGCGCTTCGACCTGCGCCGGATCCCGCACGCCGACATGGTCACGCACCTCGAGCGGATCGCCGGCGCGGAGGACTTGGCCGTCGCACGCCCCGCGCTCGAAGCGATCGCGCGTCACGCCCAAGGCTCGCTGCGCGACGCCGAGAGCATCCTCGACCAGCTCTCCTCGTTCTCCGACGACCGATCGATCTCCCTGAAAGACGTCGACGACCTCCTCGGCGCGTCCGGCTGGGAGGAGGTCGCCGATCTCTTCGACGCGTTCGCCGCGGACGACGGCGCCGGGGCCGTCGCGCTCGTCGGTCGTCTCGTCGACGAGGGACGTGACCTGCACCTCTTCACCCGACGCGCGATCGAGCACGTCCGCTCGCTCGTGCTCATGCGGTACACAGCCAAGGCGCCCGAGACGCTCGGCGAGGAGGCCTCCGCGAAGCTGCACGACCAGGCGGCGCGCTTCGCGCCCGATCGCCTCGCGCGGATCGCGAAGCGCCTCATCGAGGCGGAGCAGCAGCTGCGCACGGGCGAAGGAACGCCCCTCCCGCTCGAGCTTGCTGTCCTGGAGCTCACAACGGAGACATCGGCCGAGGGGCCGCCGTCTGCGCGCGCCTCGGATCGCGGGTCTCGTCCTCAAGCGCCGCCTTCGGCGCAGGCCTCGGATCCCGACGTTGCCTCGGGTCGCGGGTCTCGCCCTCGGGGGCCAACAGCATCGGCGTGA
>CAZSRI010000022.1:0-28570 GCA_964609145.1 uncultured Chloroflexota bacterium
GAGCGAGCGGATCGCGCGGAGGAGCGCCTTGAGGACGATGCCGTGCCCGCAGCCGGGGCAGAGGATGTGCGGCAGCATCTGCCGCCTCAGGTGGTCGCGGTACTCGATCGCCGTCATACGAGCGCCCCGGCGACGGCGGCGACCGCGCTCGCGATGTCCTCGGGCACCAGCGGCGTCCCATCGGCGCGCAGGCATGGCTCGACGCGGGCGCGGCCCGCGACGACGCGCTCGACCTCCAACAGGAGCTGCCCGAGGTTCATCTCCGCGACGACGATCGCCCGCGCGCGCTCCGCGAGCTCGCGCACCTCGACGTCGGGGAACGGCCAGAGCGTGCGCGGACGGAAGAGCCCGAGGCGCTCGCCACGCTCGCGCGCGTCCGCCACGGCGCGTTCCGCCGCGCGCGCGGCGATGCCGTACGCGACCACGACCACCTCGGCGTCCTCGAGACCGATCCCCGCGAACGAGACGACGTCGCCGCGCGCCCGCGCGACCTTCTCCTGGAGGCGGCGGTGCAGCGCGCCGACGACCTGCGGGTCGTCCGTCGGCCGGCCGCCCTCGTCGTGGGCGAGGCCCGTCACGTGGAAGCGGTACCCGGTCCCGAAGTCGGCGAGCGGCGGCACGAGATCGTCACCGGGCGCGTAGGGGCGGTACGCCGAGGGGTCGCCCGCGGGCCGGCGCCGCTCGGCGCGCATCACGCGCAGCGCGGCGAGGTCGACGGGCTCGCGCAGGTGGCCGACGACCTCGTCGTACAGCACGAGCGCGGGGACGCGGAGACGCTCCGAGAGCGCGAACGCGAGCGAGGTGAGCTCGTAGATCTCGGCCGACGACGCCGGCGCGAGCGCGACGATCGGATGATCGCCGTGCGTCCCCCAGCGCGCCTGCATCACGTCGCCCTGCGACGGCCGGGTCGGCAGCCCCGTGCTCGGCCCGCCGCGCATGACGTCGACGACCACGCAGGGGATCTCGGCGAGCGCGGCGTACCCGATGTGCTCCTGCATCAGGCTGAATCCGGGTCCGCTCGTCGCCGTCATCGCGCGGCTGCCGCCGAGGGACGCGCCGAGGACGGCGCCGAGCGATGCGATCTCGTCCTCCATCTGCACGAACACGCCGCCGGCGCCGGGGAGCAGCCGCGCCATCGACTCGGCGATCTCGGAGGAGGGCGTGATCGGGTAGCCCGCGAAGAAGCGGCAGCCGCTCGCGATCGCCGCGCGCGCGCACGCCTGATTCCCCTGGATGAGCTCGGTCACACCGACACCGCGCTCGCGCGCCGCACGACGATCGCGAAGTCCGGACAGAGCAGCTCGCAGATCCCGCACGCCGTGCACGCCTCCGGTCGGATCGCTCGCACCGCCGTCGCCCCGTCCTCGAAGCCGAGGCAGTACTCGGGGCAGGCGCGCACGCAGATGCCGCAGTCCTCGCCCTTGCACCACGCGTCGACGATCTCGAGGCTGCCGACGGCGCGCCGCGCCGGCCGCTCGAAGTGGTCCGACGCGATCGCCTTCCGCAGCGCGGTCCCCTCTTGCCGCAGCTCGCGTCCGGCCGCGAACGCCGCGCGGTTCGCCTTCAGCGCGTTCGGCGGGACGTTCGCCGCGATCGCCTCGTCCCACGCGTCGTCGGAGAACGGCAGGACGCGCGAGAGGACGCCGAGGAGGACGCTGTTCATCGCCTTCGCGTTACCCGCGCGCGCGGCGATCGCCGTGGCATCGCACGCGCGCACGTCGGGGACCGTCGTGCGCAGCTGGGCGAGCGCGACGGGCGGGTAGCGGACCGTGCCGCCCTGCCGGTCGAGGAACGCGCTCGGCGGCAGGATCCGCTCGACGCTCACGACGAGGGTCCCGCCGGCGCGTAGGGCGGGCAGCGCGCGGAGCCCCTCGTTCCATTCGAGCGCGACGATCGCGTCGGCCTCCCCCTGCCCGATGAGCGGCGAGCGCACCGCCGGCCCGTAGCGCAGGTGCGACGTCACGACGCCGCCGCGCTGCGACATCCCGTGGACCTCGCTCTGCTTCACGTCGAAGCCGCAGCGGCGCGCGGCGTCGGCCGCGACCGCGCTCGAGAGGACGACGCCCTGGCCGCCGACCCCGACGACGAGGACGCTGCCCGCGCTAGTGCCCATCGTTCGCCGCGGCCGCGGCCGGGACCATCGCCTCCGCCGGGCACACCTGCGCGCACACCGCGCAGCCGGTGCACGTCGCCGCGTCGATCCGGACGCGATGCCGATCCTCATAGAGGCTCGCGTCCCACACGATCGACGGGCACCCGAGATCCATGCAGGCCTGGCACGCGATGCAGCGCTCGCCGATCACGGTGAAGGGCGTGTCGCGTATCTTCACCGGCGCCACGACGCACGGACGATCCGTGATGACGACGGAGACGCCGGTCGACGCCAGGGCCTTCTCGAGCGCGCGGAACGTGGCCGCGACGTCGTACGGATCGACGACCTCGGCGCTCCGGGCTCCGAGCGCGAGGCAGAGCGCCGCGAGGTCGACGCGCTTCGCGGCGTCGCCGCGGATCGTCGCGCCGGTCCCCGGCTGCGACTGGCCGCCGGTCATCGCCGTCGTGCCGTTGTCGAGGATGAGGACGGTGAGGTCCGTCCCGTTCGCGACGGCGTCGGCGAGCGCGGGGATGCCCGCGTGCATGAAGGTGGAGTCCCCGATCGCGGCGACGACGGGCGCTTCGGCGCCGCCGGAGCGCCGCAGCCCGATGCCCATGCCGATCGACGACCCCATCGCGACGCAGCTGTCCATCGCCTCGAGCGGCGCGCTCGCGGCGAGCGTGTAGCAGCCGATGTCGCCGGTCACGATGGCGCCGAGCTGGCGCAGCGCGAGGAACGGGACGACGTGCGGGCAGCCCGGGCAGAGCACCGGAGGACGCGTGGCCGTCGAAGGCACCTGCCGCGCGAGCGGCGCGGGGGTCTCGATCGGCGCTCCCGCCGCGCGAAGCCCCGCGCGCACGCTGTCGGGACCGAGCTCGCCGGCGCGCGGGAAGAAGCGCTTGCCTTCGACCGCGATCCCGAGCGCCCGGATCTGCTCCTCGAGATACGGGTCGAGCTCCTCGACGACGAGGACGCGGTCGACGCGCGAGCAGAAGTCGCGGACGATCCCCGCCGGGAGCGGGTGCGTCATGCCGAGCTTCAGCACGCTCGCCTCCGGCAATGCCTCGCGCACGTACTGATACGCGATCCCGCTCGTGACGACGCCGAGGGAGCGGTCCCCGATCTCGCACCTGTTCAGCGGCGTGGTCTCGGCGTACTGCGCGAGGGCCGCGAGCCGCTCGAGGAGGACCACGCGGCGGCGGCGCGCGAAGCCCGGGAGCATGACGTACTTCGCGCGGTCGCGCCGGAAGCCGGTGCGCTCCGGCGCGCGCGCCGGGCGTATCGGCACGAGGGCTCGCGCGTGCGCGATCCGCGTCGTCGTCCGCAGGAGCACCGGCGTGTCGAACCGCTCCGCGATCTCGAACGCCGCGGCGGTGAGGTCGCGCGCCTCGGCGCTGTCGGACGGCTCGAGGAGCGGGACGCCGGCGAAGCGCCCGAGGGACCGGTTGTCCTGCTCGTTCTGCGAGCTGTGCATCCCGGGGTCGTCGGCGGTCACGACGACGAGCCCGGCGCGCGCGCCCGTGTACGCGGCGGTCATGAAGGTGTCGGACGCGACGTTCAGGCCGACGTGCTTCATCGTGACGAGCGCGCGCGTCCCGCCGATGGCCGCGCCGAGGGCGACGTCGATCGCCACCTTCTCGTTGCTCGACCACTCGACGTAGACCTCGCGCTCGGGGTCGGAGCGGACGATCGCCTCGAGGATCTCCGTGCTCGGCGTGCCCGGGTAGCCCGTCGCGACGCCGACGCCGGCCTCTCGCGCCCCCTGCGCGATCGCCTCGTTGCCGGAGAGGAGGAGGGTGCTAGAGCTTCCGGCGATCGACGACACGAAGGGCCTTCCCTTCGCTGCGGGGGATCGTGTGCGCCTCGACGATCGTCACCTTCATCGCGATCCCGAGGGCGTTGCGGAGGACGGTCTCGACCCTCTCGCCGAGCACGACCTCGCCGCCGATCCGGGGCTCGACGTGGACCTCGATCGTGTCGAGGGCGTGCTCGCGGTCGACGACGAGCCGGTACTGGGGCGAGAGCTCGGGGATGCCCAGGAGCACCGCCTCGACGTCGGACGGGAACACGTTCACGCCGCGCACGACGAGCATGTCGTCGGCGCGGCCGGTGATCCGCGCCATGCGGCGGCTCGTGCGCCCGCACGAGCACGGCGTCGGGTCGATCGACGAGATGTCGCCGGTGCGGTAGCGCACGATCGGCATGGCCTCCTTCGTGAGCGACGTGAAGACGAGCTCTCCGGGCGTGCCGTCCGGGACCGGCTCGCCGGTCCGCGGATCGATGCACTCGACGATGAAGTGGTCCTCGAAGACGTGGAGGCCCTTCTGCTCCTCGACGCATTCGCAGGAGACGCCGGGACCGATCGCCTCGGCGAGGCCGTAGATGTCGATCGCGCGGAGGCGGAGCTGCGACTGGACCTCCTTCCGCATGGCCTCGGTCCAAGGCTCGGCGCCGAGGATCCCGACGCGCGGAGAGAGGTCCGACTCCGCGTAGCCGTTCTCGCGCCACGCCTCCGCGAGGTGGAGCGCGTAGGAGGGCGTGCAGCAGAGGATGTCGGGGCGAAGGTCACGAAGGATCGCGACCTGCCGCAGCGTGTTGCCGCCGGACATCGGGACGACGGTCGTCCCGAACCGCTGCGCTCCGTAGTGGAAGCCGAGGCCGCCGGTGAACAGCCCGTAGCCGTACGCGTTCTGCACGAGGTCGCCGGGACGCGCGCCGGCGCAGCCGAACACGCGCGCGACGAGCTCGGTCCAGACGCCGAGGTCGGCGTCGGTGTAGCCCGTGAGCGAGATCGCCCCGGTCGTTCCCGACGACGCGTGCACCTCGCGGATGCGCTCGCGCGGCACGGCGAGGAGCGACCACGGGTACGCGTTCCGGAAGTCCTGCTTGCGGATGAACGGGAAGCGGCGCAGGTCGTCGAGGGTGCGGAGCTGCGCGGGGCGCACGCCGGCGCGATCGAGGCTCTCGCGGTAAAAGGCGACGCTCGCGTACGCCATCTCGATCGATCGCTGCGCGCGCTCGAGCTGGAGAGATGCGAGCTCGCCTCGCGGCATGGTCTCGTGTCGCGGATCCCAGACCACGCGCCACCTCCCCGAGCCGCCGGCGGCGTCGCGCGCCGCTAGGGCCCGCTCAGCCGAAGTGCGGGCACCGTACGCACGGAACGTGTCAGGTCGATGTCAGAAGGGGAGGGACGGCCCGCGCGCCGCCGTCCGGTCGGTCCACGAACGAGGGGCGGGTCGGCGGCGGCGCGGTGCCATCATCGGTCCATGCATCGGATCGAGCCCGCGCGGCTGAAGCCGGGCGTCGCGGTCGCGGACCTGCCCGTCTCGGGTGCGCCGCTGGGCAAGCAAGCGGCCGGCGTGCTCAGGGGGAAGGCCCTCATCTTCTGGGATCCGGATCAGCCGGGGCACAAGCGCGACGCCATCGACACGGATCAGATCACGCCCGCCGACGACTGTGTGAGCGAGAGCCTCGAGCGGCTCGACGAGCGCTGGAAGGCTGGCGCCTTCCGCCATCTCATGCCCGACTTCCGAGAACGCGTGCGCGCGGGCGAGACGTTCGTGGTCGCCGGCGACCGCTTCGCGATCGGGTCGTCGCGCGAGATGAGCCCGGCGGGGCTGAAGGCGGTCGGCGAAGAGGCCGGGACGGAGCTCGTGATCGTGTGCGGCGACAACGTGGGTGACATCTTCCGCCGCAACGCGCTCAACCTCGGGCTCCACGTCGTCCAGTCGCCCGAGGCCGTCGCCGACGCGAAGGACGGCGACGTGCTCGAGCTCGACGTCGCGACGCGCGAGCTGCGCAACGTGACGCAGGGCGAGCGCTACACGCCCATCCCGCTGACGCCGAAGGAGGAGGAGATCCGCCGCGACGGCGGGATCCTCGCGATCGGGCGGGCCGAGCTGCGGGCGTCCGTGACGCGGCCGCCGCGGATCGAGTGGGCGGACGGCGCGACCGCGCGCGGACTCACGACGACGGAGCAGATGGTGTGGGCGCATCGCGCGGACCGGGACGCCGAGGTGGGGCCGGGCGCGACGCTGCGCGTGTACGCCGACCTGCTGCCGGCGTCCGACGGCACGGCGCCCTTCGCGATCCACGCGTTCGACCAGATCACGGGCGGCGCGATCTGGCCGCGGCAGGCCGCGATCGCGAACGACCACTTCGTGTTCACGGGGCGTGACGCCGACGAGATGCAGACGTCGATCGGACGCCAGTTCGCGGAGAAGCAGGGGATCGGACGGCCCTACTACGCGACGCCGGGCGACGGGATCTTCCACTTCTACTTCCCGGAGCAGGGGCTCGTGATGCCCGGCGCGTTCATCCCGGGCGCGGATTCGCACAGCCGCGCCTACGGCGCGTACGGCGCGGTCGGCGTCGGCGTGGGGTCGACCGCGCTGGGCTTCGGGTGGGCGACGGGCTACGTGTACTTCACGCTCGCGAAGGCGCGGCGCGTCACGTTCCGCGGGAAGCTGCGGCCGTGGGTAAGCGGGAAGGACGTCGTGCTCGCGCTCCTGCGGCGCTGGGGCAAGGCGCAGGCGCAGGGGATGAGCGTCGAGCTCGTCGACGCCGATCGGCAGCTGCCGATCCCCTACCGGAACACGGTCGCGAACATGATGGCCGAGGCCGAGGCGCAGAACGGGATCTTCGCGGCCGACGACATCACGTACGAGTGGTACGCGCGCCGTGGTCTGCGAGACCTGCCGTACCCGCGCGTCGCGCCCGGCGCCGACGCGCGCTACGAGATCGACGAGGAGCTCGACCTCTCCGAGGTCATCCCGTTCATCGCGAAGCCGTTCGCGCCCGGGAACGCGTTCCCGGCGGAGGAGGTCGCGCGCGAGCGCATCGCGTTCGACAAGGCGTACATCGGCTCGTGCACGAACGGCGGATACGACGACCTCCTCGAGGCGGCGCTCGTCGTGTACGAGGCGAAGCGCAAGGGCGCGACGAAGGCGGCGAAGGACTTCGTCGTGTTCCCCGGCTCGGGCACGGTGAAGGAGCGCATCGAGCAGCCCGACCCGCGCCTCGGCGGCACATCGATCGCGGAGACGTTCCGCTCGGTCGGCGGGCAGATCCGGCGGTCGTGGTGCGGGCCCTGCTTCGGCCAGGGCCCCGACGCGCTCTCGAGGGGCGAGGTCGCGATCACGTCGTTCAACCGCAACTGGCAGAACCGCATGGGCGTCGGGGGCCTCGGCTATCTCGCGTCGCCCGCCGTCGTCGCGGCGTCCGCGCTGCTCGGCTACATGGGCCCGCCGAGCGAGCTCGGCCTGAGCTGGGACCCGGAGCGCTTCGGCAACATCGCCGGGTGAGCCGAGGGCTGCTGCCCGCGGCGCGGAACCCCGCGACGTAACTCACTGAGGGGGCCGAGGCCGACCGACGTCCGACCTCCGTCCACGTGGACGCGGTCCTGGGTCGGGAGCGGCTCCGCCGATCCGTCCGCGTGCCTCGCATCTGCGTGCCATAGAGCTGCGCATCCCCATCCCGGATCCAGGAACGAAGGGGTGCATCGCCCAACGAAGTAGCCGCCTCACCGGCAACGGCCCGCTTCCTGCATCGGGCCGTCACGTGAACGACCGTGGCGACGACCGCACCGAGCGGCTCGCCCCCGGCGGGACGCAGCGGCTCGCACCGCCACCGCGGCCCGCGGGCTCGCGCGTCTTCGTGCAGACCTTCCTGATCACGCTCGTGCTCGTCCTCGGCGCGGCCCTCGCGGTGTCCGCGGCGACGCAGCTCGCGGGCGCGCCCGCGACGCCGGGGACCCGTCCGAGCGCCGCGCCGCTCCCGTTCCTCTCGCCTGCGGGGGCACCGGTCGCGCCCGCCGCGACGCACCTCGTCACGCCGGGGACCACGACCGCGCCGCCGGCCGGGACGCCCGAGGCGTCGCCGTCGGTCTCGGAGACGCCCGCGGCGTCCCCCACCCCCGCGACGACGCCGCCGGCAACGACCGCGCCCGTCGCGACGACACCTGCGCCGGCAACGACCGCACCGGTCGCGACCAGTGCGCCGCCGGCGACGACCGCGCCGGCGAGGACCGCGACTCCGAAGCCGACGCCATAGCGGGTCACCCCGCGGGCTTGCGTCCGCGGATGCGCCTGCGGGTGCGGCTGCTCGTTGCGTCCGCCGGGATGACGCTGATCGTGCCGTCGACCTCGAGCACTGCAAGCTTCACCTTCTCGATGTCGTCGACGCCGTGCTCACGCAGCGCTTGCAGCACGACGTCCTCTTCGATGGCCTCGCGCCGCAGGTTCGCGGAGACGATCGCGCCGTCGTGGACGAGCAGCGTCGGCACGCCCCGGAGCTCTTCACGGAGCCGCGGCCAGCGCACACCGGCGCGGCCGATGGCCCAGTTCGCCGTGAGCAACGTGACCGCCGCGACGAGGCCGCCGGTGAGCGACGTGTTCGCGCCGACCATCGCGTTCTGCACCGCGTTCGAGATGATCAGCACGACGACGAGGTCGAACGTCGACATCTGCCCGAGCTCGCGCTTTCCGGCGAGCCGCAGCCCGACGAGCAGGACGAGGTAGACGACGAAGGTGCGCCCGACGATCTCGGCGAGCGAGCCCGGGTCGAGGTCGATCGTGCCGCCCATGCGGACCGGATCGTAGCCGCCTCGCTCCTCCACGCGTCGCTCGTGGTCACGCGGCGCCTCGCGCCCCTCTCCTCCTCGCTAGCGGTAGCCCGCGGCACGCTGCACATGCCCGGCTGGCCCGACGGTCCGGGTCGTGGGAGGATGCCGCCGATGGCACGCGAGCGCGAGCGCAGCGGCACGCTCCTCGACGGCCCGAACCGCGCGCCGGCGCGGGCGATGATGCGCGCGGTCGGGTTCACCGACCGCGACTTCACGCGGCCGCTCGTCCTCGTCACCCACGCGTACACGGACCTCCAGCCCTGCAACTTCGGCCACCGCCGGCTCGCCGAGCTGGTGAAGGAGGGCGTGCGCGAGGCTGGCGGCACGCCGATCGAGTTCACGACGATCTCGATCAACGACGGGATCGTCATGGGGACCGAGGGGATGAAGGCGTCGCTCATCTCGCGCGAGGTGATCGCCGACTCGATCGAGCTCGTCGCGCGCGGCCACCTCGTCGACGCGGTCGTCACGATCAGCGGCTGCGACAAGACGATCCCCGGTTCGGTCATGGCGCTCGCGCGGCTGGACCTGCCGGGTCTCATGCTCTACGGCGGCTCGATCATGCCCGGCCGCTTCAAGGGAAAGGACGTCACGATCCAGGACGTGTTCGAAGCGGTCGGCGCCCACGCGCGCGGCGCGATGAGCGACGCGGACCTGCGCGAGATCGAGCTCGGCGCGTGCCCCGGCGCGGGCGCGTGCGGCGGCCAATTCACGGCGAACACGATGGCGACGGCGTTCGAGGCGCTCGGGATCTCGCCCGCGGGATCGTCGGGCGTGCCGGCGACCGATCCGCGACGCGAGGAGGTCGCGCGCGAATGCGGCCGGCTCGCCGTGCGCATGCTGAAGGAAGGGCGGCGGCCATCGCAGGTCATCACGCGCGCCGCGCTCCTCAACGCGATCGCCGCCGTCATGGCGACGGGAGGATCGACGAACGCCGTGCTCCACCTGCTCGCGGTCGCACGCACCGCGGGCGTCGAGCTGTCGCTCGAGGACTTCGACCGTGTGAGCGCGAAGACCCCGCTCCTCGCGGACATGAAGCCGTGGGGCCGCTTCACCGCGCCGGACATGCACGCGGCGGGCGGGATCATGGTCGTGATGAAGCGGCTGCTCGAGGCGCGCGTCATCGAGGGCGGCGCGATGACGGTCACCGGGCGCACGATCGGCGAGGAGGCGCGCGCCGCGAAGGAGACGCCGGGGCAGGAGGTGATCGCGCCGCTCGCGAGGCCGATCGCGCCGACCGGCGGGATGGTCATCGTGAAGGGGTCGCTCGCGCCGGAGGGCGCCGTCCTGAAGGTGGCGGGCGAGGGCATGCCCGTGCATCGCGGGCCCGCGCGCGTGTTCGAATGCGAGGAGGACGCGTTCGCCGCGATCACCGGCGCGAGGATCACGGCCGGCGACGTGGTCGTCATCCGCCACGAGGGACCCGTCGGCGGGCCGGGGATGCGCGAGATGCTCGTCGTCACCGGCGCGCTGCAGGGAGCGGGGCTCGGCAAGACCGTCGCGCTCGTCACCGACGGCCGCTTCTCAGGCGCGACGCACGGGATCATGGTCGCGCACGTCGCCCCTGAGGCGGCGGTCGGCGGACCGATCGCGCTGGCACGTGACGGCGACGTCGTGCGGATCGACGCGAACGCCCGCGCGCTCGAGCTCGAGGTCGACGCGGCCGAGCTCGAGCGCCGGCGCGCCGCGTGGACGCCGCCGGCGTCGCGCTACGCGAGCGGCGCGCTCGCGAAGTACGCGAAGCTCGTCAGCTCCGCGACGGAGGGCGCCATCACCGGCTAGCGACGCGGTCGTACGCGCGGCGCAGCCGCCGCACACCCTCGTCGATCCGCTCCGGCGAGGGCGCCGAGTACGAGAAGCGCAGCGCGTCGCCGAACGCGTGACCCGTCGTGAACGCGTCGCCCGGCACGAACGCGACGCCCTCGTCGAGCGCGGCGTCGAGCAGCGCGCGCGACGCGACGCCGGTCCGCAGCCACAGGAAGAACCCGCCCTCGGGGTCGTTCCACCTCCCGATGCCGCCGAGCTCGCGCGCGAGCGCGGCGCGCGCTGCGGCCTGCTTCGCCGCGTACATCTCCCGGAGCGCCGCGAGGTGCGCGTCGACCTTCCCGCGCCGGTGGAACGCGATGACGAGCCGCTGCCCGAGGGTCGACGTCGACGAATCCATCGTCTGCTTCACCGCGGCCATGCGGCGGACCGTGGTGCGGTCGGCGACCGCCCAGCCGACGCGGATGCCGGGCAGGAACGTCTTCGAGAACGAGCCGAGATGGATGACGCGCTCTCGATCCCGCGCGGCGAGCGGCGCGATGTCGGCGCCGCGGTAGCGCAGGGCCCCGTACGGATCGTCCTCGATCACGATCGCGTCCTGCGTCGCCGCGAGCGCGAGGAGCGCGTCGCGGCGCGCGTCGGAGAGCGTCGCCCCGGTGGGGTTCTGGAAGTTCGGGACGATGAAGAACGCCTTCACGCGCTCGCCGCGCTGTCGCAGCGCGCGCGCCGCGGCGGCGACGTCGATCCCCTCGTCGTCGGCCGGAACCTCGAGGATGCGCGCGCCGCGGTTGCGGAACGCCGAGAGCGCGTTCGCGAAGGCGGGCGACTCGGTGACGATGAGGTCGCCCGGCTCGAGGAAGACGCGGCACGCGAGGTCGATGGCCTGGAGCGCACCCGCGCTCACGAGGACCTCGTCGGCGTCGGCGTCGATGCCGCGCTCGCGCGCGGACGCGGCGACGATCTCGCGCAGCTCGTCCTCGCCTTCCGTCACGCCGTACCCGAGCGCGCGCACGCCGTCGCGCGCGAGCACGTCATCCATGAGCCCGCCGACGTCGGCGAGCGCGAGCGCTTCCGGCGCCGGCGACCCGACGGCGAACGACACGACGTCGCCGCCATGCCGGGCGAGGACCGAGATCGTCTCGTCGATCATCGAGCCGTGCTGGTCCCGTCCGGCCGCCGCGAGGCCGCCGCTCAGGGTCTCCGCTCGCTGCGCGCTCATGGATCGCCTCCTCAAAAGAAGAAGGCCTCTCATTCCTGAGAGGCCTTGTGAGATCGCCGGTGGATGCGGGGTGTGTCTCGCTAGCCTCCCAGCCGCATGCAGGCCCTTCCGCACGGGAGGGCCGGAAGCGGCGGCAGCGGGAGGACGTGCTGCATCAGGACGCACACGCTAGCCGTTGTCCCTCCGGACGGCAATGGGCAAAGTGCGATCTGTCGTGCGATCATGCGCGCGTGGGTGCGAGCTACCGCATCGCGGTGATCGGCGGCGACGGGATCGGACCCGAGGTCACGGACGCGGCGCTCGTCGTCCTCGACGCGGCCGAGCGCCGCTTCGGCTTCACGACGCGGCGCACCGCGCTCGAGTGGTCGGCGCTCAGGTACGCGCAGGGTCTCCGCGTGACGCCCGCGATGATCGAGGAGCTGCGCGCGTACGACGCGATCCTCCTCGGCGCGATCGGCCACCCCGACGCGCCGCGCGGCCTGGCGGAGATGGAGATCATCTTCGGGATGCGCCGCGGGCTCGATCTCTTCGTGAACCTGCGGCCGATCGTCCTGTACGACGAGCGGCTCTGCCCGCTGAAGGGACGCGGCCCGCGCGACGTCGACTTCGTCGTCGTGCGCGAGAACACGGAGGACGCGTACGGCCGCCCCGTCCACACCGAGCGCGGCGGCACGCCCGAGGAGGAGGTGTGGAGCGAGGTCCGCTTCAGCCGGCGGGGGACCGAGCGGATCGTCCGCTACTCCTTCGAGCTCGCGCGCACGCGTCCGCGCAAGAAGCTGACGCTCGTCGACAAGGCGAACGCGCTGCGGCTGCAGGCGCTCTACCGCGAGGTGTTCGACGACGTCGGGCGTGAGTACCCCGATGTCGAGCGCGACGCGATGTACGTCGACGCCGCGTCGATGTGGATGGTCCTCCACCCCGAGCGCTTCGACGTGATCGTGACGACGAACCTCTTCGGCGACATCCTCACCGACCTCGCGGCGGGGATCGCGGGCGGGCTCGGTACCGGCGCCTCGGGGAACATCAACCCCGGCAAGGTCTCGCTGTTCGAGCCGATCCACGGCTCGGCGCCGAAGTACACCGGGCAGAAGGCCGCGAGCGCGGTCGGGTCGATCGGCGCCGTCGCGCTCATGCTCGAGCACCTCGGGCAGCGCGACGCGCGCGTGGCGATCGAGGGCGCGCTCGCGGAGGCGTTCCGGACGCGACGGATCGCCGACGTCGACGCGCGTCCGGGCCGCACGTTCGAGGACGCGCGGATCGTGGCTGAGATCGTGTCAGCGGGGAGGCTTGCGCACGCCTAGGGAGTAGGCGCTTCGCGCCTCCACGCGTCGCTCGTCGTCACACGGCGCCGCGCGCCGGTCTCCTCCGCGCTAGCGTGTAGAGTCCCTCGCCATCAGCGCGATCCGCTCGGAGGAGGAGGGACTCATGGCGACACGCAGCGACACCATGTCGGACGACATGGGGCTCATGACCCAGAACCGCACCGTACGCACCGTCGTGGTCTCGGGCGTCCTCGCGGCGATCCAGCTCGCGCTCGGCTTCACGGGGATCGGCTTCATCCCGCTCCCGACGGGCGTCAACGCGACCATCCTCCACATCCCCGCGATCGTCGCGGGCGTCATGGAAGGGTGGGCCGCGGGCCTCGCCGTCGGTGGCATCTTCGGACTCTTCAGCTTCCTGCGCGCGACCACTCCGCTCTTCCAGAACCCGCTCATCGCGTTCGGTCCGCGACTGCTCATCGGCGTCGTCGCGTACCTCGTCTACAAGTGGCTGCGCCGCGTGAATGAGCCCCTCGCGCTCATCGCCGCCGGCTTCCTCGGCACTGCCACGAACACCGTGCTCGTGCTCAGCCTCGCCGTGCTCCTCACCGGGCCGAACGGCGCTCCGTACCTGCCGGCGCCCGTGGCGTGGACGGTCGCGTTCACGAACGGCGTTCCGGAGGCGATCGTCGCGGCGATCATCACGCTCGCGGTCGGCCTCGCCGTCCGCGGCGCGGGCCGCGCGCGGCGCTCCACCGTCTAGGACCATCGCGGGGGACCTGCCCCTGGGGACAGGCGGGCGGGTCCCCCGCGAGCGAGGTCGGAATAGGCTCCGCGGAGGAGGCCAGCATGTTCGACTATCCCTCGCTCTTCCGGCTCGATGGACGGCGCGCGCTCGTCGTCGGCGCCGGCAGCGGCATCGGGAAGGCGAGCGCCGAGGCGCTCGGGTCGTTCGGAGCGAAGGTGACCTGCGCGGACCTGAACCTCGCGGCCGCCGAGGAGACCGCGGCGTCGATCAGGAGCGGCAAGGGCGGCGCGGACGCGCTCGCCGTCGACATCCGCGACACCGCGAGCGTCGACGCGGCGCTCGAGCGTTGCGCCGACCTCGACGTGCTCGTCAGCACACCGGGGATCAACGTCCGGAAGCCGCTCCTCGACATCACCGACGACGAGTTCGACCGGGTCATCGGCGTGAACCTGAAGGGCACGTTCCGCCTCCTGCGCGGCGCCGGCGCCGGCATGGCGGCGCGCGGCCGAGGGAGCATCGTCGCGTTCTCGAGCATCCGCTCGGTCACGGTCGAGCCCGGGCAGGGCGTCTACGCGGCGACGAAGGCCGGGATCGTGCAGATGATCCGCGCGCTCGCGGCCGAGCTCGGGCCGAAGGGCGTGCGCGCGAACGCGGTCGCACCCGGCGTCGTCGACACGCCGCTGACCGCGCCGATCAAGAAGGACGCGGACTGGTACGAGGGCTACGCGCGCAAGAGCATCCTCGGCCGCTGGGCCAGACCCGAGGAGATCGCGGGGATCGTCGCGTACCTCGCGTCCGACGCCGCGTCGTACGTCACCGGCGCGGTCTTCTTCGTCGACGGGGGATGGACCGCGGCCGACGGGCGCTTCCAGCCACCCCTGTAGGTGACCGACCCCCTCATCCGCGTCGAGGGCATCTCGGTCGCGTACCCCGTGCGGGGCGGCGGCCCGACGCAGGCGCTCCGCGACGTCACATGCGACGTGCGGCGCGGGGAGTGGCTGTCCATCATCGGCCACAACGGGTCGGGGAAGAGCACGCTCGCGAAGACGCTGAACGGGCTCGTCGTGCCCGGACGCGGGACCGTGACCGTCGACGGTCTCTCGACGCGCGATCCCGACAGCCTGCGCCGCATCCGGCAGATCGTCGGCATGGTGTTCCAGGATCCCGACGACCAGATCGTCGCGACCGTCGTGGAGGAGGACGTCGCGTTCGGCCCCGAGAACCTCGGGCTCCCACGCGGCGAGGTCGTCGAGCGCGTGGCCGAGGCAATGCGCGCGGTCGAGATCGAGGACCTCCGCACGCGCGCGCCCCACCAGCTGTCCGGGGGGCAGAAGCAGCGCGTCGCGATCGCGGGCGTGCTCGCCATGCGGCCGCGGTGCGTCGTCCTCGACGAGGCGACGTCGCTCCTCGACCCGTCGGGACGGCGCGAGGTCCTCGACACGGCGACCGCGCTCCACGCGCGCGGCGTCACGATCGTCGCGATCACCCACTTCATGAGCGAGGTCGCGCGCGCCGACCGCGTCATCGTCCTCGCCGACGGCGAGATCGCGCTCGAGGGCACGCCACGCGAGATCTTCGCGATGCCCGAGCGGCTGCGCGAGCTCGAGCTCGACGTGCCGCAGGTGACGGACATCGCGGCGCGGCTCCGCGCGCGCGGCCTCGACCTCGGCGTCGTGCCGCTCGACGTCGTCGAGCTCGCCGACGCGGTGACGCGGCGGCTCGGCGCGGGAGCCGCATGAGCCAGCGGCTCATCGAGGTCGCGGACCTCTGGCACTGGTACCTGCGCGCGACGCCGCTCGAAACGGTCGCGCTGCGGGGGATCTCGTTCCACCTCGACGCTACCGAGATCGTCGGGATCATGGGCCACACGGGGTCGGGGAAGTCGACGCTCGTGCAGCACTTCAACGCGCTGCTGCGGCCGCACAGGGGGATGGTCCGGGTGCTCGGCACGGACCTCGCGGATCCGAGCATCGACCCGCGGCCGCTCCGCCGGCGCGTCGGGCTCGTGTTCCAGTTCGCGGAGCAGCAGCTGTTCGACCCGACCGTCGGCGACGACATCGCCTACGGCCCGCGCCAGATCGGCTGCGACCGCGCCGAGGTGCGCCGCCGCGTGCAGGGCGCGATGGAGGCGGTCGGGCTGCCGTTCGACGAGTTCAAGGACCGTTACACGTTCGGTCTCTCGGGCGGCGAGATGCGCCGCGTCGCGCTCGCGGGCGTCCTCGCGCTCGAGCCCGAGGTGCTCGTGCTCGACGAGCCGACCGCGGGGCTCGATCCGCGCGCGCGACGCGACCTGCTGCGCGTGCTCCGCGAGCTGCACGCCTCTCGTGGGACGGCGCTCGTGTTCGTCTCGCACAACATGGAGGACGTCGCCGAGCTCGTGCAGCGCGTGGACGTGCTCGCCGCGGGGAAGACCGTCCTTTCGGGTCCGGTGCGCGAGGTGTTCGCGCAGGATGCCGTACTGCGCGAGCTCGGGCTCGGCGTGCCGCAGTCCGCGGAGCTCGCGGCGGCACTCCGCGCGCGAGGCGTCCCGATCGGGAAGGACATCATGACCGTCGACGAGGTCGTCGAGGCGTTGTACGGATGGACGAGTTCGAGTTCTCGCGCGATGTGACCGTCGGGCAGTACGTGCCCGGCCGGTCGATCGTGCACCGGATGGACCCGCGCGCGAAGATCGTCGCGTTCTCCCTCGTCATCGCCGCGGTCATCACGACGCCGTCGTACCTCGGCAACGCCGTCGCGTTCGCGTTCGTCATCGCGCTCGTCGTGGTCGGCGATCTGCCCGTCCTCTACGTCCTCCGCGGCATCCGCCCGATCCTGCCGATCCTCATCGTGTACACGATCTTCAACTTCCTCTTCCTCGGGAACTACGACCCGACCGGCTCCGCGGTCCTCTGGAAGGTGCCACTCGCGATGGGCCCCTACGAGTTCGCGTTCACCGTGACCGACAACTCGATGCGCCAGACGGCGCAGGGGGTGTTCCGGATCCTCGACCTCATCATGCTCGCGAGCCTCCTCACGCTCACGACGCCGATCACGCTCATGGCGAAGGCGATCGAGTCGCTCCTCGCGCCGCTGCGCCGGATCCGCGTGCCGGCCCACGAGATCGCGATGATCCTCGCGATCGCGTACCGCTTCATGCCGACCGTGGCCGAGGAGCTCGAGCGGCTCATGAAGGCGCAGGCGTCGCGCGGCGGGGACTTCGGGCCGCCCGGACGGCTGCGGTTCGTGCAGCGCACGCGGCAGCTCATCCCGATCACGGTGCCGCTCTTCGTGTCGGCGTTCCGCCGGGCCGAGGACATGGTCGTCGCCATGGAGGCGCGCTGCTATGTGGGCGGGAAGGGCCGCACTCCCGTGCACCTCGACCCGCTCACGCGCCTCGACTGGGCCGCGCTCGCGGTCTGCGTGCTGTTCGACGTCGTCATCTGGAGGACGCCATGGCCGCTGTGAGAGGAGAGGACGGCCGAGAGGACGAGGTCGATGTCCCGCGCTCTCTGATGCGGCTAGCGATCTTCATCGCGCCCCTCACGATCCTGATGTGGATCCTCTGGTCGCACGGAACGCCGTGAACGACATTCGACTACCCGCGTCCGTTCGGGTCGGCCACTGGTCGGACCCCGTTGCGCGCACGGGGTGCACGGTCATCCTCTGCGAGTCCGGCGCGGTCGCGTCGGTCGACGTGCGCGGCGGCGCGCCCGGGACGCGCGACACCGACCTGCTCGACCCCGCGAAGACCGTCCAGGAGATCCACGCGGTGCTCCTCACCGGCGGGAGCGCGTTCGGGCTCGACGCCGCGGGCGGCGTGCTCCGCTGGCTCGCCGAGCGCGGCGTCGGCTTTCGCATTCGCGACGTCGTCGTGCCGATCTGCCCCACGGCGGTGATCTTCGACCTCGCCATCGGACAGCCGAAGGCGCCCGATCAGGCCTCGGGCCAGGCCGCGTGCGAGGCCGCGACGCGCGAGCCGGCGGAGGGACCCGTCGGCGCGGGGACGGGCGCGACCGTCGCGAAGATGCTCGGCGGCATGGCGCCGGGCGGCGTGGGGATCGCGACGGTCGACGCGGGAGCGGCGAGCGTCACGGCGGTCGTCGTCGTGAACGCCGTCGGCGGGATCTGGGACGACGAGGCGCACGAGTGGGTCGCGCCGCTGGTCGCCGGGCCCGGAACGGCGTCCCCCGGCGCGAACACGACGATCGGCGCGGTGATCACGGACGCGCTCCTGACGAAGGCGCAGTGCCAGCGGCTCGCGTCGGTCGCGCACGACGGGATCGCGCGCGCGGTGCGCCCCGCCCACACGGACCTCGATGGCGACACGCTCTTCGCGCTGTCCGTGGGCGGCGCTGCGCGCGCGCCGGTCGACGTCGCTGGCATCGCGCAGGTGCAGGTGGCCGCGGCGACCGCCGTCGCGCGCGCGGTCGTCCGTGGCGCGCGCGCCGCGGCGCCATGACCGACGCCGACCGCGTTCGCGCCGCGGTCGATGCGCTGCGCGACGAGTGCGTCGCGTTCTTATCGGAGATCGTCCGCATCCCGACGGTGAACCCGCCCGGCGAGCGCTACGAGCAGTGCGCGCATGTCATCGGCCAGCGCCTCGCATCCCTCGGCTACGAGGTCGACTCCGTGCGGCCACGCTCCGCGCACGAGGGCCCGCCGCGCCTGAACGTGGTGGCGCGCCTCGAGGGGCGACGGCCCCGGCCGACGCTCCACTTCAACGGGCACTTCGACGTCGTGCCGGCCGGCGATCGCGGCGCGTGGTCGCACGAGCCGTTCGGCGGTGAGGTCGCGGACGGAGCGATCTGGGGCCGCGGCACGGGCGACCAGAAGGCGGGCATCGCCGCCTCGATCTTCGCGATCGAGGCGATCCGCCGCGCCGGGATCGCGCTCGGCGGGAGCGTCGAGCAGAGCGCGACGGTCGACGAGGAGAGCGGCGGGCTCGCCGGCGTCGCCGAGCTCTGCGACCAGGGGCTCATCGCGGCGAGCCGCACCGACCACGTGATCATCACCGAGCCGCTCGGGGTCGGGAACGTGTGCGTCGGCCACCGTGGCGTCTATTGGTGCGAGATCACCGCGCGCGGCGCCACGGGACACGGATCGATGCCCGGCTTCGGACGGAACGCCGCCGACGCGATGGCCCGGCTCATCACGCGCATCGACCGCGAGCTGAAGCCGCGCATCGCGCAGCGGCGCACGGCGCTGCCCGTCGACCCGCCCGGCGCGCGCGTGCCGTCGATCAGCCTGAACGCGCTCCACGCCGGCCAGCCGATGGGCGCCGAGCAGACGCCGATGGTCCCGGAAACGGCGGTCGCCGTGTTCGACCGGCGCTTCATCCACGAGGAGTCGAGCGAGGACGTGCGGAAGGAGATCGCGGACCTCGTCGCCCGGGAGGCCGCCACCGGCGATGGGATCGCGTGGTCGACCCGCGACCTCATGCTCGTCGAGCCGACGCGGACCCCAGAGCCGTCGCGCGTCGCGGATGCCACGCGGCGGGCCATCGAAAGCGTCCTCGGCCGCGAGGCGGGGACGATCCTCAGCCCCGGGACGTACGACCAGAAGCACGTCATGCGGCGCGGCGGGGTGAGCGACGTGATCGCGTACGGGCCGGGGATCCTCGAGACGGCGCACCGCCCCGACGAACATGTGCGCATCGACGACCTCATGAACGCGGCGAAAGTGATGGCGCTCGTGGCGCTGGACCTGCTCGGGACGGGCTGACCGGCCCGGTGCGACAATTGAAGCCGTGAAGGACGTCGTCGTCCTCGACGGCGCGCGCACCGCGTTCGGCACGTTCGGCGGCGGTCTGCGCGACGTGAAGGCCACCGATCTCGCCGTGGTCGCGGCCAAGGGAGCGCTCGAGCGCTCGAAGGTCGAGCCGGAGCGCATCGACCACGTCATCTTCGGCAACGTCCTCCAGACCGCGGGCGACGCGATCTACCTCGCGCGCCACGTCGGCCTCCGGAGCGGCGTCCCGAAGGAGACCCCCGCGCTGACCGTGAACCGCCTGTGCGGCTCGGGGCTCCAGGCGATCCTCCTCGGCGCGCAGGAGATCCGGCTCGGCCAGGCCGAGTTCGTCCTCGCCGGCGGCGCCGAGAACATGAGCATGGCGCCGCACCAGATCTACGGCGCGCGCTGGGGGCTTCCTCTGGGCGAGCAGCGCCTCGACGACTACCTCTGGGTCGCGCTCGTCGACTCGTACAACGGGCTGGGCATGGCGAACACCGCGGAGAACCTCGGGCGCAAGTACGGCATCACGCGCGCGGCCGCCGACGAGTTCGCGTACCGCAGCCACCAGCTCGCCGCGCGGGCGCGCGAGAGCTGCCGCTTCAGCGAGGAGATCGTCCCGGTCGAGGTGAAGACGAAGAAGGGTCCGCAGATCGTCGATAAGGACGAGCACATCCGGCCCGACACGACGCTCGAGAAGCTCGCCTCGCTCCAGGCGCGCTTCGAGAAGGGCGGCACGGTGACGGCGGGCAGCGCGAGCGGGATCAACGACGGCGCCGCGGCGGTCGTCGTCGCGTCGGCCGAGGCCGCCGAGAAGGCCGGGCTGAAGCCGCTCGCGCGGATCGTCTCCGGCGGCGTCTGCGGCGTGGACCCCGACATCATGGGGATCGGCCCCGCCCCCTCGAGCCGGCAGGCGCTCCAGCGCGCGGGACTGCGGGTCGAGGACATGGACCTCGTCGAGATCAACGAGGCCTTCGCGACGCAGTACCTCGCCGTCGAGAAGGACCTCGGCCTCGACCGCGAGCGCACGAACGTGAACGGCGGCGCGATCGCGCTCGGCCACCCGCTCGGCGCGTCGGGCGCGCGCCTCGCGCTCACCGTCATGTACGAGCTGCGCAAGCGCGAGAAGCGCTACGGCCTCGCGTCGCTCTGCATCGGCGGCGGCCAGGGCATCGCGGCGATCTTCGAAGCCTGCTCATCGCAGGGGGCTGCGCCCCCTTCCACCCCCGCCTGATCCGAAGAGCCGACGCCTGACGGCGTGCTGAGCATCTTCGTCAACGTCGTCCTGCCCGTGTTCATCGTCGCGGGCTTCGGCTTCGCGCTCGAGCGGCGCTTCCGCATGCCGGTCGTCGCCGTGAATCAAGTCGTCCTCTACGTCCTGGTCCCCAGCTTCATCTTCGTCTCGCTCCTGCCGATCGACCTCCTGAGCGCGGAGCCGCTGCGGATCGGCGCGTTCGCGGTCGTCCTGACGGCCGCGATGCTCGCGGTCGCCGCCGTCATCGCGCGGGCGCTGCGGCTGGACCGCGTGACGACGAGGGCCCTGCTCCTCACGGCGGCGTTCCCGAACCTCGGGAACTACGGCCTCTCGATCGCGCTCCTCGCCTACGGCCAGGAAGGCGTGCGCTTCGGCACGATCCTCCTCGCGGTGCAGATGATCTTCGGCCTGACGCTCGCGGTCTTCATCGCCTCGAGCGGCCACTCGTCGTTGCGTGGGTCGCTCGGCGAGGTCGCGCGCCAGCCGGCGCTCTACGCGGTCCTCGCGGCGCTCGCGCTGGGGACCGCGCGCGTGCCGGTGCCCGGCTTCATCACGTCGGCCGTCGCGCTGCCGGCGCAGGCGGCGATCCCGGTCATGCTCCTGGTCCTCGGGATGCAGGTGAGCGGCACGGCGCGCATCGAGCAGCCCCGGCTCGTCTCGCTGGCCGTCGTCACGCGTCTGGTCATCGGCACGGCGGCCGGCGTGGCGCTCGCCGTCGCCCTCGGGATCGGCGGGGTGGCGCGCGACGTCATGATCATCGGCGCCGCGATGCCCACGGCGGTGTTCACGACGATCACGGCGACCCAGTTCGGCACGCGCCCGCGCTTCGTCGGCGACGTCGTCGTCGCCGGGACGCTCGCGAGCATCGTGACCGTGACCGTGGTCCTGTCGCTCCTCTCGGGGCGCGTAACGTTGCTCTGATGCGACGAGCGCTCGTCGTCGTGGACATGATCGAGGACTTCGCTCACGAGGGCGGCGCGCTCTACTGCGGCCCGTCGATGGCGCGGATCGTCCCGGTCATCCGCGGCGAGATCGACCGCGCGCACGCCGCGGGCGAGCCCGTCGTGTACCTCACGGACGCGCACCTGCCCGGCGACGCCGAGTTCGCGATGTTCCCGCCGCACGCGATCGTCGGGACGAAGGGCGCGGAGATCGTACCCGAGCTCGCGGCGACGGCGGCCGATACGGTCATCCCGAAGCGCCGCTACTCCGGCTTCTTCGGGACCGACCTCGACATCACGCTGCGCGAGAAGGGCGTTGACACGCTCCGGCTCGTCGGCGACTGCACGAACATCTGCGTCCTCTACACGGCGGCCGACGCGCGCAACCTCGGCTACGCCGTCGAGGTCGTGCGCGAGGGCGTCACCTCGTTCGACGAGGAGGCGCACCAGGACGCGCTGCGCGAGCTCGAGAAGACGCTCGGGGCGAAGGTCGTTCCCGCAGAGACCGCCTGAGCTCTACGAGCCCGTGCGCTCCTCGCGGGGGATCGCGAGCGCGAACCGAAGGGCGCGGTGGAACTGTTCCAAACGAGCCGCCGACAGCAGGCCGATCCGGCGCTCGAGCCGGTCCTTCGAGATCGTGAACAGATCGTCGCAGTTGATCGCCGACGTCTCGCGCATTCCGTCGCGTTCATCGAGCGGTACCTCCGTGGGGATCCCGCGGACCGTGCGAGTGACGGACGCACACGTCACTTTCGCCCGTCGGCCGTCCGGGTCGCGACGCGACGCGATGACGACCGGCCGCTCCTTGTCGCTGCGCGCCCACCAGATCTCGCCGTGCTCGGTGCGTCGTGCCACTCCTCGTCACCCCTCTTCGCCAGATCCTCGAGCGATGCCCGCTCCCATGCCGCGAAGTCCTCGTCGGTATCTGGGATCCGCCGATATCCCTCGAAGTAGATCCGCTCGAGCTCGGCTTCGTCCGTCCGGCTGACGTACTCGCCCACCGCCTCCTGGATCAACCGGCTGCGCGCTACACGCCGCGCCTTCCGAACGCGCTCCATCCGGTGGTAGAGGTCATCGGGCAGACTGATCGCGATGCGCTTCGTCATGAGCGCGATATTACTGTCGTAATACTGAGTCGGTCAAGCGCGATGCGGCCTCGGTCCGGTCACCTAGAGCGCGCGCCGAGCGACCACGCCGCGACCGAGGTGATCGCGGGCTGACGGCCGTAATAGCCGAAGCCCCCCGCAAGCCGGCTGCTGAGGAGATCGCGCACGAGCGGCGCGCTCGATCCGTCGCCGAGCCGATAGAGCCAGAGCTCGAGCGGGAGAGCGGATCCACCGGGCACGCGACAGAGCAGCAGGAGCTTCGTTCCGTCGGCGGACCAGCGCAGACCTTCCACCACGCGACCCCCGCCACAGGCCACCTCGCGGCGTTCGCCGCTGACCTCGATCATTCCCGACCGAGCCCCGACACCGGCGCCCGAGGTGTAGTTGGCGCCGCTGAGATCCTCCACCGCAGGACCGCTCACCCAGCCGAGCTCCCCGTGCGGGCCCCACGACGGAGCGAGCGCCACCCGCACGTCGCCCCTTCCGGGATACGCGACTCGCTCGCTTCCGGCAGCGTCTCCGATCACAAGATGCTTGTCCCACCATGTCCACCGGCCGCCGCCGCGGATGAACGCGAGACGGCCATCGGGCGACCACACGATCCAGCTCGGATCGAGGACGATGCCGAGCTTGCGGACCGCTCCCGACGAGACGTCGATGAGCAGCGTGTCGCTGAACGAGCCGTCGGCGGCCGCCGACGCGCTCGTTGTGTTCCCCTGCTGCACGACAACCTCCGTGCCGTCGGGCGACCAGATCGGCATCCCGAGGACGCCCACCTCCGATGGTCGATAGAGCTCCCGCAGCCGACCATCAGGCTCCATGAGCCAGAGCGCATCGAGGCCTGGGTCGAGCCCCGGCCCTGGGCGAACGCGGAGCACACGGACGATGAGCAGCCGCCGTCCGTCGGGACTCCACGAGAGCCGCTTCGCGCCCCAGTCGGTCGGCAGCAGGAGCCGCGGCTCCGCGTCGGAGGGCAGCTTCACGTACACGCCGTCGTCGCCCCGATACGCGCACCGCCCATCCACGAGCACGCTCAGGACGTAGCCGCTCGCACACCCGACGCTTGTCATCGCGCCGTCCCAGCCGAGAAGCTCGCTGCCGCCATGCCGCCCGATGACGTAGACGCCCGCCTCGGCCTCCGGCCCGAACGTCGACCGTGCCCACACGGCTTCGAGCGCTCCTGTCGAGCCGTCATACCGCCAGATCCGATCGTCGGCACCCTCGACGTACAGCACGCCCGCGTCGGGGACGGCACCCGCACTGAGCGGTGAGGCCCCGTCGATGGGCGTGGAGGACGGTTCCACGCTCGGCGGGGTGACCGGGCTCGCCGTCGTGAGCGGCGTCGAGGACGCGGCTGACCCAGAGGGCGAGTCCGTACTCACGGGCGGCGGCGCCACCGCTGACGGGGCGCACGCCGCGAACGTCAGGACGATCATCGCGACGAACACCGTGGGGCGCATGGTGATCGAGCGCATCTTCCCCGCACATCCGCGAGCCGTCGTCTGAGTTAGGCCGCCTAAGTCGTACGGCGAGATCAGGCGCACAACACCATCGGGTCGGCGCGCGGCCAGCGCTCGATGTCGGCCGGGCCGACGAGGTAGATCCAGCGCTCGTCGTCGCTCGGGCTGACGTACAGCTCGATCGCTCCGAGGCGATGCCCGGTCGCCTTCGCGTCCGGCGGCAGGGCGACGCCGCGCTCGAAGCGCGGGAGGCGGCGGAACCCGAGGACGCCCTTTGTGTCGCGCACGTACTGGCGCGCGTTCGACGCGGTCGGCGCGGTCGCCGGTGGCGGCCATCCGATCATGAGGAACGTGGCGGTCTGCCAGTCGCAGTGGGCCGGGCCGGCGATCGTCACGAGCTCGAACTCGCTCACCGCCGACCGCTCCCTCGTCCACGTGTAGCCGGGGTACGCCGGCGGATCGTCGAACGCCGCAGCGACCGATCCGAACGGTGGTCGCGCGCGAACGTCGAAGACGTTCACCTTCCACACCACGAGCGCCAGGACGACGACCGCCGCGACGACGAGCGCGCTGCGCATCCGCATCCCATCTCCATGACGGTCGAGGGAGACGAATGTTCCCTGGGAGGGTCGGGGCGCATCTGACACGATCCGGCGATACCCTCCGGGCATGGACTTCGACCTCTCGCCCGAACAGGAGCAGATCCGCAAGCTCGCGTACGACTTCGCGCAGAGAGAGATCGCACCCGGCGCGCGCGAGCGCGACCGCGGACAGATCTTTCCGACCGAGATCCTCGCGAAGATGGGCCCACTCGGGCTCCTCGGGGGCCCGGTCCCTGAGGAGTACGGCGGGATGGGCGTCGACTACGTCAGCCACGCGATCATCACCGAGGAGGTCGGGCGCGCCGACTCGAGCGTGCGCACGACCCTCTCGGTGCAGATCTCGCTCGTCGAGCTCACGATCCTGAAGTTCGGCACCGAGGAGCAGAGGCGGAAGTACCTGCCGAAGCTCTGCAGCGGCGAGTGGATCGGCTGCTTCGGGCTCACCGAGCCGGGCTACGGCTCGGACGCGGCGGGCATCGCGACGACCGCCGTGAAGGACGGCTCGGACTGGATCGTCAACGGCCGCAAGATGTGGATCAGCAACGGCGGCCCGAGCAGGCTGGCGCTCATCTTCGCCCGCACCGACCCCTCGGCCCCCAAGGCACACGGCATCACGGCCTTCCTCCTCGAGCGCGACGCGCACCGCTACGACGCGCCCACGATCCACGGCAAGCTCGGGCTGCGCTCGAGCGACACCAGCGAGCTCGTCTTCGACCACGTGCGCGTCCCCGACTGCCAGCGGTTAGGCGAGGTCGGCCAGGGCTTCAAGATCGCGATGACCGCGCTCGACTCCGGCCGCTACAGCGTGGCCGCGGGGGCGGTCGGCATCGCCCAGGCCTGCATCGACGCCTCGGTCGCGTACGCGGGCCAGCGCAAGACGTTCGGCAAGCCCATCGCGAGCTACCAGCTCGTGCAGGAGCTCATCGCCGACATGGTCGTCGAGACCGAGGCCGCGCGGCTCCTCGTGTACAAGGCCGGCGACACCAAGAACAAGGGACGCTCGAGCACGCGTGAGACGAGCATCGCGAAGCTCTACGCGAGCGAGATCGCCTCCCGCTGCGCCGATCGCGCGATCCAGGTCCACGGTGGCTACGGCTTCAGCGACGAGTTCCCCGTCGAGCGCTACTACCGCGACGCGCGCGTCAACCGCCTCTACGAGGGGACGACGCAGATCCAGAAGCTCATCATCGGCCGCTTCGCCACCGGCATCGACGCCATCGCGTGAGCGACGAGAGCGCGGAGCCGTCCGGCATGCCGTGGGACCCCGCGTCCGAGCGGGTCCTCGCGTCCCTCGTGGACATGGTCCCCGACACGCTGCGCCAGCTCGCGAGGGCCACCGCGCGTGAGGAGGCCGAGCTCGCGGCGCAGGACCGCGGCGCGCCCGCGGTCGACCCCACCGACGTCATCCGCGGGTGGATCCGCACGACGCCGCCCGAGCAGCGCGACGGCCTCGTCGAGGTGATCGACGCGCTCGGCTTCGAACCCGAGACGTTCGCCGACGACCTGCAGTCCGTCGAGGGGTGGGGGGAAGGCGAGGGCGGCGAGCCGGCTTACTAGACCGGGAGCAGCAGCGTGTCGCAACTAGCGTCCGACCGATCGAACAGCGATCGAGGACAGCCTGGTGGTCGGACTCCCGCGCGGCGTCTCGGAGCCGGTCCTGCCACGACCGCCATGATGGTATCGTAGATGGAATGAGAACTACCATGGATAAGGCAGGACGTTTGGTGATCCCCCGGCCGCTGCGAGAGCGGATCGGATTGGCTGACGGCGGGACGGTCGAGGTCGAGCTTGACGGTGCAGGGGTGCGGATCGAGCCGCTCTCCGGCGGGGAGCTGCGTGAGAAGGACGGCCTTCTGGTCATCCCTTCGACGGGCGGTCGTCTCGACGCGACGTTCGTTCGGAAGATGATCGATGGCGACCGACACCGGCGCTGACGACCGCCGGGTGCTCCTGCTCGACACGAGCGCGGCCATCGCGCTGATCGTTGAGGACCACGAGGCGCACGAGGCGACGCTCTTGGCCGCGCGGGGCCGTCGATTGGGTCTTGCTGGACACGCCTGGTTCGAGACGTACTCGGTCCTCACGCGTCTCCCGGCCGGCCTTCGCCGCTCGCCTGACGATGCGGTGCACGTGCTCACCGCCGACTTCCCCGCGTCGGTCTTCTTGAGCGAGGTCGACGCGGCCGCGCTCGCCCGCGAGCTGTCACGGTCGGGCGTCTCGGGCGGGTCGGTCTACGACGCGCTCGTCGGTGCGGCTGCGCGGCAGCACCGCCACCGGCTCCTCTCAGGCGATGCGCGGGCGCGGCAAACGTACGAGGCGCTCGGCATCGACTTCGAGCTCGTCTCCGCCTGATCGGCGGCCCAGAGGCGACCAGACCGGAGGAGCGGCGGACGAGATCACGCAGCAGTCGAGCGGGTCAGTCGCGGCGCAGGACCGCGGCGCGTCGGCGGTCGATCCGGCGGGCGGCGCAGAGGGCGAGTAGGCGAAAGCGTCGGCGGGACTCCCACCCGCCACCGCCCGCGCAGGGCAACGGGTCTGCGCTCGCGTTCGACGAGCTATTCGGTGACGTCGCAGAGTTTGCGGAGATCCGCCTGTCGCACGCGTGCTACGCCACTTCGATGGCACGGCGGATCAGCCAGCGCGAGCTCCGGAACGAGAGCGGAAAGATCATGCGTGAGCTCGACCGCGGAAGGAGCTTCGTGGTGACCCGCAATGGCGTCCCCGTGGGGGAGCTTCGGCCCCTCGCGCGACCTCACTTCGTGCCGACGGAGCGTCTGGTCGCAGCGTTCCGCGGCGCTCCCTCTATCGACCTCAAGGGTTTCCGCAGGGACGTCGACAGGTTCGTCGACCAGGATCCGACGCCGCGTGCGTGAACCCCGTCCTTCCCACGGCCTGCTCGACACCTCTGTGATCGTCGACCTGGAGCACATCGACCCCGCCGCGCTGCCGGTCGAGGTGGCCGTCTCGACGGTGACGCTCGCCGAGCTCGCGGCGGGGCCGCACGCGACGGCTGACGCCGACGAGCGCGCACGGCGTCAGGACAGGTTGCAACGCGTGGAAGGTGAGATGATCCCACTGCCTGTCGACGTCGCGGTGAGCGGGCGTATGGACGCGTGTATGCGGCCACCGCGGCCACAGCGCGCAAGCCGCGAGGGCGCCGTACGTTCGACCTGCTCATCGCGGCCACCGCGGTGGCGCACGCTCTCCCCCTGTACACGCGCAACGCGCCCGACTTCGCCGGGCTCGAGGGGCTCGTCGAGATCGTGGAGGTCGCGTCCTAGCCTCGCCTTGACGTGCCGACCACCTGACCGGCGATGACGAGCTGCTGGATCTCGCTCGTGCCTTCGTAGATGCGAAGCGCGCGCACCTCACGGTACAGGCGCTCCACCGGTACGCCGCTGACGACGCCGAGCCCGCCGAAGAGCTGCACCGCCGCGTCGGCGACGCGCTGCGCCGCCTCGGTCGCGTAGAGCTTCGCCATGGACGCCTCGCGCGTCACGCGCTCGGCCCCGGAGTCCTTCGCCCACGCCGCGCGGTACACGAGGAGCGCGCTCGCGTCGACGTCGAGCGCCATCTCGGCGATGCGCTGCTGGACGAGCTGGAAGCGCTCGAGGGGCTGACCGAAGGCGACGCGCTGGTGGACGCGGGCGACGGCCTCGTCGAGCGCGCGCCGCGCGCAGCCGCCCGCGCCGGCGCCGCCCGTCGGGCGCACGGGGTGCAGCGCCGCCATCGCCACCGTAAACCCGTCCCCCCCGCCCCCGGCCCGGCCATCGGGCCCGCACCGGCCGCGCCC
>CAZSRI010000023.1:0-28487 GCA_964609145.1 uncultured Chloroflexota bacterium
GCCGCCGCAGATGATGCAGAGCTCGCCGATGATCTCGATGTTGAAGTTGCACTTCAGGCAGCGGTCGGACTCGGCGATCGCCTGAGCCTCGCCGTACCCGCGGTTCGTCTCGAGGAAGAGGCCTCGCCGCTCCGACTTCGTGAGCTTCGGCATCTCCTGCCGCGGGATGCGGTCGTAGTCGACCGACATGTTGTGGAAGACGCGCGCGAGCTCGCCCTCCATCGCGATGATCCCGACGTTGTCGGGCATGCTCGAGCGCCGCAGCGTGACGACCTCGTGGTATTCGGGCACCGCGACCGACGCGGCGTCGGCATCGAGGAAGCGGCCGATCTGCTGCGCGGCGGCGCGCCCCTCGGCGACGGCCTCGATGATCGTCGTCGGGTTCGTCCGGTAGTCGCCCGCGATGAAGACCTTCCGCACCTTCGTCTGGAAGGTCTGCGGGTCGATCTCGAGGTCGCGCACGCGCTTCACGCGGAACTCGGGGATGTCGGCGAGCCACGTCCCGTCGGGGTTCTGCCCGAGCGCGAGGAGCACCGTGTCGCACTCGATGACGAACTCGCTCCCCTCGATCGGCTCCGGGGCGCGGCGCCCGCTCTTGTCCGGGGCGCCGAGCTTGTTGCGGACGAACTTCACGCCCGTGACGTGGCCCGCCTCGTTCACGAGGAACTCGACGGGCGACGCGAGGTACACGAAGCGGACGTCCTCGCGCTCCGTCTCCGTGAGCTCCTCCTCGTCGACGACCATCTCCTCGCGGCCGCGGCGGTACACGACGTAGACCTCTTCCGCGCCGAGCCGCCATGACGTCGACGAGCAGTCCATCGCGGTGTAGCCGCCGCCGAGCACGACGACGCGCTTCCCCACCTCGACGGGCCGGCCGCGGTAGGCGCGCTCGAGGAACACGATGCCGCCGTAGATGCCGTCGGCCTCCTCGTTGGGAAGGCGCGGGTAGTTCGGCTCGAAGCACCCGGCCGCGATGAGGAGCGCGTCGTACTCGCCGCGCAGGTCGGAGAGCTTCACGTCCCTGCCGACGTACGTCGATAGGCGCAGCTCGACGTTGTCGTTCACGATCCCGCGGACGTCGCGGTCGATGACCTCGCGCGGCAGCCGGAACGGCGGGACGCCCGCGAGCGCGGTGCCGCCGGCCTGGTCGAGCGCGTCGAAGATCGTGACGCCGAAGCCCATCTTCGCGAGGTCGCTCGCCGCGGAGAGGCCGGCACAGCCCGCGCCGACGATGGCGACGCGCTTGGCGGGCTTGCCGAAGACCGGCGGCGGCGGCTGCGTGTAGGCGTGGCCGTCGAGCCGCACGTTCGCGTGCGTCCAGTCCGAGAGGAACTTCTTCACGTAGCGGATCGACAGTGGCTTGTCGACCTCCTTGCGGCGGCACGCCGTCTCGCACGGCGCCGCGCAGACCGACCCGCAGATCGAGGCGAGCGGGTTGGGGTCGAGAGCCAGCTCCCAGGCCTTCTCGAACTCGCCGGCGGCGGTGAGGTTGAGGTAGCCCCGGCAGTTCGTCTTGACCGGGCAGGCCTCCTGGCAGGGGATGTTCTCCTGATACCAGGACGGGCCGACCTCGACGACCTGGTAGAGCTCCTTCATTCGGCGAGACCGATGCTACCGGCGTGTAGTACAACGTCAAACCTGTGTCAGGCGCGGCCACGATCGAGAGGAAACGCCGTTTGGACGCGTCTTCGGTCGAGTACCGGTGCGAGCGCCTGCTCATCGAGCCGGGCAGGAAGGCGGTGCTGCGCTACGTCGTTCCGGCGGCCCGCCGGCTCGAGGGGACCGACCTCGTCATCCCGGCCGGCGCCGTGACGGTCGGACATTTCTGGGTCGACCGCCCGTACAACGCGTACCGCTTCACCGCCGGCGGCCGCACGCTCGCGCTCTACTGCTCGATCGCCACCGAGACCCGGATCGCCGACGACCTCGTCGAGTACCTCGACCTCGCCGTCGACGTGCTCATCACGCCCGACGGGACCGCGACGGTGCTCGACGAAGAGGAAGTGCCGCGCGACCTCGATCCGAAGCATCGCCGCACCATCGCCGAGGCGATCGAGCGGATCCTGAGCGCACCGCGTGGGCTCCTGAAGGAGGTCGAGGGCGAAACGCGGACTATCGTCCTCTGACCGAGATAATGCAGCGCCGTCATCGTCGCTCTCGATCCGCGCCGGCGACGCGATCCGGCGGCGGGGATCGCTGCAAGTTGCAGTCAGGCGTAGGGCGCAGACCGCAAGAGCCCTTAGGCTCAGTCGTCGCGCAGGACCGCCACTGCCAGCAATACTCGATAGAGCAGTCCGTCTTTTGGTGAGCCCATTAGTAGTACAAACTCGGCCGGCACTCGGTCCACAGCACGTCGACCGGACACGAACTGTCGTAGATGCAGTACGAGCCGACGTACGTCCATCGTTCGTTGCACGGCATTAGGGCTTCCCTTTCGGGCGTTCGACGGAGGGCAGTTCGTGAGGCGAAGCAGGGATACGATCGGGATCCGGAGCGCGCCGGGCGCCGGCTTCCTCTAACTTCTGGCGCGCGAAGTCCACCGCCTCCGCAAGTGACGCTCCTTGCGGCGCGGTGAGGATCGGGATCGAGGGCTGCTGCTTGGCCATGTTGCTTCCTCCCGAGAGACCTACAACGCCGACGATCGCACCTAGGACGGCAACGGGAAGAACTACGCGGGCGCGAGCCATCAGCGGGGTCCAGCAGGTACGAACAGTGGCGCCAAGTGGTGCAAGATACCCAGCGGCAAGATGCAGGCGCACGCGGGTACGGCGATCCATGGATCGAACATCCGGAGCGCGATACGCCCACGCAAGCGCTATGGTCCGCGCTGTCGGTGAAGCTCCACGAGTACCAGGCGAAGAGCGTGCTCGAGCGCGCCGGCATCCCCATCCCGCCCGGGAAGATCGCGAGCACGCCCGACGAGGCCGCGGACGCGGCGCGCGCGCTCGGCGGCCGCGTCGCGGTGAAGGCGCAGGTGCACGCCGGCGGGCGCGGCAAGGCGGGCGGCATCAAGCTCGCGGACGGCGCCGACGAGGCGCGTGCCGCGGCGACCGCGATCATCGGGATGGACATCAAGGGGCTGCGCGTCGCGAAGGTGTACGTCGAGCGCGCCGCCGAGGTCGAGCGCGAGCTCTACCTCGGCATCACCGTGGACCGCGACCACCGCCGTCCCGCCGTGATGCTCTCGACGATGGGCGGCATGGACGTCGAGGAGGTCGCCGCCTCACACCCGGACAAGATCGCACGCGGCTGGCCCGACCCGCGCCTCGGCCTCCTCCCGTTCGAGGCGCGGCGGCTCTGCTTCGAGGCCGGCGTGCCGAAGGAGCGCGTCGCGGACGTCGCGCGGATCGCGGAGCGGCTGTACCGCACGTTCGTCTCGGCGGACGCGAGCCTCCTCGAGATCAATCCGCTCTTCGTGCAGAGGGACGGATCCGTCGTCGCGGGCGACGCCAAGCTCGACGTCGACGACAACGCGCTCTTCCGGCAGCCCGAGCTCGCGTCGTGGAAGGAGGTCCTTCCGGAGGAGGAGCTCGAGGAGCGCGCGCGGTCGCTGGGCTTCAGCTACGTGCAGCTCGACGGCGACGTCGGGATCATCGGCAACGGCGCGGGCCTCGTCATGGCAACGCTCGACGCGGTGCGGAACGCGGGCGGGCGCGCCGCGAACTTCCTCGACGTGGGCGGCGGCGCGAAGGCCGCGGTGGTGCGCGCCGCGCTGGAGATCGTCCTCGCGAACCCGCGCGTGCGCAGCGTGCTCATCAACATCTTCGGCGGGATCACGCGCGGCGACGAGGTCGCGCACGGGATCATCGAGGTGATCGGCGAGCGCCCCCCGAAGGTGCCCCTCGTCATCCGCCTCTCGGGGACGGAGGCCGCCGCCGGGCGCACGCTCCTCGCCCACGCGCCGCTCGTCTCGCGCGAGACGATGGACGACGCGGCGGCCGAAGCGGTGCGCCTCGCGCGCGAGGCGCGAGCGTGAGCGGGGGTGGAAGGGGGCGCGGCCCCCTGCGAAGAGCCAGTTGAGCGTCCTCCTCGACGCCGGCACGCGCGTCCTCGTCCAGGGCCTCGGGCGCGAGGGCCGCTTCCACGCCGCGCGCATGCGCGAGTACGGGACGCAGGTCGTCGCGGGCGTGAGCCCGGGCGCGGGCGGGACCGAGCGCGACGGCATCCCGATGTTCGACACCTGCGCGGCGGCGATCGACGCGACGGGCGCGAACGCGTCGCTCATCTTCGTGCCCGCGCCCGGCGCGGCCGACGCGATCCTCGAGGCCATCGATGCCGAGCTCGGCCTCGTCGTGTGCATCACGGAGGGGATCCCCGTGCGCGACATGCTCACCGCCGCGGCGGTGCTCGCCGAGAGCCGGACGACGCTCATCGGGCCGAACTGCCCAGGCGCGATCACGCCGGGCGCGTGCAAGATGGGGATCATGCCGGCGGAGAACTTCTCGCCCGGCCCGGTCGGGTTCGTCTCCCGGAGCGGCACGCTCACGTACGAGATCGCGGACCTCCTCACGCGAGCCGGCCTCGGTCAGTCCACCTGCCTCGGGATCGGCGGCGATCCGATCGTCGGCCTCCCCACCCCGGATGCGGTCCGGCTCCTGAACGAGGATCCCAACACCTCCGCGATCGTCATCGTCGGCGAGATCGGCGGGAGCGCGGAGGAGAAGGCCGCGCAGTACATGCGCGCGTTCGGCAAGAAGCCGGCGGTCGCGTTCATCGCGGGCCGCTCGGCGCCGCCCGGCAAGCGCATGGGCCACGCGGGCGCGATCGTGTCGGGCGGGCAGGGCACGGCCGAGTCGAAGGTGCGCGCGTTCGAGGAGGCCGGCATCCCGGTGGCGAACGCCCCGAGCGAGATCCCGGGACTGGTGAAGCAAGCTCTGCGGGCCTGACCGGCGGACAAGCGAGCCTCCCGATGCGGAGGACCGATGGCGCCCGAACGCCGTTGTGCAGCGCGCGGGAGCGTCGCGACCGATCGACCCGTGACGGTGACGGCCCATCGGCCGATACGCTCAATGCATGGTGGGTGATCGGGCGCGCCGAGCCGCCGCTTGCGTCCTCTCCGTGCTGGTCGCCGCGGGCTGCGGCACGGGGCCGCCGGCCGCATCGCCGCGAGCGAGCGCGACCGTCGCCGTGGCGGTCAGCCCGACGCCGGCAGCGCCAACGCCTTCGCCGACGCCGAAGCCGGCCTTCTGGCCGCTCACCGGGCTGCCCGCGAGCGACCCCGCGACGATCCGCCGGCGCCCGCTCAACGTGCGCCTGCCGAACGACCGTGCCGCGAGGCCGCAGGTGGGCCTCTCGAAGGCGGACATCGTCTTCGAGATGGTCGTCGAGGGCGGGATCACGCGGTTCTCCGCGATCTACCAGTCGCAGGATCCGAAGGCCGTCGGCCCCGTGCGCAGCTACCGGTGGAGCGACCTGCACATCACGCAGATGCTCCGCGCCGCGCTCGTCGCGTCCGGCGCGACGATCCAGGAGCGCGACGCCGTCACCTCGTCGATCCGCGCCGGGAACATGCTGAGCGTCGACGCCGAGCGCGTCGGCGGACCGTATTACCGCGTCGCGGGACGGCCCGGCCCCAACGACCTCTTCGTCGACATGGCCGCGGCGCGCGAGGCGGTCAATGCCGCGGGGGGCGCCGGCCCCGTCGACGTCCCCGCCCTCGCGTTCCTCCCGTCCGTGCAGCACGAGCCGAACGATGGCGGCTTCTCCTCGAGCACCGAGGCGAGGCGCCTGCGGATCCCGTTCAAGGAGCCGGTCGCGTTCACGTACGAGGCCGCGTCGCAGGGATACCGGCGCATCCAGGGCGGCGAGACGACGGTCGATCCGGATGGGAACGTGCCGATCCTCGCGCGCAACGTCGTCGTGATCCACACGGACATCTGGGAGACGCCGGTGGTCGAGGACATCTTCGGCTCGAAGGGACTCGACTACCGCATGACCGGCACGGGCGCGGCGACGATCTTCCGCGATGGACGCCGCGTCGAGGGCACGTGGAAGCGCGACGGCGTCCTCGACCCGTTCACCTTCTATGACGGCTCCGGGCAGCAGGTCTTCCTCTCGCCCGGGCAGACGTGGATCCAGTTCCTGCTCCCCGGCGACGCCGTCACGTCCGAGCCCGACTAGCGTTCGTCCGCAGGGTGAGGAAGCGACCGGCGCTCCGCGCGGCGTTGTCCTGGGCGCTCGCCGTCTGGCTGCTCGTGCCCGCGTCACCTGCGGCCGCGAGCGTCGCGCAGGAGCCGGCTCCGGCGGCGTGCACGAGCTCGGTGGGCCCGGCCATCGCGCCGCCCGCCAGCGTGCCGTCGGGCCTCCCCGGCTTCCACGCGCAGTGGTACGGGCAGAGCGGCTACCCCACCCTGTGCCCCGGCCAGCGATCGAGCGCCGTCGTTGCCTACTACAACAGCGGCAGCCTCGGCTGGTACGCGGGCCCCAATGGCACGACCGCGTTCGCGACCGCGTTCCTCGGGACGTGGGGCCCGGAGCCGGGGCAGGACGCGGCCTCCCCGCTCGGCGGCGACGGCACGCACGGGACGCTCGCTACGGGGTGGCCCGCGTACAACAGGATCGCGGTGCAGCCCGCGCCCTACGTCGCTCCCGGACAGGTCGCCTGGTTCCAGTTCACGATCCAGGCGCCGGCGACGCCCGGCTACTACAAGCTGTACCTCCGTCCGCTCATCGAGGGCGCGCAGTGGCTCGAGGACTTCGGCGTCTACTGGTCGGTCGTCGTCCTCAACGCCGACGGCACGCGTCCTCCGCCCCCGCCGATCACGTGCGTGGCAGGTCTCTGCTGGCCGCTCACGGGGATGTTCGTGTCCGGCGGACCCGTCGCTCGGCGAGCCATCGTCGCGCGCATCGACGACGCGCTCCCCGCTCGGCCGCACTACGGGACGAGCGAGGCGGACATGGTGTTCGAGATGCTCGTCGAGGGGAACATCACGCGCTACGCCGCGATCTTCCAGAGCCGCGACCCGGGGACGATCGGCTCGATCCGCTCGGCGCGGCTCTCCGACCGTCAGACGACGCCGATGGTGCGCGGCGGGCTCGTCTACTCGGGCGCGACCATCGAGGAGACGCAGGCGATCCGCGGCGACGCCGCGGCCGGTGCCTACTACGACATGAACGCGTCGTACGTGAACGCGGGCTACTACCGCGTGAGCACGCGCCCGGTGCCGTACAACATGTTCACCTCGTCCGCCGCCGTCCGCGACGCGCTCAACGGGATGCCCGGCGGCGGCGACCGCGTGTCGGTCCCCGCGTGGGACTTCCTGCAGCGCGTCGACCACGACTGGAGCGCGGGCGGCTTCGGCACGAGCGTGCCCGCGACGACGCTCACGATCCCGTATCGCTCCGGCTCCACCGTGCGCTACGACTACGACCCCGCGACGCGCACCTATGCCCGCTACCAGGACAACGGCTCCTTCATGGAGCGCGAGGTCGACGCGGCGAACGGCGTCGCGATCGCCGCGGCCAACGTCGTGATCATCTACACCGACATCTGGCAGACGTCGATCGTCGAGGACATCTTCCGCTCCTACGGCCTCGACATGGACCTCACCGGCGAGGGCGCGGCGACGATCTTCCGCGACGGCCGCCGCCTCGACGGCCGCTGGGCCCGCGCCTCGATCTACGACGCGTTCCACTTCTACACGGACGCCGGCGAGCGGATCTATCTCGCCGCCGGCCAGACGTGGGTCCACCCCGTCTACAAGGACTGGGTCATCGCCTCGCAGTAGCCCGGCTCCCCCGGGCCGAAGCCGCTCGCCACCATCGGCTCTGTCGTGCCCTGATCAGGCTCCGAGATCTCGCCCACGGTCCGGCGCCTGGCTGTGCGCAAGTCATCCATGCACGTACTTCTGTGCTGCTTGACCGGAACACGAGACCGAATGAATGCGAGCCAGCGGAAGCGGGCGAGGGCGTCCCTCCCCCGGCGGGGGCGTCACCCCGCCGAGCGCTGCTGGCCCCTGCATGCCGAACGACCCGTCGGCGCTCGAACACCCCCCTCGCCCGGAAGATGTCCTCGGCCAACGGGTCGCTCAGACATCGGTGGGTTGCACGGCGTATGCCAGCGGACCGCCGGACCGAGCGATGAATGGCGCTCACTTCCGAATGAGCGCGCCTCATGTGCCGACTCGAGGGAGCGCACGCGTCTCAGGCGGTCTGCTCGAGCTTCACGGGGCTGTCGGCCCTCGTCGTTCGCGCGCGCACTCGGCCGTCGTCGTCGCGCTCGAAGCGCAGGTCCATCGTCCAGCCACCGCACTCGAGACCGCGGATCTCGAGCCACGGCAGCCACGGGGGCAGACGTGGCCGCGCGACGACCACCCTGCCCTCGCGTGCGCGCGCGCGGATCCCGAGCATCTGCCACAGCGCGTACGGAAGCGCGCCGGCGGCCCACGCCTGGGGGTTGCACGCGACCGGATAGCTGACGGGAGCGCGCTCGTCCTGCCGTCGGGGGTACCCGCCGTACAGCTCAGGCATGCGGAAGTCGGGGAAGTGCGAGGCGGCGTCGAAAAGCGCGGAGAAGATCCGCTCGGCCGCCTCGTCGTGCCCATAGCGCCGCAGCCCGCCGACGATGAGCGAGTTGTCGTGCGGCCACACGCTCCCGAGGTGGTACGAGCTCGGGTTGTAGCAGACGGTGCCCGACGCGAGCGTGCGGATCCCCCATCCGCTGAACATGTCCTCGCGCATGAGCCGCTCGGCGACGCGCGCCGCGCGCTCGGGCGAGGCGATGCCGCCCCAGAGGACCTGGCCCGTGTTCGATGCGACGACCTCGCATGGCCGCCCGTCCTTCTGCCGCGCGAGGACGTAGCAGCCGAGCCGCTCGGACCAGAACTCTCGCTCGAACCGCACGCGCAGCTCCTCGGCGCGGCGGCACAGCTCCTCGCAGCGGCGCTCGTCGCCGAGCAGCGCGTACAGGCGTGCGGCGCTGCGCCACGCGCGGTACGCGTACGACTGCACCTCGCAGAGCGCGATGGGCGGCGTCGCGAGCGACCCGTCGGCGTTGACGATCGAACGCCCGGAATCCTTCCACCCCTGGTTGACGAGGCCGCGCTCGTACTTCCCGCTGTAGTCGATGTAGCCGTCACCGTCGTGGTCGCCGTACCGCACGCTCCACTCGACCGCGGCATCGAGGTTCTCCTTCAGCGAGCGCGCGAGGTCGGCGTCGCCCGTCCAGTTCACGTACTGGCCGAGGAGGATCGTCCACAGCAGCGTCGCGTCGACGCTCCCGTAGTACGCGGGGCTCTGCGGGATGCGATCGGCGTTCGCGAGCTCGCCCGTCCGCAGCTCGTGGAGGATCTTGCCCGGCTCGGCCTCGCGGTAGTCGTCGACGCCGGCCGCCTGTAGCCGCGCGAGCAGGCGGAGCGTCTCGGACGCGAGGCGCGGTCCGAACGGGAGCGTCTGGAGGCCGACGATGCACGAGTCGCGTCCGAAGAGCGTCGCGAACCACGGGATGCCCGCGCTCACGAAGTGGAGGTCCTCGCGCTCGGTCCGCAGAAGACGCAGGTCGAGGAGCGCACGGCGCATGACCTCGTTGAAGAGCGGGTCCTCCGACTCGACCGTCGCGAAGCCGGAGAGCCACTCGCGCTCGTCGGCGGCGAGGACCTCGCTGATGTCGGACGGCCGGAAGCGCCGCTCCTCGGGATGCCGCCTCCCCTTCGCGCGTCCGCCCTCGTGCTCGCGCGGCGTGATGGTGATAGCGAGCTCGGCGCTCTTGCCCGGCTCGATCTCGACGTCGAACGTCGCGCTGTCGGATCGCAGACGCGTCGGCGCCGGCGAGAATGTGATCGTCGTCGTTCGCTCGAGTCCGTCGAGGCCGGCGTACCCGAGAACGACCGTGTCGTCGCCGTCGATGCGCGGCCGGTGCACCGTCCCGCTGTCGCGCACGAAGCCGCGGACGACGAAGATGTCGTCGAACCGCGAGCGGAATGAGATCTTCACGCGCGCGCGGATCGGGTCCCATCCGTGATCGCGCAGCTCGATCGTCTCGTACACCCGGTCGTCGCGGATCACCCGCTCGCGGCGGATCACGAGCGAGTCCTGTGGGATCGCCGGCCGGCCCGGCTTCGGCGGGATGTCCGGGTTCGCGAGGTAGTGCACCGTCTCGAAGCCGCGCGAGCTGAACGTGCTGAGCGGCGTCGGCGGCTGCCCTTCGACGAGGAGCTCGTAGCCGTCGAGGTAGCGGCAGTCGTGCAGGTACAGGCCGACGCCGTGCACGTCGTCGTGGGGCACGTCGCCGGCCTCGTTCGTCGTGAGGAAGAGCCCCTTGTACTTGCACACGATCGCCTCGGTCGTCCGCGCGACCGTCGCCGACCGCGGCTGGGTGAGGACGCGCTCCTTGCGCTGGTGCTCCGACCGCCGGAGCGCGCGCCGCCGCTCCTTCACCTCAGGCGCGAGGGTTGCACGCGCCGCGCCAGGATGCCTGCTCGGCTCACCTTCGCCATCGCCGCACCGCGACGGTCGCGGCGGGCCAGCGCCTCACGACCGACGCCGAGAGGATCGCCGCGGTCACGGGGCTGACCACCGCCACGACGCGGGCGACGAAGCGGGGCCGATCAGGAGGCGATCGCGAACAGCCTCGGCGCCGCCTCCTCGAGGTCCGCGAGCTGCGCGCGGAGCCAGTCCCGCGCGGTCCATGAGCGCACGCGCTCGCGCATCCGCAGCAGGCGCGCGCGCCGCTCCGGCTCGGGCATCGCGACCGCGCGGTCGAGCGCGTCCGCGGTGGCCTCGACGTCGCGCGGATCCGCCGCGAGCGCGTGCTCGCCGAGCTCCTCGTACGCGCCCGCCGTCGGGGATAGGACGAGGACGGCGCGCTCGCCGACGACCGCGGCCTCCTTCGCGACGAGGTTCATGCCGTCCGCGCGCGAGTTCACGAGGACGGCGTCCGCCGCGGCGAGCGCCGCGAGCGCGCGGCCGCGGTCGGCGCGCTCGTGGAGCTCGACGCTCCCCTCGCCGAAGCGCTCGTTCACCCGTCGCGCGGTCGCCCGGATCGTCTCGAGCTCGCGGGCGTACTCGGGGACGTCGGTGCGCGTCGGGATGACGCGCGCGACGAACCGGACGCGCCCGACGCGCTCGGGATGGCGCTCGAGCATCCGCTCGAAGGCGGCGAAGCCCGCGGGGACGTTCTTCATGGGGTCGGCGCGGTCGACGCGCGCGACGATCGCGCGGCCGTCCGCGCGCAGGCGGGCGAGCTCGGCGCGCGAGGGGCGCAGCGTCGCGGGCTCGATCGACGCGGGACGCGCCCGCACGATCGTGCGGTGGCCGCGATGGTGCACGATCCCGTCGGCGACGCGCGCACCCGGCACGAGCGCGTCCACGCATGCGAGGAACGCGTGCACGGACGCCGATGTTTGGGACCAGAGCACGTCCGCGGCGAGCATCCCCTCGATCACGCGCGCGAGCACGTCGTCCGGCACGGCCTCGCGCCACACGGCGAGCGCCGGCCACGGGATGTGCGTGAAGTGCCCGATCCGCGCGCCCGCGACGCGCTCGCGGACCGCGCGCGGCACGAGGTACAGCTGGTAGTCGTGCAGCAGGACGGTCGAGGACTGCCCCGGCCGGTGCAGCTCCGCGGCGATCGCGTCGGCGAAGCGCGACGCCGCCTGCGCGGCCCGCGTGACGAGGTACCGGAGACGCTCGGGCGTCTCGGGATCGACGCGCAGGTCCCACATCCCGTGCTGCGCGAACCAGAGCACGCGGTCCGCGAACGCGCGGCGGTAGTCGGCGTACAGGTCCTGGGGCATCGCGACCATCCGGAGCGCGAGGTCGCCCTTGCCGATGAGGCCGCGCTCGCGCTGGCTGCTCGCGACGAGGAGGTCGCCCTCGACCACGGCCGGCGCGATCCATGTGAGCGGACCGACGCGCGCGAGGTCGCGCACCGCGGTGACGACACCGCCGGAGCCGCGGGCGCGGCGCAGTCCCTGGGCCGCGCGCTCGAAGGACATCGGCGCGCGGTCCGTCGCCACGAGGATCCGCGGCTTCCCGATCCCTCTCACGCGGGCAGGGCCTCGGCGGCGGCGAGGAGGAGCTCGGCGACCTCGCGCGGCGTGCGCACCTCGACGTCGCCCCTCGGCTCGAACCCGCCGACCGTCACCGTCACCGCGGTCGCGCCGCTCCGGGCGGCGTAGTCGCGGGCCGCGGCGAAGGCGGGCGCGTCGACGGGATCGTCGCCGAGGACGACGAGGCCGCGCAGCGCGTGGCGCTCGGCGAGCTCGACGAGCGCGGTGCCCTTGTCGCCCGGAAGGGGCGGGCGCAGCTCGACGTGCGCCGTCCGGGAGACGACCTGCAGCCCCCGGCGTCGCGCGACGCGCTCGGCGGCCTCGCGCACGGCGGCCGCCTGCGTCGGATCGCGGCGGAAGTGGACGGCGAGCGCGATGCCCTTGTCCTCGAACGACACGCCGGGGACCGCCGCGAGCGTGATGCGCAGGATCGCGCCGGCCCGCGCGAGCCGTGGCTGGTAGCGCTCGATCCCCGCAGGGCGCAGCAGCTCGCCGCGGCGCCACGTCTCCGCGCCGTGGTTCCCGACGTACACGGCCTCGTCGACGCCGACCATGCGCCACGCCTCGTCGGCCGCGCGCCCGGAGAGCACGCAGACGAGGTCGACCTTCGGCGCGAGAGTGCGCAGCGCCCGTTCCGCCTCCTCGAGCACGCGCGCGGCGCCGGGCACCTCGACGATCGGGCTGAGGGTGCCGTCGATGTCGGTGAAGAGGGCGCTCGGGCGGCGGGCGAGGGCCTTGGCGACGACCGAGACGTCGTCGAGATACGGGTGTGGAAGCCGCGCCGCCAATGCCACGTCCCCCTCCAGGCGCCTGCGGGGTGAGCTGTCGGGCTCGGGCTGGAAGGTGCCCCGGGTCCCCGCTCCACCACGGGGCCGCCGCCCCATGAGGTGGACCCTGCGCCCCTGATCGGTTCCCCCGCTCCCCCGGCCGCGTTCGAGGGATTCGGCCATCTGCGGCTGCCCACCTGCGCCGGCGGGCTTCGCCTCAAGCCTAGCACCGAGCACCCGCATGACCGAGCGGCGAGCGCGCATGGAATGTGCATGTCCGCCGCTCGTGAAGAAGCGGTCGCGGTCGCCGGGACCGATCGAGGCCGGTCCGATCCGCGTATCGACCGCGCAGGACATGGGCACGCGCTGGAGCGCGATCCTCTTCACGCTCGTCGTCGCGCTCGGACTCCTCTTCGCGTTCGAGAACGCACCCGCGTGGATGGGCATCAGCCCGACGGTGCACGAAGCGAGCGCCGCGTCGCCCTAGGCCGCGATCCCCTCCGCGACGAGCAGCTCGCGCAGTCTCACCGCCGCGACAGCCATCGCTCCATCGTCGTCGTGTCGCAGGTACGCATAGGCGTCCTTGCCCGACCGCACGACCTCCGCGACGACGCGCGCCCACTTCCGCACGTCCTCGTCGCCGTACGGCGTCTCCGAGCGGAGGCGCAGGTAGGCGAACGGCGCCGTCGCTCCGAGCGTCTCGAGCGGCGAGGGCGCGTGCCCCTCGCCGTCGTCGTGCACGAGGGCGACGCCGCGCGAAGCGAGGAGGTCGTAGACGGCGGCGTCGTACCACGACGGATGGCGCACCTCGAGCGCGCACCGGCGGTCCGACGGCAGCGAGGCGACGAACCCCGCGAGCGTGTCGTCGTCGCGCTTCAGCGTCGGCGGCGTCTGGAAGAGGATCGGGCCCAGGCGGTCGCCCACGAGCGCGGCGCGCTCGAAGAAGAGGGGCAGCGTCTCGGCGGGGTGGCGCAGCCGGTCCAGGTGGGTGATCCGCTCCGACGCCTTCAGCGCGAACACGAAGTCGGGCGGCGTCGCCGCGCGCCAGTTGGCGACGGTCTTCTCCGTCGGCAGGTGGCGGAACGTGTAGTTCACCTCGGTCGTGTGGAGGCGCTCGGCGTACGCCCCGAGGAGCTGCGACGTCTTCGTATCGGGCGGATAGAAGAGCGGCTTCCACGTCGCGTACGCCCAGCCGCTCGTGCCGACGAAGGCGCGCGCCACGGCGCTAGCTCGCGGCGTGGTCGGCCGCGTGGACGGGCACGCCCTCGCCGTTCTCCGCGACCGGCAGGTGCTTGCCGAGCGCGGCGTACGCGATGGCCGTCGCGAACGAGTTCACCTGCCGCAGCGCGAGGAGCACGTCGAGGTGGATGCTCGACGTGTCGATAGACTCCTTCAGGCCGGCGCGCAGCCGCTCCATGTGCGACTGGCGGTAGCGGCGCTCGAGCTCGCTGATCACCGATTTGTGGCGCAGCACCTTCTCGGCGATCGAGCGGTCGCCCGCGGCGAGCGCCGACAGCGCGAGCTCGACGTTCTCGACGGCCTTCCCATGCAGGTCGCGGATCTCGGCGAAGCCCTGCTGGCTGAAGCGGTGGCCGCCGTGGATCTTCTTCTCCGCCAGCTCCATGAGCTGCTTGTCGATGACGTCGCCGATCGCCTCGAGGTCGACGACGACGAAGAGGAGCGCCATCTCGCGCTCCGCTTGCTCCTCCGTCAGCGCCTGCTCGCGCAGCTTCGTGAGGAACTGCTTGATGTCCTCCTCGAGCCGGTCGATCTGGTCGTCGCGCTTCACGATCTCGCGCAGGAGCGCGGCGTCGTCCTTCTCGAGGACGGTGAGCGTGTCCCGCAGCGACCCGACGACGACGTCGCCCATGCGGAGCGTCTCGCGCAGCGCCTGCCCGAGCGCGACGGCTGGCGTGTCGAGGACCTGCGGGTTCAGGTAGATCGCGCCGTCCTCGCTCCGGCGCGCCTCCGGGATGAAGCGCGTGATCGTGTCCGCCGCGATACCTGCCGTCGGCAGGAAGAGGATCGCGAGCCCGACGTTGAAGAGGGTGTGTGCGTTCGCGATCTGCCGCGGGACGTCGGGTGACGTCGAGCGCACGAGCTCGGTGAAGAACGCGACGAACGGAAGCGCGATGGCGACTCCCGCCACCTTGAAGAGCGCGTGTGCGACGGCGACGCGGCGCGCCTCGACGTTCGCGCCGGCCGAGGCGAGGAGCGCCGTCCCCGCTGTCCCGATGTTCGCGCCGAAGATGATCGGGATCGCGCCCTCGAGCGGCATGACGCCGCTCGCCGCGAGCGACAGCGCGAGCCCGATGACCGCGGCGCTCGACGCAACGAGCGGGGTGAGGACCGCCGCGAAGACGAGGAGGATCGCCGGCTGGCCGACGAGCGCCGCGATCACCTCGCGGAACAGCTCGTTCTCCTTCAACGGCACCGTCCCCTCCGCGATGAGCCGCATCCCGAGGAAGAGGAAGCCGAAGCCGAGGATCGCGCGGCCGGCGTACGCGACGGCGCCGCGGCCGATCGCGGAGACGAGGAACCCGACGAACACGATCGCGGGGGACACCGCGAGGAGGTCGAACGCGAGGAGCTGCACGGTGACGGTCGTGCCGATGTCGGCGCCGAGAATGACGCCGATCGTCTGCCGCAGCGTGAGGAGGCCCGCGGACGCGAAGCCGACGAGCATGACCGTCGTCGCGCTCGACGACTGCAGAAGCGCGGTGACGCCGGCGCCGACGAGGAGCGCGCGCGCACGGTCGCCGGAGAGCGTCTGGAGCACGTGCCGCAGCTGCGCGCCGGCGGCGCGCTGGAGCCCGTCGCCGACGAGGCGCACCCCGTAGAGCAGGAGCGCGGCGCCGCCGAGGAGCGCGAAGAGGACGCCGTTCGCGTCGCTCATCGCGGCATCTTATTCGCGGCGCTCATTCACGCGTCGCTCGTCCTCACTCGTCGCTTCGCGACGGTCTCGTCCTCGCCGGCGTGGAGGCGCCGGAGGGTACGGACCCGGGCGGAGCGCTGGACGCGGCGGGTCCGGTCGTCGTGCTGAAGCGCCGCATCGGCGCGATCTCCGCGAGATAGGCCGCGACCTGCTCGGCGCGATCGGTCTCGTCCCATCCCGCGATCCGCCCGAGGCGCTCGGCGATCTCGTCGGCGCAGTCCGCGGCCTGGGCCGGCTCGAGCCCCAGGGTCGTCCGGCGCAAGAGCACGTCCCCGAGCGAGACCGCCCACTCGCGCTCCATCGCGCGGACGAGCTGGGCGAGGATCGTCGGCCGGTGCGGACAGACGCGCTCGCCGAGCGCGCGGTCCAGCTCGACCCGGTCGAGGATCTCGACGGCCGCGGATCCGTACACGGCGACGAGGTGGGCCGCTTGCTCGCGGTCGAGCCCGAGCCCGAGCGCGCGGGGGGCGACCTCGGGCTCGACCCAGGCGCGCACGTCGGCGACGTGCCCGCCGGGGAGCGGGCGGCGCGCGGTGTCGCTCGCGCTGTTGCGGCCGAGCGTGCGCGACACGAGCATGCCCACCTCTTCGGCGATCCCGCGGTACGCCGTGAGCTTCCCGCCGACGACCGAGACGAGCCCCGGGATGCGGTCGCGGCGCGCGTGGTCGATGAGCGCGTGCTTGCGCGAGACCTCTCCCTCGGCGACGCCTTCGACGCGCACGAGCGCGCGGACCCCGGCGGACGCGTAGTGAATGCGGTCGAACGGCGCGTCCGGGAAGGCGAAGCGGGCCTCCGTCTGCAGGTATCGCACGTCGTCCGCGTCGGCCACGGCGTCGGCCGGATCGCCCTGGTAGTCGGTGTCCGTCGTGCCGACGAGCGAGCAGCCCAGCCACGGCGTGACGAAGAAGAGCCGCCCGTCGCTGCGGGCGAACTGCACGACGGCGTTCCGGCTCCCGCTGGGCGTGACGAGATGCACGCCCTTCGTCAGGCGGAGCGCGCGGGGTCGCTCCGGCAGCAGCTCGTGGTCCGTGAGGTCGAGCCACGCGCCGGTCGCGTTCACCGTGATGCCCGCACGGATCTCGATCTCTCGTCCGGTGACCGCGTCCCGCACGAGGGCGCCGGTCACCTCGCCCGAGGGGCCGCGGAGGAAGCGCTCGACACGCGCGTGGGTCAGGACGTGTGCGCCGGCGGCGGCGGCGTCGAGCGCGTTCTCGATCACGAGACGCTCGACGAGCGGGACCTGCGCGTCGTAGTAGCTCCAGGCGCCCTGCAGCCCGTCGCGGCGGATCCAGGGCTCCTCGGCGAGCACCTCCTCGCGCGACAGCCACGAGCGGCGCGGGAGGCTCTTGTCGAGCGAGAGGAGGTCGTATAGGACCATGCCCGCGCGCAGCTTCGCCCGGTACAGCGCGCTCGCGTCGTGGTGCGGCAGGAGGAAGCGGAGCGGGAAGACCAGGTGCGGCGCGATGTGGAGGAGGATCTCGCGCTCGCGTAGATCGGAGCGCACGAGGTCGAGGTCGAACGTTTCGAGATAGCGGAGGCCGCCGTGGATGAGACGGGTCGGCCGCGAGCTCGTGCCCCAGGCGAGGTCGCGTTGCTCCACGACGGCCGTGTGGAACCCGCGCAGGGCGAGGTCGCGCGCGACGCCGCACCCGATGATCCCGCCGCCGACCACGAGGACGTCGACCGGCGCGGCGGCGAGCGCGGCGATCGTGTCGCGCCGGTCGGCCGCGACGCTCATCGCGCGACGCCCATGGCGAGCGCGCGTCCCCAGAAGCCGTCCGGCGCGAAGAGCTCGTCGAGGCTCGGCCCGAGCGCGCCGGTCTCCTTGGCGAAGTCGAGGACCGTGTAGCGGCTGCGGATATGGCGAGCGGCGACGTAGCTGTCGCGCAGGCGACGTGCGTCGATCCCGATGTCACGCGGGCCCGACGGGCATCCGGCCGCGTCGAGGATGCGGCGAAGCTCCGCGGCGGGTAGGAGCTGGGCGCGCAGCCGATCGCGCAGCGCGGGCCAGCGCTCGCTGACGGTGCGGAGGCGCGCACGAAGCTGCGCCACGTTCACGTACTTCGCGCGGCTCTGCGCCACCGCCTGCGCCGCGAGGGCCGGGTCGGCGTGCGTCCCACGGACCTCCGACTCGACCTCCGCGAGCGACGGCCAGTGGGTCCCCGGGTCGAGCGGGAGGCGATCGAGGTCGCGCGCGAGGATCCGCTCGTAGAGCGCAGCGACCGCCACGGTCCCGATCCCGACCTTGAACCCGTGCGAGGCCTCGGGCTGGCCGTGCAGACCGCCCATCTCCCACAGATGGCTGAACTGGTGCTCGCTGCCGGAGGCGGGACGCGACGAACGCGCCGCCTGCATCGCCAGCCCCGACAGGACGAGGCAGGTGAAGAGCCGCTCCACGGCAGCGGGCTCGCCCGCGGCCATGCGCCCGGGCTCGGCGACGACCTCGCGTACGGCGGGCTGCACCATCGACCAGATCTCCGGCCGGATGGGATCGACGCCGACGGCGTCCGCGAGCATCCAGTCCGCGCCGGCCGTGATCTTGCCGACGAGGTCCCCGAAGCCGGACGCGGTGAGCTCGGCGGGGGCGCGCACGAGCACGTCGAGGTCGGCGACGACCGCCCGCGGCGCCGGGCATGCCATCGTCTGCTTGAAAGCGTTGCGCGTGATCGCGGCGCCGAACGCCGCGTAGCCGTCCATCGATGCCGCGGTGGCCACCACCATGTAGCGGCCGCCCGCCTCGTGTGAGGCGAGCTTCGCGAGGTCGTTGATCGTTCCCGACCCCACGGCGACGGCCGTCGCGCCGCGCGTGCGGAGCGCGTCGCGGATCGGGACGACGCGCTCATAGTCGGCGTGCGGCGGCGGCGAGGCCGGCAGGACGATCGCCGGATCCACGTCGTGGCCCGCCGCCCGCAGTGAGCGCTCGACCGCGGCCCCCGCGACCGCGTACGTCGTCTCGTCCGCGACGACGACGGCCTTCTCCCCGCCGAAGAGCTCGCCGAACACGCGACCGGTCTCCGCGAGCGCGCCGGCGCGCGCGACGATGCGGCGCGTGTCGGTCGCCGAGTCGATGGCGCGCTCGATCACGCTCGTGTCCACAGGTCTTCTCCAACGTCGCGGAGCGACGCGATGACGGCGTGCGCCGGGAGGTCGAACGCGGTGTTGTACGGGGTCCGCACCGCCAGGCAGCGCATCCCGGCGCGCCGCGCGGCTTCGATGCCGCGCGGCGCGTCCTCGATGACGAGGCACTCGGACGGGGCGACACCGAGGCGCCGGGCCGCGAGGAGGAAGACGTCGGGATCGGGCTTGCCCCGGCGGACGTCCGCGCTCGTCACGACCGCGTCGAATGCTCCGGCGAGCCCGAGCCCCTCGAGCGTCGCCGCGACCCACGACGCCGCCCCCATGGATGCGACCGCGAGCCGCAGGCCCGCGCCACGGAGCCGCGCGATGAGCTCGACGGCGCCGTCCTTCGGCGCCCGCGTCGTTCGAAGCGCGTCCTCGACGGATCGTACGTAGCGTCGGAGGAACTCGTCGGGGTCGCCCGAGAGGGGGTAGCGCTCGCGCAGGCGGCCCCATGCGTCCCACGGCGCGAGCCCGAGGAGCGAGGCGTAGGCCTCGTGGGTCAGCTCGAAGCCGTAGCCGGCGAGGACCGCGGCGAGCCCGCGGAAGTGGGCCGCCTCGCTGTCGACGAGGACCCCGTCGAGGTCGAAGATGACGGCCCTCACGATCCCGCCACCAGCCGCGCGCCGGGCCGGCCGTGCGCGACCGCGAACGACGCGAGGGTCGTGGCCGGCGCATCGCGCTCCCACACCGTCGACACGACCCGGAAGTCCACGCGCACCTCGTCGGGTCGAACGGTGCAGAGGACGTAGCCGTTGTGGTCGTCGAAGAAGAGGTTGTCCGGGTTCGCGTCGGTCCCGCCGAAGCGCGTCGTATGCCGGCCCCCGCGCTTGTCGCCGTCGGCGCTGATCGAGGTGGCGACGAACTCGGTCGCGACGATCGCCGCCCCCGCGCGTCGGTCCGCCCGGACGTCCAGCTCCCAGTTGGTGTGCAGGTCGCCGGTGACGAATACGACGTTCAGGCCGTCGCGCTCGAAGCCTCGCGCGATGGCGGCGAGGATCTCGTCGCGCTCGTACGCGTACCCGTCCCACTTGTCCCCGTCGCCGCCGTAGCTCGGCGCTTGGGCGGTGCCGAGGTTCCGCGGGGCGAACGGGACGCCATTGCCGATCACCGCCCAGCGCGCCCTGGTGGCGGCGAGGCCCTCGAGGAGCCAGGGCCTTTGCTCCGCGCCGAGCATCGTCCGGCCGGGATCGAGCGCGGCCGCGCAGTAGCCCCCGCGCTGCGAGCGCTCCGCTGCGGAGCAGGTCGCGATCTGGGGGGAGCGGTACTGGCGCTCGTCGAGCATGGTGAGCTCGAAGAGCCGGCCGAACGCGAAGCGCCGGTAGATGCGAAGGCCGGCGCCCGAAGGCGGCGGGACGCGCAGCGGAAGGTGCTCGTACGCCGCCTGGTACGCGGCGGCGCGGCGCCGGAGGAACTGCTCCTTTCCTGGGCCGGTCGGCGAAACATCGTTGGCGTAGTCGTTCACGACCTCGTGGTCGTCCCAGGTGACGACCCACGGGAAGCGTGCGTGGACCGCCTGGAGGTCGGGGTCGAGCTTGTAGATCGCGTAGCGGCGTCGGTATCCGTCGAGCGTCTCAGCGGCGACGCGCGCCTCGACCGGGATGTCGTGCGCGTCGCGCACGCCCGCGCCGGGCAGGATCGCGCTCTCGTAGATGTAGTCGCCGAGGAACACCACGAGGTCGCACTCGGCCGCGGCCAGGTCGCGGTACGCGGCGAAGTAGCCCTGGGACCAGTTCTGGTCGGCTGCGAACGCGACGCGCGCCTCGGCCGGCGTCTCGTCCGCGGCTGGCGCGGTGCGCGTGCGGCCGATGGCGCTCGTCCAGGAGCCGGCGCGGAAGCGATACCAGTACCAGCGCCCGGGGTCGAGGCCGCCGACCTCGACGTGCACGGAGTGCGCGAGCTCGGGGGAAGCGACGACCGTGCCGCTCCGCACGATCGTGCCCATCCGCTCGTCGTCGCCCACCTCCCACCGCATCTCGACGGGCGACGCGGGCATGCCGCCGCCGGCGAGCGGCTGCGGCGCGAGGCGCGTCCACAGGACCACGCCGTCGGGGAGCGGATCGCCCGACGCGACGCCCAGCGTGAACGGATCCGCCTCGAAGACCGGGTCGCGCACGATGCCGTCGCGCGTCGACGCGAGCTTCGCGAGCGCGGTCACGCCGACGAGCGCCCCGGCGCCCGCGAGGAGGTGACGGCGTCGGATCATCGGCCCGCCTCCTGGAGCACGGCGAGCGCGTGCGCCTGCGCGCGCGTCGCGGGGTAGAGCGCTCGGTAGATGCCGTAGAGCGTGTCGTACGTCGCGGCCGTCCGGTCGTCCTGACGGACGCGCGACGCCGGCGTGTTCCATCGCGTCGTGGCGTCCGCGAGGCCGGCCGCCATCGCCGCGAGGAGGGCGTCGCCGTAGGCCGCGCCGATCGTCACGCGTGGGATCTCCTGATCGACGCCCAGCACGTCCGAGACGATCTGCGTCCAGAGCGGGTTCTTCGTTCCGCCGCCGACCGCGACGAAGCGCCGCTCCGCCGCGCCGGCGGCCCGGATCGTCTCGACGATGTGGCGGACGCCGTACGCCGTGGCCTCGAGCACGGCGCGGTACAGGTGCCCGCGGCCGTGGCGTAGCGTGAGCCCGCAGACCACGCCGCGCGCCCATGGATCGGCGATGGGCGCGCGCTCGCCGGCGAAGTACGGGAGCATGACGAGCCCATTCGCGCCCGGCTCGACCCGCTCCGCTTCCCGCGCGAGCTCGGCCTGCGAGGCGCCGCCCGTCACCTCCGCGAACCACGTCGCCAGCGCGCCCGCCGTCGCCGTGCCCGTCGCGACGGTCCGGCTCCCGCGGAGCGCGCCGACGTTCGACCAGAGCTGCTCGTGCCGGATGGGGCGGTCGACGGCCTCGATGACCATGAACGTCGAGCCGTACATGAGCATGACGTCGCCGCTCGCCCGCACGCCGACGCTCAGGGCCTCCGACCAGGCGTCGATCGTCCCCGCCGCGACAGGGATGCCCTCTGGAAGCCCGGTGCGCTCGGCCGCCTCGCGCGTCACGTGGCCCGCGGCCTCGCCCGGCCAGAGCAGCCGCGGGAGCGAGAGGCCCGGCGCGATCCCCGCGGCCCACGCCTCGTTCCAGGCGAGGGCGTCGATGTCGTAGAGCGGGTCGGTGTGGCTCGCGGAGTGGTGGTCGAGCACGTACTCGCCGGTGAGACGCTCGACGACGAACGAATTCGGCATGAGGAGCTGTGCCGTGCGGGACCAGATCCCGGGCTCGTTGCGCTGGAGCCAGAGGAGCTTCGGGCCGGGCGCCTGGCTCGACAGCAGAGTGCCGCCGCGCCGCAGGATCTCGGACGCGCCGAGCCTATCGGTGAGATCGGCGGTCTCGCGCGTGGCACGCGTGTCGATGCCGTAGAGGATCGCCGGGCGCAGCGGCTCGCCGCGCGCGTCCGCGACGAGGACGCAGGGTCCGATGCCGCTCGGGCACACCGCGGCGATCGGACCGTCGGCGCGAGGCAGGAGCTCGGCGCAGATCGCCGTGAAGTCTTGCCACCAGACGCGCTCGGCGTCCTGCTCCGCCCATCCGGGCCGTGGGGACGAGACGCCGTGCGCGCGCTCCGCGGTGGCGACGACCTCGCCGTCGGCACGGGCGAGCACGCCCTTCGAGCTGGCGGTGCCGATGTCGACCCCGAGGACCAGCTCGCGACGCGACCGGGTCGCGGCGCGGGCCGTCGTCACCCCTTCAGCCCCGAGGTGACGAAGGTCGAGATGATGCTCTTCTGCGCGAACGCGTAGATGAGCAGCGGCGGGAGGACGGCGAGCGTCGCGGTGGCCATCATCGGGCCCCAGTACCGGTTCGCCTCCGCATTCCCCGCGAAGAACTGCATGGCGATGGCGAGCGTCTTGTCGTTCAGGTCGTTGAGGATGAGCAGCGGCCAGATGTACTGGTTCCAAGCCCCGAGGAACGCGAGCACCGCGACGACGGCGATCGCCGGCCGGATGTTCGGGATGACGATGAGCCGGAGCGCCGCCCACGAGCCCGCGCCGTCGATGCGCGCGGCGTCGATGATCTCCTGGGGCAGCGAGAGCATGAACTGGCGGAGCAGGAAGATGTAGAAGGCAGTGTGTGCGATCGATGGGACGATCACGCCCTGCTTCGTGTTGATCCAGTCGAGCTGCGCGACGACGAGGTAGGCGGGGACGATCGTCACGGCGAACGGGACGATCATCGTCGCGATCGTGAGGGCGAAGAGGACGCGCTTGCCCCGGAAGCGCAGGTGCGCGAATGCGTATGCGGCCGGCAGGCTGAGGAGGAGCTTGCCGGCCATGATCGCGACCGAGATCACGAGGCTGTTGAAGAACCACAGGCCGGTCGGGAACAGGCGGAACGCGAGGGGGAAGTTCTCGAGCGTCGGCGCCTCGGGGAGGAGCCGGATGCCCGGCTCGAAGATCTCGACCTCGGGCTTGAAGGCGGTGCTCACCATCCAGAAGAGCGGGAAGATCGTGAGGACGCACAGCGCCACGACCACGAGGTGCAGGAGAGCTCGGCCCGCCGCACCGCTCCAGGGCGCCGGCGCGACGCGGACCCGCGCGGAGGCACGCGCGACGCTAGCCATAGTGGACCCGCCGCTCGAGGAAGCGGAACTGCAGCCACGTCAGCGCGACGACGGCGAAGAAGAGGATGAGCGCGACCGCGCTCGCCGCGCCGACCTGGAAGTAGCGGAAGGCCTGCTCGTACAGGTAGTAGACGAGGTTCGTCGTGCGCTCGAAGGGACCGCCGCCGGTCATGACGTTGATCGCGCTGAAGACCTCGTCGTTGACGAAGATGACCGTCGTGACGAGCACGAAGAAGAACGTCGGCGAGATGAGCGGCCAGCGGATGTAGCGGGTGAGCTGCCAGCCCGCCGCCCCGTCGATGGACGCCGCCTCGAGGTACTCCGGCGGGACGGCCTCGAGCGCCGCGAGATAGAGGAGGAAGTTGAACCCCATGACCTTCCAAGCCGACACGCCGATGACGGTCCAGATCGCGGTGTTCGGATCCGTGAGGAACGCGATGGACGAGCCGCCGAGACGCTCGATCGCCTGGTTCAGGATCCCCTGCAGCGGGCTCACGATCCACATCCACACGAGCGCCGCGACGGCGAACGAGATGACCGTCGGCGAGAAGAGGGTGATGCGATACGCGTTCTGCGCGCGCGACCGCCGGATGGGCCACAGCAGGAGCGCGAGCGCGAGCGGCAGGAACACCTGGATCGGCACCAGCGCGAGCAGGTACACCCCGGTGTTCACAAGCGCGTCGTGGAAGCGGGGATCCTGGGGCAGCTCGATGAAGTTCTGAAGGCCGACGAACGTCCGCACCGGACGGACGAGGTTCCAGCGGAGCATGGACAGATAGAAGGAGTAGACGAGCGGCCAGAAGATGAAGAGCCCCATGAGGGCGAGCGCGGGGGCAATGAACGTGTAGGGCGCGACCGTGTCCCACTTGAGCACGCTGAGCACGCGCGCGATCGCGCCGAGTCTCCCGGCCGTGCGGGTGGCCCCCTCCGGGGCCACCCGCACCGATCCGCTCACCGCGACCTCAGCTCTGCTTCAGGATCCGCAGCAGCTCGTCCTTCGCCTGCTTCGCGCCTTGCTCGGGCGTGAGGTCGCCTTGCAGGATGCGGGTGATGTAGGTCTCCCACGTCTTCTGGAGCTCGGCCCCTCGAGTGCCGGGCCAGTTCGTCTCGCGTGACGCGCCCTGGCCCTCGGTGAGCTGCGTGTACGAGGCCTCCTGCCCGGGGAGGACCGGGAGGTCGTACTTCGTCGCGTTGAGGTAGCCGACCTTGCCCCAGATCTTCTGGCCCTCCTCGGAGGCGACGAACTTCACGAACTGCCACGCGGCCGCCTTCTGCGCGTCGGTGCGCGCGTAGGACGCGATGAACGAGCCGCCCGTCGACATGTGACGCGGTCTGCCCTTGTACAGCGGGAACGGCGAGACGCCCATATCGAACTTCACGTTCTTCCGGAGCCCGCCGAGCGATGCGATGCTCGAGATGAAGAGGGCCATCGTGCCGCCCTGGAACGCGGCGTTGTTCTCCGTGGTCGTCGCGACCGAGAACAGGCCGCTCTTCTTCAGGTCCGCCATCACCGTGAGCGCGCCGATCGCCTCGGGGCTGTCCATCGCCGGCTGGGCGTTGTCGTCCATGACGCGGCCGCCCGCGTTCTGGATGAGGCTCTGCATCGGCCAGTCGAAGTTCGTGCCGAAGCCGAGGATCGGCTTGCCCGTGACCCCCTTCACCTTGGGGGCGAGCTGCGCGAACGAGTCCCAGTCCTTGAGGAGCGCCCTCGACTCGACGCCGGCCTGCTTCAGGACGTCGTTGTTGTAGTAGACGACCGGCGTGGAGAGGGCGAACGGCAGGCCCATGACCTTGCTATTGAGGGTGACGAGCGAGATCGTCGCCGGCTTGTAGTTCGCGAGGAGCGTGTCGAGATCCACCTTCGGGATGTAGGTCTCCATGTTCGTGATCCCGAGCGCCGAGTCGGCGAACAGCAGGTTGGCCCACGGCGTCACTGCGAGGGCCGGCTGCTTCCCGGCCGCCATCGCGGCCTGGACCTTCTGCAGCACCTCGTAGTAGTTCGCGTCGATCTCCTCCGCCACCTTCACGCCGGTGTTCTTCGCGTTGAAGGCGTCCACGAGCTGCGACGCCGGGTGCTTCTGGTCGCCGGCCGCGTTCGGCGGTGACGCCCAGATGTGCGCGAACGTGATCTCGGGTGCCGGCTTCACCGCGGCGGTGCCCGCGGGCGTCCCCGCGGCCGTGCCCGCGACCGTTGCCGTGGCGCCGGCCCCCGGCACTGACGCCGGGCCGCACGCCGCCGCGATCGCGCCGCCGGTCACCGCGAGCGCGCCTCCCAGCAGCGTGCGCCTCGTGATGCGGTATCGCCATTCGCCCTGGTCGCGATCCTGGTCGCCCATGCTCGGATCCCTCCCGCTGCGTTCATCGTTCGGTCGCCACACGCCAGGCCCTCTCATCCCTCCGCCTCGTCCGCCAGGAGCGCCTCGGCCCCGCGGTCGTCGATCACCAGCGACGTGACCAGGCGCCCGGCGAGCGCCGCCCGCGTCGCCGCCGTCCGGCGCGTCCCGTTCGTCACCGCGACCACGTCCGGGCACCGCCGCAGCGTCTCGAGGTCGATGCTCACGACCCGATCGCGGTACTCGCTCTCGCACTCCCGGCCGCGGGCGTCGAAGAACCGCCCGCAGATCTCGCCGACCGCGCCGTGCTCGCGGAGCCGCGCGAGGTCCGCGTCCTCGAGCGCGCCGCGTTCGACGAAGACGGAATCCTCGAGCGAGCCGATCCCGACGAGGGCGAGCCGCAGCGAATGGAAGAGGCCCCAGATCATCCGGATGTGCGCGTGCGCCAGGAACACGTCGCGCGTCCGCGTGTCCTCCGCGAACGCCGGGGCGTTGAGCGTGAAGAAGCCGCCCTTGAACCGCTGCGCGAGCACGCGCGCGAGCTCGATGGCGTCCACCTCACTCGGATCCGGACCCGTGTTGCCCATGAGCTGCACGACGGTCGCGTTTCGCACCCACTCGGGCGGCACCATGAAGTGGATGAGCTCGCGGATCGTGCGCCCGCCGGCGACGCCGAGCGTGCCCTCCGCGCCGACGAGCTCCGAGACGACCGGCGCCGCGTAGTACCCGACGGTGCGGCGGACGTTCTCGGTCGCGCGGCCGATCGTCTTCACGACGATCGCGTGCCGAAGGCCGAAGCGCTCTCGCAGCTTGGCCTCAAGCTCGCCGTCACGCGGGTCGTACTCGGCGACGGAGATCCGGACGATCCCCCGCTCGCGCGCATCGGTGAGGGCCCGCGAGACGCGCGAGCGCGACACGCCGACGACCTCGGCGATCTCCTGCTGCCCCAGGCCGTCCAAGTAGTACATGCGCGCCACCGACGCGAGGAGCTGCGCCGTCTCGTCACCGGCGAGCCGGGCCGGGCGTGCGCCGAGCGCTATGGACATTTGTGCTTGCACATTTGTGCGGCGCGTGGCACGATACGCGACCGCCGCGCCACGTCAAGAGGAGAAGCCGTGTCAGGGTGGCTGCGCGTCCGGCCCGAGACCCTCTTCGCCGGCTACGTGTTCGATCTCGACGGCACCCTCTACCTGGGCGAGGAGCTCCTCCCGGGTGCGAGCCGGGTGCTCGCGAGGATCCGCGACCACGGCTCGCGGACCCTGTTCCTCTCCAACAACCCGACGCGCGACCGGCGGGAGTATGCGCAGAAGCTCACGCGCCTCGGGATCCCGGCGACCGAAGGCGACGTCATCAATACCGTTTACACGATGGTCCAGTGGCTCCTGCAGGAGCACCCGCACGCCACGGTGTTCCCCATCTCCGAGGAGCCGCTCCGCCGCGCGCTGCGTGAGGCGGGGATCCGCGTCTCAGAGGACCCGCGCGAGATCGACATCGTCATTGCGAGCTACGACCGCACGTTCGAGTACCGCAAGCTGCAGATCGCGTTCGACGCGATCTGGTACCACAAGCGCGCCCGCCTCGTCACCACGAACCCCGACCGCTACTGCCCGTTGCCGGGGGGACGCGGCGAGCCCGATGCGGCGGCGGTCGTCGCGGCGATCGAGGCCTGCACCGGCGCGCGCTGCGAGGTGAACGTGGGCAAGCCCGACCCGCTCATGCTGCGCACGGCGCTGCGCGCGCTCGGTCTCGGCGCCGGCGACTGCATCATGGTCGGCGACCGGCTCGTGACGGACGTCCGCATGGCGCTCGGCGCCGGGATGCCGGCCGCGCTCGTGCTCACCGGCGACACCACGCTCGAGGCCGTCATGGCCGCCGCCGAGACGGATCGCCCGACGTTCGTGCTCGAGCGGCTCGAGGAGCTCCTCCCCCCCGCGTCGTGGGAGCGCGCCGGGTGATCCGCCTCTACGGTCACCGGGGCGCGCGCGGCGAGGCACCCGAGAACACGCTCACCGGCTTCCGGTACACGCTCGGCCTCGGGATCACGGCGTTCGAGTTCGACGTCCGGCTCTCCGCCGACGAGCAGCTTGTCGTCATCCACGACGAGACCGTCGACCGCACCACGAACGGCACCGGCCGCGTCGCCGACCTCACGCTGGCGGACCTCCGCCGGCTCGAGGCGCGGGGGCAGCGCCCGCAGTGGCCCGAGCACGCGGGCATCCCGACGCTCGCCGAGGTGCTCGACACGCTCGCCCCCGCGCGGCCCGTGCTCCAGGTCGAGGTGAAGCGGGACTCGTCCGATCGCATGCGCCGCGTGTGCGCCGGGATCGCGCGCGCCGTGCAGGAACGCGGCCTCGAAGACCGCAGCGTCGTTTCCTCGTTCGAGGTCGAGGCTCTCGAGCTGATCCGCGGGATCGCGCCACACCTCGGACGAGCGTTCATCACGAGCACGGATCCGGCGGCAGGGATCGAGACCGCGGATCGTCTCGGCTGCGCTCAGGTGTGCCTGCAGCTCGCGATCCTCTCGCGCGAACGGGTGGAAGAGGGACACGCCCGCCATCTCGAGGTGTGCGGCTGGGTCGGCAACACGCCGCAGGAGCTCCAGCACCTCGTCGACTGCGGCGTGGACGCGCTCACCACCGACCTGCCGACGGTCGCGCTCGAGTTCCTTCGGGCACGGACCGGCTAGGAGGACGCCATGGCGACGGTGACGTTCGACCACGTCACGAAGCGGTTCGGCGAGGTCGTCGCGG
>CAZSRI010000024.1:0-26632 GCA_964609145.1 uncultured Chloroflexota bacterium
GTCCGCGAGAACGTCACGTTCTTCGACCGCGCGATCGACGACACGCGCACGTTCGACGCGCTGCGCCGGCTCGGGCTGAGCGAGTGGCTCGCGGCGCGCGCGGGCGGCCTCGACACCGTCATGACCGCGAACACGCTCTCCGCCGGCGAAGCGCAGCTCCTCGCGTTCGCGCGGGCGTTCCTGCGCGAGCCCGGCCTCGTCGTCCTCGACGAGGCGTCCTCTCGGCTCGACCCCGCGACCGAACGCCTCCTCGAGACGGCCATCGACGCGCTCCTGGCGGACCGGACCGGCGTGGTGATCGCGCACCGCCTCGAGACCCTCGGGCGGTGCGATGAGGTCGCGATCCTGGAGGAGGGACGCATCGTCGAGCACGGCGAGCGCGCGGCGCTCGCCGCCGATCCGTCCTCGCGCTTCGCCGCGCTCCTCCGCACCGGGATGCGGGAGGTGCTCGCGTGAGCACCGGTTCCTTCGTCCGGCGGATGCTCGCGTACCGGCCGTGGCTGTACGCGGTCGACGGGGTCGCGTGGATCGGCGTCTACGGTTCGCGCCTGCTGCCCGGGCTCGCCGCGAAGGTCGCGTTCGACGCGCTCCGGTCGCCGGCGGGTGCGCCGCCCGTCGTGTGGCTCGCCGCGCTCTTCGTCGCCGTCGGGGTCGGCCAGGCCGCGGTCTACGTCGTCGGGCTGCTCGTCGACGTCATCTATCGCTTCAGCCTGAGCGCCGTCCTGCAGCGCAACCTCCTGGCGGAGATCCTGCGGCGCCCTGGAGCGCGTGCCCTCGACCGCACGCCCGGCGAAGCGCTCACGGTCCTGCGCGACGACGTGCGGATCGCGGAGAACGCCGTCGACCAGGTGCTCGACATCACCTTCTACGCGATCGTGGTGGCGATCGCGCTCGCCGTGCTCATCAGCGTGAACGCGACCGTCGCCGTGTTCGTCTTCGTGCCGCTCGTCGCGGTCGTCGTCGCGGCGCAGGTCGCGACGGCGCGGCTCCAGGGGGCACGGACCGCGACGCAGAACGCCACGAGCCGCGTGACGGGGACCTTGAGCGAGCTCTTCGGTTCGGTCGCGGCGATCCAGATCGCACGCGCCGAAGGGAGTGTCGTCGAGCACTTCCGCGCGATCAACGACGCGCGGTGCGGGGCGGTCCTGCGCGAGCAGCGGGTCATGCTCGCGCTCCAGTCGCTCCAGTTGAACGCGGTCAACCTCGGCACCGGTCTCATCCTGCTCATCGGCGCGCAGTCGATGCGTGCGGGCCACTTCACCGTCGGCGACTTCGCGCTCTTCGTCTCGTACCTCGGCTTCGTCACGGAGGGGAGCACGTTCACCGGGTCCTTCCTCACCCAGTACAAGCAGCTCGCCGTCTCGCTGCGGCGGATGCTCGCGCTCATGCGCGGCGGCGACAGCGACGTCCCGGACCACGCGCTCGTGGCGCACACGCGCGTCGAGCTGAACGATCCACGAGACCTCTCGATCCCGGCGCCCGCGCCGGTCGAGCCGCTGCGCGCGCTGGCGGTCGATGGGCTCACCTGCCGCGTCGGCCCCGTCGAAGGGATCCGCGACGTCTCCTTCACCACCGAGCGCGGCACGTTCACGGTGGTCACCGGACGCGTCGGCGCGGGGAAGACGACCCTGCTGCGCGCCCTCCTCGGGCTGCTCCCCGCCCAGCGCGGGACGATCAGCTGGAACGGCGTCGCCGTCGGCGACCCCGCCGAGGCCATGACGCCGCCGCGCTGCGCGTACGTCCCGCAGGTGCCACGGCTCTTCAGCGCGACGCTGCTGGAGAACATCCTCCTCGGCCGGGCGGACGCGGCGCCGCGGATCCCGGACGCGCTGCACGCGGCCGTCCTCGGGCCCGACGTCGCGCTCTTCGAGCAGGGGCTCGACACGCCCGTCGGCTCGCGCGGCGTGCGCCTCTCCGGCGGCCAGGTCCAGCGCACCGCCGCGGCCCGCGCCTTCGTGCGCGCGCCGGAGCTCCTCGTCGTCGACGACCTCTCGAGCGCGCTCGACATCGAGACCGAACGAGCGCTGTGGAGCCGCCTGCTCGGATCGGGAGGGATGACGATCCTCGCGGTCTCGCATCGGCGCCCCGCGCTGCGCCGCGCCGATCGGATCGTCGTCCTCAAGTCCGGGCGCGTCGACGGGATCGGAACGCTTGCCGAGCTGCTCGCGTCGTCGGAGGAGATGCGCCGCCTGTGGCAGGAAGAGACGCCGGCGACCTAGAGTCCGGTCGTGAAGCTCGGCGACGTCTTCACGGATGCCGAGGTCGCGCGAGCCTACCGCTACCGGGCGCCGTACCCGCACGCCGTGTTCGAGATCCTGCGCGGTCTGCTCGTCGAGCCGAAGGTCGTGCTCGACGTCGGTGCGGGGACCGGCGCGCTTGCGCGTCGCATGCGTGAAGCGCGTGGCGGTCCGGATCACCGAAGCTGACGGATCGAGGGAAGCGCCAGGCCGGTGAGGACGACGGCCGCCGCCACGACACCGCCCGCGATGAAGACCGCCGGCGGACCGTAGGCCTGGGCGATGGCCGCGCCGGCGATGGGGGCGATCGGCCCGAGGAGGATCCCGCCGAACCAGTCGACGCTCGTGACGCGGCCGAGGAGCGCGCGCGGGACGTGCCGCTGCACCGCGCTCTCCCACAGGATCGTGAACCCGACGAGCGCGAGACCGTCCACGACGCTCGCGGTCAGCGCGCCGGGCACCGTCGGTACGAGGCCGTACGTGAGGAGCCCCGCGGCGCCCAGCGCACCGAAGAGGTACATGACCGATCCCGAGCGCGTCCGCAGGTACTGCCCGACGAGGATCGCGCCCGCGGCCTCACCCACGCCCGTCGCTCCGCTGATCACGCCGTACAGCGACGCCGTACCGCCGAGCACTTGCGTCACGAGGAGCGGCAGCGCCACGAGCGCGGCGACGAAGCCGGCGTTCACGAGCGAGAACCCGAAGATCGTGAACCAGAGCCATTGGAGCGAGAAGACGAAACGCAGCCCCTCGCCGATCTCGCGCACGATCGAGCGCCGCACTCCCTGGGCGAGCGGCCGCCCCACCGTCAACGCGACGGCGCCGGCGGATACGAAGAACGTCGCGGAGTCGAACACGAACGCCGCGGCGGGACTGATGGCCGCGACGAGGATCCCACCCACCACGGGCGCACCGACACGCGCGATCTGGCGCGACAGGCCGCGCAGCGCGTTCCCCTGGACGAGGATGTCCTCTGGGACGAGGTCAGGGATGATCGCGCCGACCGCTGGGACACTGAAGGCGGATGCTGCGCCGAAGTACGCGTACGTCACGTAGAGGTGCCAGATCTGGAGGACGTGTGCCATGCCGAGGATCGCCACGGTGCCGGTCACGAGGCTGCTCGCGGACTCGGTGACGATGATGAGCATGCGTCGCGAGACGCGGTCCGCGATCGCGCCGCCGACGAGCAGGAACGCGAGGTTCACAGCGGCGTAGATCGCGACGAGCACACCGAGCTCGAACGCGGATCCGCCGAGCTGCAGGATCTGGAACGGGTACGCGACGTTCGTCACGAACGTCCCGAAGATGGTGAAGGTCTGGCCGACCCACAGCAGCCGGAAGTCGCGGTGGCGCAGCGGCTCCACGATGCGCGGGATCCTCACGGCGGCGGAGCGTAGAGGCGCGATGCGCAAGGCGTTGCCGAGGGACATGTGTAGGATATGCACATGCTTGATCAGCGCATCCAGCTGCTCGTCTCGAAGGAGCAACGGCGCCGCCTTGAGGCGCGGGCGAAAGAGAGCGGCAAGTCCGTCGGGCAGCTCATTCGCGATGCGATCGACGAGCGCTACGGCAGGGTCACGCTCGAGGAGCGGATCCGTGCGGCGCACGAGATCACCCACGCAAGGGGTGGCCGAGACCTCACGGTCGAGCAGATGAATGAACTGATCGGCGAAGAGCGACTCGCGAACTTCCCGGAAGCCCTGCGGAGGCGGCAGAAGAAGGCGTGACCTTCTTCGTGGACGCGAATGTGCTCGTTTACAGCCGCACCGCGTCGTCCGGGTTCCACGGACCGTGCGGAGATCTGCTGGTGGCGATCGCACGCGGCGACGCTGAAGGCCGCACATCCGTTGCGGTGCTGGAGGAGGTGTGGCATGCGGAGCTCTCGGGCAAGGCTGGAGACCTTACCGGCCTGACGGAACACGCCTACACCCTGTTCACTCCATTGCTCGGCGTGAGTGATGCCATCTTCCGGGCAGCCATGTCCTCTGACCTACGGCGTCTGGGTGCGAACGATCGCATCCACGCCGCGACGTGCAGAGCGAACGGGATCGGGACGATCGTTTCCGCCGACGTGGCGTTCGACGGCATTCACGGCATTCGACGGGTCGACCCGCTCGACCGCAGGTGGATGGCGTCGCTGATCGCGAGCGGCGGTCTCTAACCCGTAGCGCGGAGCTCGGCGTCGACCATCATCGCGACGAGGCCAGGGAGGTCGGCCTCCGGCTTCCACCCGAGCTCGGCGCGGGCGCGCGAGGCGTCGGCGACGAGCGAGTCGACCTCGGCGGGGCGTAGGTGCGAGGGGTCGGCGCGGACGTGGTCCTCCCAGCGGAGCTCGAGCTGGCCTGATAGGACCGGATGTCCGGATCCACGAGGCGGATCGCGTCGAGCACGCGCGTCACGCCGAGCGCCGTCACCTCGGCGGTGAACACAGGCTGCGGCCACGAGGTGGGGATGAACGACTGCGCCGCGAGGTTGTAGACCTCCGCAGGCCGGTGCTCGCGAAGGCCGAGCGGCTCCCGGCGGTCGCCTGCCGGTACACGGAAGCGGAAGCGCTGCTCATGACGATCGAGGCGGCGCAACGCGGGGCCGGCGGCGACGCCGACATGGTGGCCGAGCAGCGCGCGAAGCTGCTGCGGCTGCTCTCGACCACGACGGACCCGTCGGAGCGGCGCCGGCTGCAGCGTGCGCTCGAAGCGAGCGGTCGCCGTCACACCACGATGCAGCCCGGGACCATGGAGCTCCTGACGGCACGATCCCGATAGCTCCCGCGACCCGCGCGCGAGTAGTCTCCCGCGGCATGGCCGCCGTGGCGACCGGGGCCGGATCGGCCCTGCTCGCGACGCTCCTCGTTCTCCGGTTCGGGATCGATGTGCCGTGGGTCGTCGCGGCCGCTGCGACGGGCACCGTGCTCGCGGTCGCCCGTTCCCGGTGGCGGCTCGCGGCGGCCGCAGGGGCCCTCATGACGACCGGCCTCGTGTTCCTCGCCGCGGCTCTCGCGCAGACGATCGGATGTGTGACCGATCCGGCATGCGCGCTCGTCGACGCGAGCGCGGACTACGCCATCGTCGGCGGCATCCTCGGACTCGGTACCGCTGCGAGCATCGCGGCGTGGAGGTCGCACCGTTGAGCGATCGCGTCGAGGCGCTGCTCGACGAGGCCGAGCGCCAGCCGTTCAGCGGCTGGGACTTCAGCTGGATCGAGGGGCGCATCGAAGCCGACCCGCTCCCGTGGGACTACACGGCGGAGGTCCTCGCCGTCGCGCAGCGCTCCCCCGACCTGCTCGACCTCGGGACCGGCGGGGGCGAGTGGCTCGCGTCGCTGCCGCATCGGCCTCACCTCACGGTCGCGACCGAGGCGTGGCCGCCGAACGTCCGGGTCGCCGCCGCGCGCCTGCGGCCTCTCGGCGTGAGCGTCGTGCAGGTCGAGCCGGCGCGCGACAACAGCGGTGCGCCTGTGCCGGGGCTGTCGGCGCGGCTGCCGTTCGCCACCGGCTCGTTCCACCTCGTCGTCGACCGACACGAGAGCTTCGAGCCGACCGAGGTGAGCCGCGTGCTCGCGCCGGGAGGGTGGTTCATCACACAGCAGGTCGACGCGGGCAACGACGACGACTACCGCGCCCTGTTCGACGCCGAAGGACCGCGGTTCGACCCGGCGGAGCGCTGGGAGACGTGGTGCCCGGACCAACTGCGAAGCGTCGGATCCGATGTGGTCGAGCACGCGTCCGCGCCGCTGGTGCAGCACGTAAAGGACGTCGGCGCGCTCGCGTATGGCCTGAAGGCGATCCCCTGGATGGTGCCGGGCTTCTCGATCCCGACGCATCGCGCGCGGCTGCGCGAGATCCAGGCGCGGATCGACCGCGAGGGGCCGATCACGATCCGTCAGCGACGGTTCTGGATCAAGGCACGGAAGCCGCGCGCCTGATCACTTGCTCCATTCCCATTCGGTCGGCCCCATCGGATAGCCGTAGGCGTTCAGGCCCGCTCCCGGGAAGCGCACGAGCATCGCGCCGTGCGCTCCCGCGGGATCGGTGAGCCAGACCTCGAGGTCCACACGTGGGATCGAGCCGACGTCGGCGGCGGTCGCGATCCGGCGCCGAAGGACGAGCAGGCGTGCGCCGTCGCGCGACGGGCGCACGCCCTCCTCGACGTACCCAGGCTCATGCGCGAGCGCGCGGATCGAGCCGGTCTTGGCGTCCCACACTTCGATGCGCCTATCGCCGACGCCGCGGCCGGCCGCCGCCGCGAGCGGATCCCACGTGCCGTCGGGTCCGGCGATGAAGAAGAGCGACCGGCCGTCCTGCGACCAGGCGGGTGAGAACGCGGCGACGCCAGGCCCGGTGACCGTACGGATCCCGTCCTCGGGCGACCAGAGGCGCAGCGTCTTGCGGTCCCATGGCATCCGACCCGGACCGTCGATGAACGCGAGCGTGTGCGGCGGCGCCCACGCGGTCGTGCCGTACAGGAGCGTCGTCCCGAGCGCGATACGCCGGCCCGTCTCGACGTCGATCGCGACGAGCGTTCGCCCGTCCATGTCGAGCGAGCCGCTGTACGTGTCGATCTCCCACAGCGCGACGTAGCGCCCATCGGGCGACCAGCCCGACCAGTAGAAGCCGTCCCGCGGCGCGCGATAGAGGACGCGCTCGACCCCGGACTCGCGGATCGCGAGCTCCTTGGCGATCTGGAACGCGCCGCCGGGCGCCGTCGGTACGAAGCGCTCGACCGCGGTGAGGCGGCCCGCCGGCGAGGCGTGCTCGGCGTCCTGTCGTAGCGACGGCCCCGGCGCGACCGCTCCCGCCGGCCCGTAGTACCACCACGTCCCGCCGAAGTGGATGACGAGCGCGCCGGCATCGGCCGCGGCGGCGCCGGCGACGGGAAGGACGGAGGTGGCCGGTCCGAGGACCGGTCGCGTCAGGAGGGGGCCCGGCGACGGGGCCGCCGATGGGACGGCGGAGAGCCAGACCTTCGTTGCTCGCGGCGGCCCCGCCCGGGGCCGGTACGTGACCATGCCGATCGGCGTGCCGAGCTTGAGGTCGCTCCGATCCGCCGGCTCCCGCGCGCCGCCGCTCAGGCGCTCGATCTCGACGTATTCCGAGAGGTCGACCTTGACCTCGGTCGGCGTCTCGATCCACCACTTCTGTAGGGCGATCACGAGCTGACGGCCGTCGAAGGCGAGGACGATGCCGTCGAGGCGGCCCATGTTCGCGTACACGTACCGCGCGACGAGCGCGCCGGCGCCGCTGCTGCCGTTGACCCAGAGGTCATCCCCCACCTCGATCGCGTCCGCCGAGACCGACGTCTCTTTCCACACGCTCACGGCGGAGCGCAGGTCCACCTCGATCTCGGTGCCGGCCTCATCGATGACGACCCCGATCGGCGTGAGGCGGACGACGCGTCCGCTCGCGGAGTTCGGTCCCGGCTGGTAGCTCGGTGCCGGCGAAGGCGACGCAGCAGCGGTCGCGAGCGAGGCGGGCGTCGGCGTCGCACCGCTCGCCGCGGCGGACGGCCCTCCGCACGCCGTCACCAGCAAGGCCAGGACCGCGGCGCGGATGCCGAAGCGGTCGCGCATCGTCAGTCATCTTCGACGGCCGGACGCTCCGCGCCATCCGAGTTGTGCGCCATAACTCTTACGTCCCGGACGTTCGGCGCTACGCGGATGGGAACCGGGAACGCGATGCGGCGGTAGTACCGGCGTGAGGCGCGAGCGGCGCGGCGCGATCGCGTTCCTCGTCGTGCTCGTGGCGTGCGCCGCGCCAGGACCTGCGGCGTCACAGGCGACGATGACCGCGACCCTGACCCCGCTCGCGCTGTCAACGGACCCGCCTCGACACATGAAGAGCTCCGGGCAGGTCGTCGCCGTGCGTCAAGACGCCGTGTGGATCCGCGTGGACGCGGTGAATGCCGGCGCGCAGGCAAGCCTGGACGGCGCCCTGATCGGGCTGCGCGTCGACGGCCGAACGACGTTCGCGCAGGTCGCGCATCCTGCCGCGTCGCTGCGCGACCTGAGCGCCGGCGACCGCGTGACGTTCGCGTTCGACCCCGGTTCGCTCGATCCCGACGGCACCTACCTCGCGACCGTCATCGGTCGGTAGCTACGAGATCGCGTCCCCGCGCGTCACCGATCCGCCTGCCTCTCGAACGGCTCGGTGATCCGCTGTGCGGCGATCCATTCGAGAGCGAGCCGGGCGGTGGCGTTCGGATCGAAGCCGGTCCCAGCCAGGTACCCGTAGGTCAGCTCGACGTCGGGGCGGAGGAGCTTTCCGCGCTCAGGTTCACGTGGGAAGAGGAAGCTCCGTTTGTACGAGATCGTGCCGCGGAGCTTCGAATGATCCAGGTGGTACCAGAGGCCGTCGATGAAGCAGTTCCCGGCCTGTGATGACGGCACGCCCACGACGGTCGCGCCGTGCTTCACGAGCATGGCCGCGACGTCGAAGCCGGCGCTGAAGGTCTCGCCAGACGTAAGAACGATCACGCGAGCTTCCGTAGGACTGAGCGGTCCGTGATCGACGGCCGCGGCGAACGTGGGCGAACGCGAGAGGTGCTCGCGGAACTGCCGGAGGCGTTGCGCGCGTTCCTCGGGGCCCGGCCCGGCCTGCTGCTGGCGCCATTCCCGTTCGTCGGTGAAGTCGTAGCCGCCGTTGCGCAGGCACGTTCCGATCTGCCGCCTCTGCGTATCTGAGGCGGCGGGGCGGTTCTCGAGATACAGCGGTGAGAAGCGCTTGATCTGGTATCCCTGATCCGAGACGAGCACGCCCTCGAGCCCGTAGAGGAAGTACTCGAGGATGAGGGCAAGGTAGCTGTTGCCCCCTGCGTTGCGACGCAGATCCACGAAGAGCGACGTGGTGCGCGCCTCGCGCATGCCCGAGAGAAGCCCGCGGCACGCCTCCGTCGCCGAGGGCACGGCAGCGAAACGCGCCTCCACGGTCTCGAGCGCATGACCCGCTGCCTTCTCCGAGACCTCGGAGAGCTGCGCGCCGAGCACATCGGTCTGCCCCGCGGAGCGTGCGGACTCGAAGCCTTCGCGGTAGCGCGTGAGCGAGTCGATACGGAGGATCGCGACCGAACGCTGAGCGTCGAGGAAGCCCCAGCCGATGTCGGCAGCGTTGACGGGCGGGAGGGTCACCGACGACGGCGGCTCGATCGCGTCCCCGGGAGCATCCGCGGCGAGCCGCAGCTCAAGGGTCGCCGCAGTGCCGTCGGGTAACGCGAGCTTGAGGGCCACCACCCGCAGGGTCTCGTTCAGCAGGTCGCCCAGGCCGATCTCGTCCTTGAGCGCCCAGCGCAGGTGATCGAGGTCGTTGTAGACGTTGTCCGCGCCGCGGAGGCCGTGCATGCGCCGCACGAGCTCGGCGAACGGGACGCCCTGCACCGCGACCAGACGCGCGCCGAGCAGGCGCCGATGTTCGGGCTGGTACACGGTACGCAGGACGAGCCGCTCCTCGACCATCTCCCACTCGAGCCACACGCGCGCCGGACGCTCGTGCGACGGTGCATCCGGCAGCCCGATCCACGTATGTCCGTCCTGGACGGAGGCGACGAGCGGGCGAACGAGCGCGAGGAAGCGATCGACCGGCATGCCATCCGCGGGGAGCGACGCAAGGATCTCGTCGACGCGACCCCGGAAGGCGATCGGTCCGTCCGCGCCGAATGCGTCGGGATGCGACTCGGTGAGGAGCCGGGCAAGCTGAAGGACATCCGCGTCCAATGCCTCACGCGACAGCACGGTCATCGAGGTCTCCGAACGGGTGCAGAGCCTAGTACCGCGGCCACGAGGCGATCCAGACCCTATGCCGAGAACCCGCAGGGTCTCGGTGCGGTACCACTACGAATGGCCGGGGATCCCGCGACGCTGCTCGTCTCCGGCCTGGCGTTCTCCGCTACGTTCGTCCTGCTCGGCGCGATCGCGGAGATGGCGGCCGAATGAGCATGCTTGGCGAAGGTCTCGCGGCCGAGTACCCCGGTATCGCGAGGGCGATCGGACGTCTACGACCCTGCGGTGCACGGCAACGGAGCGAACTTCACGATGGAGACGAGCGCCGGCGGGCTGGATGTGTTCAGCGACGTGCCCGGCGCCGCGCCGTACGGCGAGCTCAAGGGACGCGCGCTCGTCGTCGAGATGCGCGAGCTCGTCATCCGCTTCGTCGGCCGCGATGACCTCATCCGCATGAAGCTTGCGACCGGCGACCCCTACGACGAAGATGACGTCAGAGCGCTCAACGCCCTCCCCGGACGCGAACGGGGGAGGCGCTGAAACGCCCGTGTGGTCCATAGGAAGGCGAAGCGGCGGATGTGGCAGTGAAGGTGCGACACGAGCACCCGGACCGCGCGAGCTCGACGAGCCTCATCGCGGCGCGCGGTCCTCGATCTCCCACGCGTGGTCGAGCCAGTGCCACGCGCTCCGGCGCACCGCGAAGCGCGGCTTCCAGCGCTTCCCGCCGCGCGGCCCGCGCTCGGAGAGCTTGCCGCGCCGCGATGCCGCGATGGTCTCGAGCATCGCGAAGCGAACAGCCTCGAGGCGCTCGGCGACCGTCCCTTCGCGCGGCGGCGCCTTCCCGCCGAGCGCGCCGATGTACCCGCGGTCCGCCTCGATGACGTGCTCGGTCATCGCGTCGAGATCGCGCCCGCCGCCGCGCGGCCCCTTCGCAAGCGCCTTGCCCTTCGCGGAGAGCGCGGCCTCGTCGAAGGCGCGCCAACACGCGCGGAGGACGGTGCGCACGCGACGCATGTCCGGATCGGTCATCCGACGCTCGTCAGCCTTCGGGATCGCCCCGGGCGCGCCGAAGTCGGTCGTCGCGTCGCCCGGCAGCCGCTCGACGACGCGGAACGCCGAAACGTGCTTCGGCGCCACGGATCCGAGCCGCGTCCCTTTCAGCGCGCGCGCGTAGCGCGGTCCCGCCCGGAGCAGCGCGTCGAGCGCCGACGCCTCGTCGCGGCCGCTGCGGCACCAGCCCGGCCAGCCGACCGCGCACGCGAACGTCCGCTTCGATCCGCGCTCGAGGTACACGTCCACGAGCGGTCGATCTTAGCGGCCGTTCACTCGAGGACGAGGCCGCGGCGGTCGCCACGTCGCCTCGGCCGACGAGAGCCGGTGCGCGCGGCGCTCCGCGGCGGGCGTCCACCGCGCGACGTTCGCCGTCGACCTCTCGCTCCAGGCGTCCGTCACGGAGGCGACAGGAGGAACGTCGGCTGACCCGCGTGTATCGCGGTCCCCGGGTTCGACGGACCGCACGTGCGGCCCACGCTCGACACGCCGTGCTCGCCGACCGCGAGCGTCATCACGTCGCCGCGCTTCCACACGAGGACGGCCATGGCGAAGGGCGGACTCGGAGGCATCGTGGCCCGCGGATCCGTTGGTGCCGGCAGAACGGCGTAGAGGCTGGCCCCAGCATCCGGCCCGACCTCGCGCACCAGCGAGCTCGCCGCGGTCTCGCGCGTCGCGAAGCCGCCCTCGCACACGATCCACGGCAGGATGTCCACGAGCGTTCCGGGGCGGGACCCCGACGGGCACTGCGGCGGGTTCGTACCGGGCGGGCCGCCGCCGTCCCCGCAGGCGCGCTTCGAGTAGTCGATGAGGCCGGCCATCGCCTTCTCATCGCGCGCCGCGGCGGCATCGAGGATCGCGTCGATCATGCCGATCCCGGACCGCCGAGACGCGTCGAGCTCCCCACCGCGTGGCGGCGGGACGAGATAGCCCGCCGGCGGATACATCATCTGGGGCGCGCACGCACCGTCGTCCGTGACGACGCCGACGATCTTCCCGGCGCGCTCGAGGATCCCGACGCCGTCCCACCAGTACGGCTTCATCTGGCGGATCGCGATCACGAGATGGTCGGCCGTCGGCTGATAGCCCGCGGGCAGCCGCACCACGGAGTGCAGGCCGTACAGCTGCCCCGCGACCGTCCGCGACCAGCTCTCGGCATACGCGCGGTCCTGCGTCGACTCGGTGCCGTAGCACTTCCGCACGAGCAGCTTCTCGGGGTCCGCGAACGCGGACAGGAGCTTGGCAGCATCTCGCGCCTCGAGGGTCGCGAGGAGAGCGTCGACGCCGGCATCGCCGGTGCGCGCCGACATCGCGTGCGTCCGCGGAGCCCGCGGAAGCTCGCCCTGCGGCGGCAGCACGTAGAAGCGCTCGTAGTCCCGAGCGGGCGCGGGCGTGTGTGCCGCGGCCCCGTAGAGGAACGGGGGCAACGGACCGGTCCGGTCCAGCGACGGGACGAAGATGTCCACCTGGGCCGGCCTCCCCGCCCTCACGGCGAACCGCCATCCCTCCGCGACCGGACCCCCGCCGTCGACGGCGAGCACGATCAGGGCGTCGGCCGGATCCCCCGTGAAGACCGCGTAGAGCGAACGCCGGCCCGCGGCGAGGCGGGACGTCCACACGGCCGGCGGCACGCGGACGTCATCGCAGCTCGGGTCGCACGCCTGCTGACGAGCTGCCAGCTCTGGGTAGGTGCTGAGCAGGGTCGCCGCATCGGCGCTCACGAGCTGGTCGACGATCCGGTCGATGGCGGGCTCGCCGGTACGTCCGTCGGGCGCGAGCGAGGGCGCGCGCACGGGCGCGGGCGGTCCCCCCGGCCAGCCCGGCCCGATGCCGAGGCCGACGGGAGGCGGCCGCATCTCCTGGGGCGGCAAGACGAGGAACATGCCCGGCTCGTCGTCGGGCGACGGCGTGAGGTAGCCGAGCTTCCGCACGAGCGGACGGTCAAAGCCGCTCGGATCCACCCCGCGATCGATCACGACGTCGATCACGCGGTCGCTCGCGACGCTGAACCGCCACGGATGCTTCCGCCCGTCGGAGCTCTCGACGATCAGGACGACGTCGAAGTCCCTCGGCGCGGCGAGGACGGCGGCACGGGGGGTCGGCAGCGGCGGCTGGTCCCACCATGGGAACGGCTCACGCGGGTCCTTCACCAGGGCGTGCAACGAGCGGCGCGCGGGACCGAGGAGCGATGTCCACTCGGACGTCGTGACCTCGGCCGGCCCGTAGATGCCGACCGGGCCGCCGACGATCTGGCCGGCACGTGCCGTGACACCGGCGAAGCGGCGCTGCAGCGCGTCGGCGTCGTCGGTGACCACGCTCGCGACGATCTCGTCGATGACAGCGGGCGGTGAGGACGGCGGCGACGCGGTCGGCGTGGGCTCTGCCGCGGGCGAGCCCCGTGGCGCGTTCGTGACGAGGGCCGTGACGGTCACGAGTACGAGACCGGCCGCGAGGATCCCGAGCGCGCGCACGCGCGGCGTGCGGAACGCCATGCCTACGACGCTAACGCGCCGGCGCCGCTCCGATCACGCGATCGCGATCGCGAAGAGCGCCTGCCCGTACTCCACAGGCGCACCCGCGGCGACGAGGATCTCGTCGATGCGGCCGTCCGCGGGCGCGGTGATGTCGGCCATCTGCCCGAGCGACTGGATCGCGCCGAGCACGGCGCCGCGCTTCACCTCGTCGCCCTTCCGCCACTCCTTCGCCGCGGAGAAGATGCCGACCGTCGTCGCGTGGACGCGCCGCACCCTCTCGGGCTCGGCGACGGCCTCGTCCGCCGTTGTCGCCGTCGACTTCGCCGGTGCCGGCGCGGTCGCGCGTGTCACGCGCACCGAGAAGTCCGGCGTCTCGACCTCGATCGAGGTCGCGGGCGAGCCGTCGAGCAGCTTCCGGAGCGCGTCGAGGAGCTCCAGGACCTCGTCGCTCTCGCTCACCGTCCGAGCACCCGCTTCCACCATGGCCGCTTCGGCGGGATGGGCGCGCCCTCGGGCTCGATGACGACGCCGATCCGCCGGAAGCGCTCGTACCGCGTCGCGAGGAGATCCGCGAGCGGCAGGCGGTCGAGGCGGTCGAGCGCCGCGAGGAGCGCGCTCCTCACCGCGGCCGCCGTCGCGTCGTGGTCGTTCTGCGCGCCCCCGCGCGGCTCGGCGATGAGGTCGTCGACGACGCCGAGCTCGAGCAGGTCGGGGCCCGAGAGCTTGAGCGCCTTCGCCGCGCGCTCGGCCTCGCCGGCGCTGCGGAAGAGGATCGCCGCGGCGCCCTCGGGCGAGATGACCGAGTAGATCGCGTTCTCGAGCGCGAGCACGACGTCCGCGACGCCGAGCGCGAGCGCGCCGCCGGAGCCGCCCTCGCCCACGACGATCGCGACCGACGGCGTCCGCAGCCGCGTCATCGTCTCGATGCTCTTCGCGATGGCCTCGGCCTGGCCGCGCTCCTCGGCCTCGGGCCCGGGGAACGCGCCGGGCGTATCGATGAACGTCACGAGCGGGAGGTGGAAGCGCTCGGCGAGGCGGTACAGGCGCATCGCCTTGCGGTACCCCTCGGGGTGCGACATCCCGAAGTTGCGCTGGATGTTCTCCTCGGTCGACGCGCCGCGCTGCTGTCCGACGACGGCGACCGGCCGCCCCTCGAGCATCGCGATCCCGCCGACGATCGCGGTGTCGTCGCGGAACACGCGATCGCCGTGGAGCTCCTGGAACGCGCTGAAGACGCGCTCGATGAGGTCGAGCGCGTGCGGGCGATGGAGGTCGCGCGCGAGCTTCACCGCGTCCCAGGCCGAGGGGCGCGGATGCAGCGGGATCGGCTCCGTCGCCACTAGAGGCTCCACCGCGCGTCGAGCGGGCGCGGGCGTAACGCTCCGAGGAAGAACGCCAGCCGGTCCCGGAGGTGCGCGCGCGGCACGATCTGGTCGACGAACCCGTGCGCGAGGACGAACTCGGCGCGCTGGAAGCCCGCGGGGAGGCGCTCGCCGATGGTCTGGTCGGTGACGCGCGCGCCCGAGAAGCCGATGAGCGCCTTCGGCTCCGCGAGGATGACGTCGCCGAGCGACCCGAACGACGCGAGCACGCCGCCCGTCGTCGGGTCGGTGAGGACGCTGACGTACGGGACACCCGCGTCGGCGAGCCGCGCGAGCGCGGCGACGGTCTTCGCCATCTGCATGAGCGCGAGCGTCCCCTCCTGCATGCGCGCGCCCCCGGAGGCGCACACGACGACGAGCGGGACGCGGGCGACGAGCGCGCGCTCCGCGGCGCGCGTGATCTTCTCGCCGACGGCGCTCCCCATCGAGCCGCCGATGAACTCGAAGTCCATCACCGCGAGCTCGACCGCCTCCTTCGCGATCGCGGCCGAGCCGCAGATGACGGCTTCCTCCGAGCCGCTCTTCACGCGCGCGGCCTCGAGGCGCTGCGGGTACGGACGGCTGTCGACGAACCCGAGCGGGTCCCCCGAGACGACGTGCGCGTCGTGCTCGACGAACGATCCCTTGTCGGCGAGGAGCTCGATGCGCTCGCGCGCGCCGATCTTGAAGTGGTGGTCGCACTTCGGGCAGACGTTCATGTTCCGCGCGAGCTGCTTGTTGAAGAGCATCTCGCCGCAGTCGGGGCACTGCGTCCACAGGTGCGACGGCAGCTCCTTCCGCCGGCCGAACGGCATCCGCAGCCTCATTCCGACCCTCGCTCGGGATCGACCCTCGCTCGGGCCGCGACGGGCGACCTCGTCTCCGCCTCGGCCTGCGCGCCCAGGGGACGCCCCAGACTCATGACCTCTCCTCCTCGGCGTACCAGCAGAGCCCGACGACGCCGGGCCCCGCGCGCACCGCGATCACCGGGCCGACCTCGGAGAGGAAGTACTCGACGCAGTGGAACTGCTCTTGAACCCACTCGCCGAGCGTACGCGCGCGGGCGGGGTCGTTCGTGTGCAGGACGCACGCGTGCACCCGCGCCCCCGCCGGCGTGCGGGAGGCGATGAGCTCCTTCAGCCGCGCGACGGCCCTCTCGCGCGTGCGCACGCGGTCGATCGGCCGCACGACGCCCTCGGCGACCTCGAGGATCGGCTTCACCGCGAGGAGCGTCCCGAAGAGCGCCGCGCCGCCCGAGACGCGGCCCGACCGGCGGAGGTACTCGAGCGTGTCGGTCGAGGCGACGATCTGGATCCGCCCGGCCATGCGCCGCGCGAGCGCGACGCCCTCGTCGAACGAGCCGCCCCTGTCGCGCAGCCGCGCGACCGCCGTCGCGATGAGCGAGATCCCGCCCGCAAGGGACCGGCTGTCGACGACGGCGACGCGTGCGCGCGGAGCGAGCTGCTGCCCGCTCGTCGAGGCGACGCTGAACGTCCCCGACAGCTCCGCGGCGATGGTGAGGACGAGGACCTCCTTGCTGCCGTCCTTCACCGCGGCCTCGTACACGTTCAGACAGTCCGCCACGGTCGGCTGGCTCGTCTCGGGCACGACGCCCTTCGGCTTGATGCGCTCGTAGAAGTCCTCGGTCGAGAGCTGGACGCCGGCGAGGAACCGCTCCTCGTTCAGGATCACGTACATCGGCAGGAAGCGCACGTCGTACGCCTGCATGAGATCGGGCGGAAGCGCCGCGGTGCCGTCGATGACGATCGCGAACCGGCTCACGCGACCTCCCCCGCGATGACGCGCCGCGTCCCGCCCGCCGTCTCGAGCACGAGCGCGCCGTCGTCGGCGATCTCGCGGGCGATCCCGCGCACCGCGCTCCCGTCCTGAGCCCGCACTTCGACCTCGTGCCCGAGCGTCGCCGAGCGGCGGCGCCATTCGTCCAGGAACGCGCGGCGTGCGGGCGCGTCCGTCTCGATCCGCCGCAGCTCCGCGTCGACGCGTGCCAGGAGCGCGAGGCGATCGACCTCGCTTCCCTCGATGGCGAGCGACGTCGCCGTCGCGGCGAGCCCGCTGAGGCCGCTTCGTGTCTGGCGCACGTTCACGCCGATCCCGAGCACGAGCGTCCCGGCCTGGCCCTCCGAGACGGCGTTCGCGAGCACGCCCGCGACCTTCTTCCCCGAGAGCAGGACGTCGTTCGGCCACTTCAGCCTCGCGCCGGCGACGCCGAGCGCCTCGAGCGCGCGCGCGACCGCGACGCCCGCGAGGAGCGAGAAGAACGCGGGATCCGCGGGCATCGGGCGGAACGTCCACGACGCGAGGAGCGACGTCCCGGCCGGCGCGACCCACGTGCGGCCCTGCCGCCCGCGTCCCGCGGTCTGCTCGTCGGCGACGACGAGCGCGGGCGCGGCGAGCTCGAGCGCGCGGTCCTGCGTCGAGGCGATGCGCACGTGGTGCTCGATCTCGCGCCCGAACAGCGCGGACAGCGCGCTTCGGACGGCGGCGTCGGCGAGGAGCGAAAGCCTGTCCTCTCCGACCCTCGCTCGAGGGGACCCCTCGCTCGGGCTCAGGTGCTCGACCTCGTCCCGCGACCTCGGTCCGCGCGCCTGGGGGACCATCGCGCTCATCCTGACGTGCGCACCTGGACGCCCGCGGCGCGCACGCGCAGGACCCGCGCCCGTCCCGGCGCGCCCGCCGCCTCGGCCGCCTCCTCCATGGCCGCGGCCACGCGGGGGGCGAGCCGCGTGGGCGCGACCGCGAGGACCGCCGGGCCGGAGCCCGACAGCGCGCCGCCGAACGCGCCCGCGGCGCGAGCCGCGTCGATGACGTCGGCGAGCCCGGGGACGAGCCGCGCGCGGGCGAGCTCGTGGAGGCGGTCGCGCATCGCGACCGAGAGGAGCGCGCCGTCGGCGCGCAGCACGGCCGCGACGAGCGCGGCCGCGTGCGCGAGGTTGAAGACCGCGTCGGCGCGGCTCACCTGCGCGGGCAGCGCGCCGCGCGCTTCCTTCGTCGCGAGCCGCCGCGCCGGGACGAGGAGGCATACGCGCCAGCCCCGCGGGAACGCGGCGCGGTACGCGAAGGGGCCGTCGTCGGTGGGCAGCGCGACGACGACGCCGCCGTACAGCGCGCCGGCGACGTTGTCGGGATGCCCCTCGACCCCCGCCCCGATGCGCAGGAGCGTGAGGCGGTCGAGCGGCGCGCCGAGGAGCGCGTTCGCGGCGGAGACGCCGGCGGCGATCGCCGCCGCGCTCGAGCCGAGCCCCCGCCCGAGCGGGATCGCCGACCGCATCGTGACGTGCTGCGCTGCCAGGTGCGCCTTGCAGAACCTCGCGACGGCGCGCGCGGCGACGACGAAGAGGTCGTCGTCCGCGTGCGTGGGCATCCCCTCGCCGTCGCAGTCGTAGGTGACGATCCACGACCGCGCGGGCTCAACGTCGAACTCGGCGAGGAGCGGGAGCGCGAGCGCGAAGGCGTCGAACCCCGGGCCGAGGTTCGCGCTCGTCGCGGGCGCGCGGACGCGCAGCGTCATCGGGACCGGATCGCGTCGCGCACCGCGTCGACGTCGGCGGCGGTCTCCGCCACACCCGGCGCGAGCGTGCGCGCCGTGTCCGGATCCTTCAGGCCGTTCCCCGTGAGCACGCACACGACGCGCTCGACGCCCTCGAGCAGCCCGCGCTTCGCGCGGCTGCGCAGCCCCGCGACCGAGGCGGCGCTCGCGGGCTCGCAGAAGACGCCGGCGCACCGCGCGAGGTCGCCGTACGCGGCGAGGATCTCGTCGTCGCTCACGGCCTCGATCGCGCCGCCGGACTCCTCGCGCGCGGCGATCGCGCCCTTCCACGACGCAGGATCGCCGATGCGGATCGCGGTCGCGACGGTGTGCGGCTCGGCGACGCGCTCCCCGCGCACGATCGGCGCGGCGCCCTCCGCCTGGAACCCGAACATGCGCGGGCGCGTCCTCGCGAGCCCGCTCGCGGCGGCCTCGACGAACCCCTTCCAATACGCGGTGATGTTCCCCGCGTTGCCGACCGGGATGAGGAGCGCGTCGGGCGCGCCGCCGAGGTCCTCGCAGACCTCGAACGCGGCCGTCTTCTGACCCTCGATGCGGTGGGGGTTCACGCTGTTCACGAGCGTCCCCTCGCCGCGATCGGCGAGCGTGCGCGCGATCGCGAGCGCCTCGTCGAAACCGCCCTCGATCGCGACGACGCGCGCACCGAAGGCGAGCGCCTGCGTGAGCTTGCCGAGCGCGACGTATCCGGCGGGCAGGATGACCGCGCACGGGATCCCCGCGAGCGCCGCGTACGCCGACGCCGATGCCGCCGTATTGCCCGTCGAAGCGCATAGCACGGCGGTGGACCCGGCCTCGAGCGCCTTCGCCACGGCGACGACCATGCCGCGATCCTTGAACGAGCCGGTCGGGTTCATCCCCTCGACCTTGAGCCACACCTCGCGCACGCCGGTCTCGCGCTCGAGGTGCGGCGCGCGCACGAGCGGCGTCCCGCCCTCGCCGAGCGTGAGCCGCGGCGTTCGGGGCGTGACGGGCAGGCGCGCCGCGTAGCGATCGAGGAGACACGCCCGCGCCATGGGAAGGCCCATCCTATTGCCGTGCAGCCGGACCCGCGCGAGCGCGCGCTCCTCGTGGCGACCGTCGCGCTGGCGTTCGTCTGGCTCGCGTTCCAGGTGGCCCACGAGGTCATCGGCGTGCTCGACGTGGTCGGCGACGTCCTCCTCATCTTCCTCGTCGCCTGGGCCGTCTCGTACCTGCTCCTGCCCGCCGTCGAGCTCGTCGACCGGCGCACGCGCCTCGACCGTGTCGGCGCGGTCGCCGTCGTCTACCTCGCGATCTTCGTCGTCCTCGCCATCGTGCTCGTCATCGGCGTCCCGGCGATCGCGGGCCAGCTCGCCGCGCTCACCGAGCGCGGGCCCGAGTTCGGCGAGCGCGCGTCGGGGATCGTCGACGACCTGCAGTCGCGTCTCCGCGCCGCCGGCGTGCGCGCCGACCTCACCGACCTGTACGGCACGGTGCCGGGTCAGCTCGGCGCGCTCACCGGCGCGTTCGCGACGAACGCGCTCGCGGTCGTCGCGGCCACGGGGACGCTGCTCTTCAACGTGACGCTCGTCCTGATCATCGCGTTCTTCATGCTCGTCGACGGGGACCGCCTCTGGGCTCGGTTCACCGGAGCGCTCACGCCCGAGCTGCGCAGCGAGGCCGAGCTCTTCCGGCAGAGCGCGGACCGCTCCTTCGGTGGGTTCCTGCGCGCGTCACTCGTCCTCGCGGGGATCTACGGCGTGCTGCAGTTCCTCATCCTGCGTCCGCTCGAGGTCCCGTTCGCGGGGGTGCTGTCGATCGTCGCGGGGCTCCTCATGGTCGTGCCGTTCTTCGGCCCGATCATCGCGTTCGTCCCGGTGCTCGCCGCGACCGTGCTCGGCGCCCCCGACCGCTTCCTCGCGGTGTTCCTCCTCACGCTGGTGCTCCAGCAGCTCGTGCTGAACGTCATCGGGCCGCGCCTCATGGCGAACGTGGTCGGGATCCACCCGCTCTTCGTGTTCTTCGCGATCCTCATCGGCGCGCGCCTCGCCGGGTTCTGGGGCGTCGTCCTCGCCGTGCCCGTCGCCGGGATCCTCAACTCGTTCGCGATCTACGCCTACCAGGTCGCGCGCGGGCGCCGGGCCCGCACGCAGGCGCATCTGTAGGGAGCCCTGACGACCTCACAACGCTCCTGTCGCCCGAGCAGCCATGCGGACGGCTCTAGGGCGGCGTCGTCGCGGCGAATGGGCTGCGGAGACGGGTGATCCCGGCGACCGTGGTGAACATGTGGTCGGCGCTGAACCAGACCCAGCGGCCGTCGACCTCGCTCAGGTACATGTCCACCGTCACCGCGCCGTCCGGATACGCCCAGGAAGAGCGGACGTAGAGATCCTCGCTGTATCGCGTCGTGCGCGTCCGCACCGTCGGATCGATGGTCACCGTGATGTCGCCGCGCGCGAAGCTCCCACGGAGCGCGGCGGTGAACAGCGTGACCGACCGGTAGAGCACGCCGCCCGTGGGCTGGCCATCCCGGACCGCGGTCACGAACAGCCAGCACGACGGTAGGACGCGCGCCACGGCGTCGGCGTCGCGCCGCTCGAACGCCTGGACGAGGGTGTCCGCGAGCTGCCGCGCCGCCTCGCGCGGCGGCGTGCTCGGCGTCGGGGAGGGGAACGCCGACGGCGTGAGCGCGACGAACGTCCTCGCGATGTCCTCGAGCCAGGTCCGCGACGGGAGCTCGCCCATGCCGACGGGGAGGCCGATCCAGTAGATCCGCTCGTTCGCGGCGATGACGAAGTCTGTCGTCTCGGCGGCCGCGTTGTCGGTGACGAGCCGGACCGCGTCGTGGCCGTCGATGGTCAGATCCTCGACCCGGTGATAGGTGCTCGGCGCCTGTCCACCCGGCACCTGGGGCGTCGTCGCGTACTGGCGCGCCGTCATCCCGTTCGCCCGCGACACGCTCACGTTCACGTCGGTGCCCTGCTCCGGCAGGAAGGACCCGACGTCGCCGCTGTCCCGCTGGCACCGCTCGCGCTCAGCCTGCTGCGTGACGCGCGTGTAGTAGTCGCCTCCGAGCGCCTTCGCGCCGCCGGTGAAGATGCGCGAGGTGGATCGGCGGTACCCCGCCGGGAACGTCAGGCGATAGCCGAGGACGCCGTTCTCGAACGTTCCCGGCACTGTCGGTGACGCGGAGGGCGCGGGGCTACGCGTCGGCGACGCGGAAGACGTCGGCGTCACCGAGGCGACCGGGACCGTCGGCGGCGGGGAGACGACCTCCTGAGACCGTAGCGACCGCGCGGCGAGCACCGCCGCGAGGACGATCAGCGCGGAGAGGCCGGCGACGAGGAAGGGCGTCGAGCGTCTCATGTGCTGTCCGCTGCGACACTACCCGCACTCCGCGACCAAGCCCCCGCACGGCGTTCGATGGGGGCACCCGCGAAAGGCCCATCCTATGGCCGTGCAGCCGGACCCGCCCGCGCCGAGCGAGATCGAGACCGCGCGCGAGATGCTCGCGGCGAGCGCCGACGCCATGCGCGCGTCGATCGCGCTCGCGCCGACCGCCGCGGCGGTCGGCGACCGGATCGCCGACGCGGTCGCGGGCGGGGGCAAGGTCCTGGTGTGCGGCAACGGCGGGAGCGCCGCGGACGCCCAGCACTTCGCCGCCGAGCTCGTCGGGCGCTTCCGCGCTCCCGAGCGCGCGCCGCTGCCGGCCGTCGCGCTGTCGACGGACACGTCCGTGCTCACCGCGATCGCGAACGACTTCGGGTACGACGAGGTCTTCGCGCGGCAGGTGCGCGCGCTCGCGCGGCCGGGCGACGTCCTCGTGGGGATCAGCACGAGCGGCGAGGCCGCGAACGTGGTCGCGGCCTTCGCCGCGGCGCCAAAGGGCGTGCTCAAGGTCGCGCTCACCGGCCCGCGCGGGCGCCTCGCCGATGCCGCCGACATCGCCCTGGGCGTCCCGGCAGAGGGCACCGCCGAGATCCAAGCCGCGCACGGGGCGCTCATCCACGCCGTCTGCGCGGTCCTGGACGCGCGCGTCGCGGGACCGACCGAACGGCGTGGGAGCGGAGGGTCGCGGACCTGACCGACCGCGTCGCGCTCGCGATCGACGTCGGCGGGACGAAGCTCGCCGCCGCGACGGTCACCGAGGCGGGGACGATCGTCCGGCGCGCGACCGCGTCGTCGCTCGGCGTCGCCGACGGCGAGGCGCTCTTCGCGCGCGTGACCGAGATCGCCGCGTACGCGCTCCAAGGTGCGCCGAACGCCGGGGCGATCGGCTGCGGCTGCGGCGGGCCGCAGCGCTGGCCGGAGGGCGTCGTCTCGCCGCTCCATATCCCGGCCTGGCGTGAGTTCCCGCTACGCGCGCGCCTCGAGCAGCGCTTCGTCCTTCCCGCGGTCGTCGACAACGATGCCAAGGCGATGGCGCTCGGCGAGCACCGGCACGGCGCCGGTCGCGGCTCGCGCGCCATGCTCGGGATGGTCGTCTCGACGGGGATCGGCGGCGGTCTCGTCGTCGATGGTCGCCTGCTGCACGGCGCGCATGGGCACGCCGGGCACGTCGGTCACGCGATCGTGTGGCCTGACGGGCCGACGTGCGCGTGCGGCGCGCGGGGATGCGTGACCGCCATGGCGTCGGGCACCGGCATCGCGGCGCGCATCGCCGCCGCGCACGAGCAGGGCGTCGAGACAGCGCTCCCGCGAGGCGCGAGCGCCAAGGATGCAGCGCAGCACGCACGCTCCGGTGATGCGTTCGCGCAGACGCTCTTCCGAGACGCCGGTGCGGGACTTGGCCGCGCGATCGCGTCGGCGACGGCCCTGCTCGACCTCGACCTCGTCGTGATCGGCGGGGGCGTCGCCCTCGGGGCGTGGGACCTGCTCTTCCCACCGCTCGACGAGGAGCTGCGCGAGCGATCGCGGCTCGCGTTCGCCCACGATCTGCGCGTCGAGCGCGCGGCGCTCGGCGAGGATGCCGGTCTCTACGGCGCCGCCGCGCTCGCACTCTTCATCTGAGGGCAGACCTTGCGGGTCGGGGCCCTCCAGTCGAACGTATCCGCCCGGATCGATCGATCTCGGGGGGTTGATCTGCTTCCCCCGATCAACCGTTCCTATATACATATCGCGCAGAGTCTCATATCCTGCCAGGTGATCGTCACGAGACTTTGGAGAACGTGGGGGCAGCACCATGGCGCGAGAGGGATCCACGGTGGAACAGGAGGCGCGACGGAAGGCCAGGCGGAAGGTCCAAGAACAGCGACCGACCCGAAAGACGCGCACGACGACGGTCGAGATCGATGAGTCGAAGCTCGCCGAAGCGAAGCGCGTGCTCGGCACGCGCACGCTGCGCGAGACCGTGGATCGTTCCTTCGACGAGGTCCTCGCGCGCGTCGCTCGGCAGAAGAGCATCGAGCGTCTCCGGAAGATGCAAGGCCTCGACCTCGACAAGCCTGATGTCATGGCGAGGGCCTGGCGCTGATGCCGAGCCACATCGCCGACAAGAGCGCCCTCGTACATCTCGGGAAGGCGGCGGTCGCCGCGAAGCTGGAGCCGTTGATCGTCGCGGGCCAGGTCGCCACGTGCGGGATCGTCGAGCTCGAGATCCTGTACAGCGCGCGCAGCGAGCACGACCTTGTGGAGACACGAGCGGAGCGCTTGCGCGCCTACCCGCGCGTATCCATGGACGAGGCTGACTTCATCCGTGCCGAGGACGTGATGATGCGGCTTTCGAAGCGAGGCCGCCATCGCGCGGTGAGCCTGCCAGACCTGCTGATCGCGGCCGTCGCAGAGCGCGCGCGCCTCATCGTGCTCCATTACGACGCGGACTTCGAGATCATCGCCGCGATCACGGGTCAGCCGGCCGAGTGGGTAGCACCAAGAGGGACCCTCTGACGCCCAGCGAGTCCCTCAGCGCCAGAGCGCGTTCGTGAGCGCGAGCACCGAACCGGCCGCGTCCGTCACCTGCGCCCGCACGTAGCGGGCGCCGCGCGGGAGCGCGACCGGGCGCTCGACGTCGTCGCCGTCGATGGCGCAGGCGCCGACGATGCCAGCGTCGCTGACGAGCTGCAGCGACGCACCGCGCGCGCCGACGACGCGCACGCGTCCATGCTCGCCGTCGAGGTAGAGCTGCGGGCCGGCCGGCGAGGCTGAGATGAAGACGTCGCCGCGGCGCAGCGCCGCGAGCACCGTCTCAGCGGCCACGCGCTCCCCCACCTTCGCCCACGTCGTCGGCAGCCCGAGCCTCGCGTGGTGGGCCGCGCGGAGCTGGTGCGTGTCGCTGCCGCCGAGAGCGACGATGCGCTCGCCGCGGCGCAGGTGCTCCTCCCAGTAACGCAGCGAGGTCGCGTTCACCCGCTCCCACGGCTCGTTCCACACCTCGATCGCGTGGTAGCCGTTCACGCTTCCGTACTCCCACGGCGGCCCGAACGGCTTGGGGTGGCACAGCGCGACGAACGCGCCGGTCTCGAGCGCCTCGCGCATCGACGCGGCGACCCCCGCGTCCGTCGGCTCGCGGAACTCGTACCAGCGGTCCGTGCCCCACGCGTTCCAGTGGCCGTGGTACGTCGTCACCTCGACGCCCGGCACGACAACGGGAAAAGCGCCGCCGCCCGCGCCGTATTCCGGGTGGTGGGCCACGCTGTTGTGGTCGGTGACGCCGAGGAACGCGAGCCCCGCCTCGGCGGCGGCGATGAGCATCTCGCCCGGCCAAGAGTCGCCGTCGGAGTAGAGCGTGTGGCAGTGCAGGTCGCCGCGCGCCCAGCCCGCCTCCGCGGCCGCCGGCAGGGACGGTACCCGCGGCGCCCCGGTGCGCACGACCGAGCGCTCTCCCCGCGGCAGCCCGAGGTCGAACCAGATCTCGACCTTCCACTCGAGCCCTTGCGCGGCGACCTTGTACGGGCCGAGAAGGACGTGCCACGTCCCGGCTCCGATCGCGCCCGCGCGGTACGGCGGCGTCGCCCACTCGGCGTCGACGGTGAAGGCCATCTTCTCGCTGCCGCTCCAGCCGCGGTAGCCGCGCGAGCCGGCGGCGATGCCGCGGTCGTCGAACAGGCCGATATCGAGCGTGTTGCCGCCGGCGATGAGCGGGTCGGAGTCGATCTGGTCCGAGTACTCGTAGCGCACGTGGACCTGCCGCGTGCCCGCGGGGACCTCGAACGGGAGGTGGAAGTAGCGCTTGGTGTCGCGCGGCTCGCAGCGCCCCGTGAGGACGAGGTCCGCCGCGCGCGTCACTGGATCGCGGCGCCGCTCGAGGGGTCGAAGAGCGCGAGATCGGCGGCGTCGACGCGCAGGTGGACCGTCGTCCCTGGTGCGGGCCGCACCTGCGGCGCGGCGCGCACCTTCACGAGCGCACCCCCGACCTTCACGTCCACGATCGTCTCGCTGCCCAGCGGCTCGGATGCGACCACCTCGGCCGGCTGCGTCGCTCCGCCTGCTTCGACGAGGTCGATCGCCTCGGGGCGGATGCCCACCGTGACGGCGCCCGCGCGCGGGGCGCGGCTCGGCGCGGGGAGCCGCCAGACGCCCTCGGCGAGCAGCGCGCCGTCGCGCGCCTCGGCACGGAGCACGTTCATCGGCGGGCTGCCGATGAATTGCGCCACGAAGAGGCTCGCGGACCGGTGGTACACGTCGTCCGGCGTGCCGAGCTGGAGGAGGCGGCCCTTGTCGATGACGGCGATGCGGTCGGCGAGGGTCATGGCCTCGGCCTGGTCGTGCGTGACGAACACCGTCGTCGTGCCGAGCCGTCGCTGCAGCGTCTTCAGCTCGGTGCGCATGTGCGTGCGCAGCTTCGCGTCGAGGTTCGAGAGCGGCTCGTCCATGAGGAACACGCGCGGCTGGCGGACGATCGCGCGCGCGAGCGCGACGCGCTGCTGCTCGCCGCCCGAGAGGGCGACGGGCCGGCGGTCGAGCAGGTCCGCGATCTGCATCATCTCGGCGGCCTCGGCGACGCGCCGCTCGCGCTCGGAGCCCGCCATCCGCCGGACCGCGAGCGGGTAGCGGATGTTCTCGCGCGCGGTCATGTGCGGGTAGAGCGCGTAGCTCTGGAACACGAGCGCGACGTCGCGATCCTTGGGCTCGAGCGCGACGACGCTCGCGCCGTCGATGCGGATGTCGCCGGAGTCGGGATCCTCGAGGCCCGCGAGCATCCGGAGCGCCGTCGTCTTGCCGCAGCCCGAGGGGCCGAGGAGGACGAGGAGCTCGCCGTCGGCGACGTCGAGCGTTAGGCGGTCGACGGCGGGCGCCGCCGTCGCGGCGAAGCGCTTCGTGACCTCGTCGTACTGGACG
>CAZSRI010000025.1:0-25929 GCA_964609145.1 uncultured Chloroflexota bacterium
CGTGCTCGACCTCGCTCGTGCCGATCCCGAAGGCGAGCGCGCCGAACGCGCCGTGGGTCGAGGTGTGGCTGTCGCCGCAGACGATGAGCATCCCCGGCTGCGTCAGCCCGAGCTGGGGCCCGATGACGTGCACGATCCCCTGGTGCCGGGAGCCCAAGGAGTACAGGCGCACGCCGAACTCGCGGCAGTTGCGCGTGAGCGCCTCGATCTGCGCGGCGGCGAGGTCGTCCGGCCGCGCCGCGTCGTCGGTCGGGACGTTGTGGTCCATCGTCGCGACGGTGAGCTCGGGACGGCGCACGCGGCGGCCCGCCTCGCGCAGCCCCTCGAACGCCTGGGGCGAGGTCACCTCGTGCACGAGGTGCAGGTCGACGTAGAGCAGGTCGGGCTCCCCCTGCGTGCGGCGGACGACGTGCCGTTCCCAGAGCTTCTCCGCGCACGTCGCGGGGGTCGGGCTCATACGATCTTCAGCGGCTCCCGCTCCGCGTGGCGGTACGCCTCCACGCAGATCGACATGAGCGCCATGTCCGCGATGTCCATGTCCTCGCCGCCGTGCGCCCGGACGATCGCCGCCGCGCGGAGGAGCCGCTCGCGGTCGAGCCGCATCCCGAGCCCGTCGAGCCGTTCGGACAGGCGTTCCAGCTTCTCTTCGGTCATGCCGCCACCTCCTTCTTCGCTTCCCCCTCCTGCGCCGGACGCGCGACCTCCCACGGCAGCGAGCGCTTCGGGAGCCACGGCATCATCGCCCGCAGGCGCCGCCCGACCCGCTCGAGCGGCTGCTCCTGCTCCTTCGCGCGCGTCGCGTACAGCGCCGGCGCGCCCTTCTCGTACTCGGCGATCCAGCGCCTCGCCCAGGTGCCGTCGCGCACCTCGGCGAGCACCTGGCGCATCGTCGCCCGAACGCGCTCGTCGATGACGCGCGGACCGCTCGTGTAGTCGCCGAACTCGGCGGTGTCGCTCACCGAGTAGCGCATGTACGAGAGGCCGCCCTCGTAGATGAGGTCGACGATGAGCTTCATCTCGTTCAGGCACTCGAAGTACGCGATCTCCGGCTGGTAGCCCGCGTCGACGAGCGTCTCGAAGCCCGCCTTGATGAGCTCCGAGATCCCGCCGCACAGCACCGCCTGCTCGCCGAAGAGGTCCGTCTCGACCTCCTCCGCGAACGTCGTCCGGATGACGCCGGCCCGCGCGCATCCGACGGCGCGCGCGTATGCGAGCGCCGTGCGCTCCGCGCGCGGGCTCGAGCCGTCGAGCACGGCGAAGAGCGCCGGGACGCCGCGACCCTCCACGTAGAGCTCGCGCATGCGGTGGCCCGGCGCCTTCGGCGCGACGAGCACCGTGTCGCTCCCGGGGACCGGGGTCACCTGCTTGAAGTGGACCGAGAAGGCGTGCGCGACGACGAGCGTGCGGCCCGGGCCCATGAACGGGCGGATCGCCCGCTCGTACACGCTCTTGTGGTGCTGGTCGGGAACGAGGAGCGCGACGACGTCGGCGCCGCGCGCCGCGTCGGCGACCTCGCGGACGGTGAGGCCGTCGGCCTCCGCCTTCGCCCAGCTCTTGCTCCCCGCCGCGAGCCCGACGACGACGTCGTGCCCGCTGTCGCGCAGGTTCAGCGCGTGCGCGTGGCCCTGGCTGCCGTATCCGATGACGGCGACCGTCGCGCCCTCCAGGGCCCGAGGGTCGACGTCGCGCTCGTACCTGATATCCGCCATGTCGTTGATCCTCCTTCAGCTGGGCGTGCCGTCGTCGAGATGCGCCGAACGGACGTCGATGAGCGCGGCGAGCTGCCGCAGCGCGAGGCCCGCTTCGCTCGGGACCGCCGCGGCCTCGATCGCGACGGCCCACGCGCCGTCGCCGCTCGGGTCGACCGAGATGCGATCCGGGTCGAGGCCGCGCCGCCGCACGACGCCGAGCACGCGGTCGAGAGCGCCCTCCGCACGGGCGACGTGGAGCCGGAAGCGGAATGGGCGCGCGCTCACGCGGGCTCCTCGAGGCACTCGGCGTTCGCGCCGCCCGGCGGCACGATCGGCCACACGTTGGCCTCGCGCTCGATCCGAACGTCGACGACCGCCGGCCCCGGATGCGCCCGCGCGCGCTCGAGCGCGGGGCGCAGCTCGCGCCGCTCGCTCACGACCGCGCCGAACGCGCCGTACGCCTCGGCGATCCGCACGTAGTCCGGGCTCGAGATCGGCGTCTGCGAGATCCGGCCGTCGAAGAAGAGCTGCTGCCACTGCCGGACCATGCCGAGGTAGCCGTTGTTCATCACGACGACCTTGACCGGCAGGCCTTCCTGCATCGCCGTCCCGAGCTCCTGGAACGTCATCTGGAAGCCGCCGTCGCCGGCGATCGCCCACACCTCGGATCCCGGGCGCCCGTACTGGACGCCGAGCGCGGCCGGGAGCGCGAAGCCCATCGCGCCGAGCCCGCCGGAGGTGAGGAAGCGGTCGGGGTGCGTCAGCCGCAGGTGCTGCGCCGCCCACATCTGATGCTGGCCGACGTCCGCGACGAAGTACGCGTCGTCGGCCGCGGCCTCGCGCACGGCGCGCACGACGGGGCGCGGCGCGAGCGCGACGCGCGCCTCGAACGCCGCGAGGCGCGGGCGCCGCCGCTCGGCGAGCCCGGCGACGTTCGCGCGCCACTGCGGCCGCCGGCGCGCGGGCACGCGGTCGGCGAGCGCGTCGAGCGCGTCCCGCGCGTCGGCGACGACGCCGATCGCCGTCGGGACGTTCTTGCCGATCTGCGTGGGGTCGATGTCCACGTGGACGATCCGCGCGCGCGGCGCGAACGCCGCGACCCGCCCCGTGACGCGGTCGTCGAAGCGCATGCCGACCGCGAGCAGGACGTCGGCGGCGTTCACGGCGCGGTTCGTCGTCGCGGAGCCGTGCATCCCGAGCATCCCGAGGGCGAGCTCGTGGTCCTCGGGGAAGGCGCCGATCCCGAGGAGCGTCGTCGCGACGGGCGCGTCGATGCGCTCGGCGAGGGCGCGCAGCGCCGCGTGCGCGCGCGCCAGACGCACGCCGTGGCCCGCGACGATCACCGGGCGCTCGGCGGCCGCGAGCATCGCCGCGGCCTCGTCGATCGCGGCGGGCAGCGCGGGGCGCGGGTCGCTCTCCTCGCCGCGGTCGGTCGCGCGCGCCGTCGCGTTCTGCGCGTCCTTCGGGACGTCCACGACGACGGGGCCCGGCCGGCCCGAGGTCGCGACGCGGATCGCGCGCTCGATCGCGGGGACGATCTCGGCGGCCGTGCGCGGCAGGAACGCGTGCTTCGTGATCGGCGCGACCATGCCGAGGACGTCGGTCTCCTGGAACGCGTCGCGGCCCATCATCGTCGTGGCGACCTGTCCCGTGATCGCGACGAGCGGCACCGAGTCCATGTACGCGTTCGCGAGACCCGTCACGAGGTTCGTCGCGCCGGGGCCGGACGTCACGAGGCAGACGCCGGGCCGTCCCGTCGCGCGCGCGTAGCCGTCGGCCATGTGCGCCGCCCCCTGCTCGTGGCGCACGAGGACGTGGCGGATCGCGGGATGGTCGGGGAGCGCGTCGTAGATCGGGAGGCACGCGCCGCCCGGGTATCCGAACACGACCTCGACGCCGCACCGCTCGAGCGCGAGGCAGACCAGGTCCGCGCCGCGCAGCGGCTCGGAGCGGCGCTCGGTCTCGGTCGCGAGGACGGTCGCCACGTCTTCCTCCTCCTTTCGCCTCGCCCTGTCGCAAGGGGGTGAAGGGGCCCTCCCCTCCACGAACAAGAAGGCCTCTCATTGCTGAGAGGCCTTCGTGATCGCGAGATCGGTGTTGGTGTGTGCCCGCTAGCCTCCCAGCCGGTGGCCCGTCCCCGTAATGAGGACGAGTACGAGGCCCGAGATAAGGGAGAGGCGGGACATCCGGGGCGACGCTACGGGCGCCTCCGCCCCACGGTCAACGGCCCCGACCGAGAACGGTGCGGAGTGCATCAGTCGGCCGCCGCCCCGTCGGGCTCGACCGCGCGCGCGCCGCCGCTCGCATCGAGCTGCTCGAGCGCCACCCTCGCGAGCAGCGCGAGGTGCAGGAGGAGGCGCGCCTCGGGGTCGTCGAGGTCGGCGCCCGTGAGCGTGGAGATCCGCCGGAGGCGCTGCCGCACCGTGTTGCGATGCAGGTACAGCGCGCGCGCGACCGCGTTCAGGCTGCCGTGCTCGCGGATGAACGATTCGAGCGTGCGGCGCAGGTCGGCGAAGCGGTCGGGCTCGGTCGCGAGGGGACCGAGGACGCGCACGACGAGGTCGCGGATCTCGCCCGTGGGCCGTCCGAGCACGAAGCGGTACACGCCGAGATCGTCGAAGTGGATCGTGCGCTTGCCCGCGAGCCTCGTGCGACCGACCGCGAGCGCGTGCTCGGCCTCCAGCATCGCGGACTGCGCGCCCGCGGGTCCTTTGCGCGGTCCGGCGGCGCCGATGGCGACCTCGCGGCCCGCGGGGGCGAGCCTCTCGGCCGCCGCGCGCACGGCTTCGGCGACCTGCGCGCTCGTCGCGCCGTCGCGCGGCTCGCAGAGCACCACGAGGACGGATCCGCGGCGCCGCACGCCCGTGAGCTTCGCGGGCAGCCGGCCGTCGAGGGCGGCCGCGACCGCGGACGGGTCCCGCCCCGCCACCGCGACCGCGACGTACTCGACCACTCGACCTCCTTGAACTGAAAAGACCTCCCTTTCGGGAGGCCCTTCGGTCCGCTTCTGGATCTATGACGGGCGCGCTAGCCGCGGCCTCCCGTGCGCTGTTCGCTCCCCATGAGGAGCTGCGCGATGACGATCGGGAGGACGCATACGCGGCGCATCAGGATGCGAACGCTAGCGGCCGAACGGCCGCCGGTCAACGGCCGTTCGGCCCGCTCCGCCACGCGAAAAAGCGCGGCCATCACGCGCCGCGGCGGCGCTGGAGGATGCCGCGCAGCGCGGCGTCGTCGCCGAGCGCGCGCTCGATCTCCTCGAGCGCGGCACGCAGCGCGGTGAGGTCGTCGGCGAGGCCGGGAGCGCGAAGGAGCGCGAGCGCGAGATCCGGCGGCGTCGCGGCGAGCCGCGTGGCGTCGCGTGCGCCGGGACCGGCGGCGCGATCGAGGTCGATCGGGAGCGACCGCTCGATCGCGTCGCGGAGCGCGAGCGCGGTCGCGAGCGGCAGCGCGGACACGAGCGCGACGACGCGGTCGTGCGTCGCGGCGTCGCACTCCGTGACGAGGCCGCCGAGGTCCAGGGCGATGCGGCGCGCCGTGCGGCGCGCGCGGTCGTCGGTGCGCGCGGTGTGCACGACGAAGAACGGGCGGCCGCGGAACAGCTCGGGATCCGCCGCGGCGAACCCCGACGCCGTGCTCCCCGCCATCGGATGCATCCCGACGACGCGTGTACCGGACGGCGCGCGCTCGGCCCACGCGACGACGTCGCGCTTCAGCGAGCCCACCTCGACGAGGACCGCGTCGCCGGCGCGAGCCGCGAGCCCGTCGAGCGTGGGAACGATGGCGGCGAGCGGCGTCGCGACGACGATCGCCTCCGACGCCGCGACGTCGCCGAGCGCGTCGACGACGCGCAGCCCGCGCTCGCGCGCCGCGCCGCGCGTCGCGTCGTCGCGGTCGTATCCGACGACGTCGTGGCGGCCGCGGAGCGCGAGCGCCACCGACCCGCCGATGAGGCCCAGGCCGACGACCGCGATCCGCATCAGCGCGGAGGCAGCTCGGCGTCCGCGGCGTCCATCCCCCACTCGGGGCGCAGCGCGCGGGCGCCGCGCAGGAACACGTGGCGGATCCCGCCCTGCGCGCGATCCGTGTTCCAGTGCACGAGCACGCGCACGCACCGCTCGAGCGCTCCCGGGACGGGGACCTCGCGGCCGCAGATGAGCGGCACCTCGGCCCAGCCCATCTCGCGCGCGGCGCGCGCCGGGAACTCGGCGTCGAGGTCGGGCGTCACCGTGAACCAGACGCTCGCGACATCGGCCGGGTCGACGCCGTTCACGGCCGCGATGCGCGCGAGGAGCTCGCGCGTGGCCGCGACGATCGCGGCCGCGTCGTTCGCCTCGACGGTCGTGGCGCCGCGGATGCCGCGCAGCGCGCTCACTGGTCCCCGCTCACGCTCCCGGATCATATGGGCCGCGCGAGCTCGTCGATCAGCAGGAGGTACATCGCGTGCGACCAGGTGAGCGGCGACGCGGGCGGTCCCCACCGGCCGACCCATTCGTCGAACGACGGCGGGCTCACGAGGTCTTCCCGCACCTGCTCCGGCAGCGCGCCGTCGGGCTCGGCGTGCGCCTCGATCCAGGCCCGCAGCGCCTCCGCGTCCGCGCGGCGTCCCTGCCGCGCGAGGACGATCGCGAGCCACGCCGTGAGGAGGACCCACTCGCCGCCGCCGTAGTACGTGTCCGTCGGGTACCGGTGCACGCCGCCCCGCAGGAGGTCGCGCTCGATCGCGGCGACCGTGGCGAGCGCGAGCGGGTCGCGCGCGCCGACGACCTCGAACGGCCAGACGCACCCCAGGAGGCTCGCGTCGAGCTCCGCGCCGCCGAGCGTCTTCGTGAAGCGTCCGCCGCGAACGCCCTCGGCGAGGATGCGCGCGCGGATCGCCGCCGCGGTCGCGTGCGCGGACGGCGCCGCGGCCGCGGCGAGATACGGCTCGGCCGCGCGCAGCCCGCCGTGGATCGCCGCGAGCGTCGCCGTGTAGCGGCCCTCGGCCTCTTCCCAGACGTCGAACTGCGGCACGTCCCAGCGCGCGGCGAGGGAGCGCGTCACGAGATCGATCGCGGCGGCGTGCGGCCTCGGATCGGCGCCGGTGACGTGCAGGTGGTGCGCGAGCGCCCAGACGAAGGCGCCGTAGCCGTCCATCTGGAGGTCGCCCCACGGCTCCGTCGCGGCCGAGCCGTCGGCGGCGTACCGCGCGCGGAGGTCCGGAGCGTGCCGCGCGATGACGGCCTCTCCCCACGCGAAGAAGCGCGCCGCGGCGTCGTGCTCCCCGCGCCGGTCGAGGGCGAACGCGCTGAACGAGCCGTCGCGGAACCAGCAGTAGCGGTACGGCGGGAACGACGGCGCCGCGACGATCGCGCCCGTGTCGGCCTGCGCCGCGAGGATCGCCGCGACGCTGCGCGCCGCGAGCGTCACGCCGGCGCGAGCGCCTCCGCCCCGACCTCCTCCGCGAACTGGCTCTGGTAGAGGTCGTAGTAGACGCCGTGGCCCGCGAGCAGCGCCTCGTGGCTTCCCTGCTCGACGATGCGGCCGCTGTCCATGACGACGATCTCGTCGGCGTTGCGGATCGTCGAGAGGCGGTGCGCGATGACGAACGACGTGCGGCGGTGCCGCAGGCGCGTCATCGCCTGCTGGATGAGGACCTCGGTGCGCGTGTCGACGCTGCTCGTGGCCTCGTCGAGGATGAGGATCCCGGGGTCGGCGAGGAAGGCGCGCGCGATGGTGATGAGCTGCTTCTGTCCCGCCGAGATGTTCGCGGCGTCCTCCTCGAGCACGGTGTCGTACCCATCGGGGAGCATGCGCACGAACTGGTCGACGTGCGCCGCCGTCGCCGCCGCGACGATCTCGTCCTCCGCCGCTCCCTCGCGGCCGTACGCGATGTTGTCGCGGATCGTCCCGACGAAGAGCCAGCTGTCCTGCAGCACCATGCCGAACGCGCGCCGCACCGTGTCGCGCGCGAGCTCGCGCGTGTCGACGCCGTCGAGCCGGATCGATCCCGCGTCGACGTCGTAGAAGCGCATGAGCAGGTTCACGATCGTCGTCTTCCCCGCCCCGGTCGGCCCGACGATGGCGATGGTCTCACCCGGGCGGACGTCGAGCGAGAAGTCCTCGATGAGCGGCTTGTCCCGGAGGTACCGGAACGAGACGCGGTCGAACTCGACGTGGCCCTCGACGGGCCGGACCGCCGGCGCGACGCGATCGGGCGCCTCCTCGGGCGCCTCGAGGAACTCGAACACGCGCTCGGCCGACGCGAGCCCCGACTGGAGGAGGTTCATCTGCGCGGCGATCTGCGTGAGCGGCATCGTGAACTGGCGCGAGTACGCGATGAACGCGGTGACGTCGCCGAGCGTCATCGCGCCGGATGCCACGCGGTAGCTGCCGATCACGGCGACCCCGACGTAGTTGAGGTTCGAGAGGAACTGCATCGCGGGCTGGATGATCCCCGAGAGGAACTGCGCGCGGAAGGCGGCCTCGTACAGCCGCTCGTTCCGGACGTCGAACTGGTCGACCGCGCTCTGGCTGCGCCCGAACACCTGCACGAGCGCGTGCCCGCTGTGCATCTGCTCGACGTGCCCGTTCAGCGCGCCCGTCTCCGCCCACTGCGCGATGAACTGCCGCTGCGATCGCCCCGCGATGACGATCGTGACCACGAACGAGAGCGGGATCGTGAGCAGCGAGATGACGGCCAGGAGCGGGCTGATCCAGACCATCATCGCGAGCACCCCGGCGATCGTGAGGAACGACACGAGGAGCTGCGACATGCCCTGCTGCAGCGTCGTCGCGATGTTGTCGACGTCGTTCGTCACGCGGCTGAGGAGGTCGCCGTGGGCGTGGCTGTCGAAGTGCCGCAGCGGCAGGCGCGCGAGCTTCGCCTCGACGTCGCGGCGCATCCCGTACACCGTGCGCTGCGCGACGCCCGCCATGAGGTAGGCCTGCGCCCACGCGAGCACCGAGCCGACGACGTACACCGCCGCCGCGAGCGCGAGCACCTGCGCGAGGCGCGCCAGGTCGATGCCCACGCCGGGCACCGCGTTCGTCGCCGAGAGCATGTCGGCGAGCTGGCCCTGGCCGCGCGCGCGGAGGAGCTCGATGACCTGGTCCTTCGAGACGCCGGCGGGGAGCATCTTCCCGATCGCGCCGTCGAAGATGAGGTTCATCGCCACGCCGGCGATCTTCGGGCCCGCGACGGTGGACGCGACGCTCAGCGACCCGAGGGCCACGACGACCCCGAGGATCCCCCGCTCCGGCCGCAGCCGCGCGAGGAGCTTGCGCAGCGTGCCGCGGAAGTCCTTGGAGCGCTCGACCGGGGCGCTCAGGCCCATGAACGGACCGTGACCCGCGCCGGCGGGTCCGCGTCCGCCGGGGCCGCGTCCTTGCGGCCGCCCCATCATCATGCGGCGGCCGCCCCGAGCTGCGACTCGACGATCTCGCGGTACTCGACGCTCGTCCGCATGAGCTCGGCGTGCGTGCCGCTCCCGACGACGCGGCCCTCGTCGAGCACGACGATGTGGTCGGCGTGCAGGATCGTGCTCACGCGCTGCGCGACGATGATCACGGTCGCGTCGCCGGTCTCGCGCCGCAGCGCGAGGCGCAGGCGCGCGTCCGTGCCGGCGTCGAGCGCCGAGAAGCAGTCGTCGAACAGGTAGATCGCGGGGCGCTTCACGATGGCGCGCGCGATGGCGAGGCGCTGCCGCTGCCCCCCGGACACGTTCGTCCCGCCCTGGTCGACGGCGGCGTCGAGGCCGCCCGGCATGGCCGCGACGAAGTCGCGCGCCTGCGCCACCTCGAGGGCGCGCCAGAGGTCCGCGTCGGTCGCGCTCGGATCGCCGAACCGAAGGTTCTCCGCGACCGTCCCCTTGAAGAGGTACGCCGCCTGGGGGACGAGGCCGATCCGGCTCCACAGCCGCTCGAGCTCCTGGTCGCGCACGTCGACGCCGTCGAGGCGCACGGCGCCGGCGGTCACGTCGAACCCGCGCGTGATCAGCTTCACGACCGTGCTCTTGCCCGACCCCGTCCCGCCGATGATCGCCGTCGTCCGGCCCGGCCGCGCCTGGAACGAGAGGCCGCGCAGGACGGGCCGCTCGCCGTGGGGGTACGAGAAGGTGACGTCCTCGAGCTCGACGATCCCGCTCGGGCGCTCCGGCGCGACCGGCCGCGACGGCTCGGCGATCGACGAGCCGGTCTCGAGCACCTCGATGAGGCGCTGCGCGCTGGCCTCGGCGCGCGGGACGAGGATGACCATGAACACCGCGGTCATCACCGCGAAGAGGATCTGCATGATGTACTGCAGGAACGCGGTGAGGTTGCCGATGGGCATGTCGCCGCCGTCGACGAGCATCCCGCCGAACCACAGGACGGCGACCGTCGAGAGGTTCATGATCCCCATGAGCGACGGGAACGCGAGCGCGAACAGGCGGTTCACGCGCAGCTGCGTCGACATGAGGTCGGCGTTCGCGACGTCGAAGCGCGCGCGCTCGGCCGGCATGCGGATGAACGCGCGGACGACGCGGACGCCGGTGATGTGCTCGCGCAGCACCTGCGTGATCCGGTCGAGCTTCACCTGCACCTGACGGAACAGCGGCACGCCCCTCGTCGTGAGGCCGCCGATGACGGCGGCCATGACCGGGACCACGACGACGATCAGCCAGGAGAGCGTCGCGTCCTCGCGGACGGCCATGACGACGCCGCCGATCGCGAGGATCGGCGCGGCCACAAGGATGGTGAGGGCGATCTGCAGGAAGAGCTGCACCTGCTGGACGTCGTTCGTGTTGCGCGTGATGAGCGACGCCGTCCCGAAGTGGTCCATCTCGCGCGCGGCGAAGCTCTGCACGCGCCGGAACACGGCAGACCGCACGTCGCGGCCCACGCCCATCGACGTCCGCGAGGCGAAGTACACGGCGACGACCGCGAGGCCGCCGAGGGCCAGGGTGATGGCGAGCATCACGCCGCCCGTCCGGAGGATGTAGTCCGTGTCGCCCTTCGCGATGCCGTTGTTGATGATGTCGGCGTTCAGGTTCGGCAGGTAGAGGTTCGCGATCGACTGGACGAGCAGGAGCAGAGCGACGAGGGACGCCTGCGGCGCGTACCGCGGGAGGTAGCGGCGGAGCAGGCGCAGCAGCACTACGACCGCTCCTCGCCGGACCGCGGCAGGTGCACGGCGACCGGGCCGGACGCGTGCGCCTCGGTCCCGAGGCGCACGAACGCGCGCAGCGTCGTCGCCAGTGCGTCGCGCTCCGCGGGCGTCATAAGCGCGATGAGCTTCTCGAAGTGCTCGCTGCGGCCGCGCTCGAGGCGCTCGAGGAGGTGGCGGCCGCGCGACGCGGCCGCGAGCAGGACGATCCGCCGGTCGCTCGCGTCCGAGGCGCGCGTGATGAGCTTCCGCGCGACCATCCGATCCGCCAGCGCGGACGCGGCCGCGAGGCCGATGCCGAGCTCCTCGGCGAGCTCGCTCACGCGGAGCGGCCCCCGGCGGGCGATCGCGGACACGGCGCGCAGCTGCGTGAAGGTGAGGTCCGCCGCCTGCCAGCGCGGGCGCGACGACGCCATCACCGCGCGCCACGCGCGCAGCAGCTCGTGGATCTCGTCATGGATCGTGCTGTGAGCGGCCCCCTGCGGCACGCGGTTACTTTACATGATGCGAACTATCCATGCAAGGCGAACTACCCGTGGGGGGCCGCGGGGCCGCCGCCCACGAGCACCTCCGGCGTCATGCGGGGACCCGCAGCCTCGCCTTCTCGAAGGCCTGCGCGAAGTCGTCGGTGATGTCCTCGATGTGCTCGAGCCCGAGCGAGACACGGACCAGGTCGGGCCTGACGCCGGCGCTCCGCTGGTCGTCGGGCGAGAGCTGCGAGTGCGTCGTCGACGCGGGATGGATCACCAGGGTCTTGGCATCGCCGACGTTCGCGAGGTGGCTCGCGAGCTCCACGCCGTTGATGAAGGCCTTGCCCGCCTCGAGCCCACCCTCGATCCCGAACGCGAGCACGGCTCCGAAGCCGTGGCGCAGGTACTTCCGCGCGGCGGCATGGTGCGGATGGCTCGCGAGCCCGGGGTAGCTGACCCAGGACACCGACGGGTGGCGCTCGAGCCAGCGCGCGAGGGCGAGGGCGTTGTCGACCTCGCGCTGGACCCGCAGCGAGAGCGTCTCGAGGCCCTGGAGGAAGAGGAACGAGTTGAAGGGGCTGAGGCAGGGGCCGAGCGGTCGCAGACCCTCCACGCGCGCGCGGACGATGAAGGCGATGTTCCCGAACGGGCTGCTCGGCCCGAACGTCTCCCAGAAGTCGAGACCGTGGTAGCCCTCCGAGGGCTCGCTGAAGAGCGGGAACCGGCCGTTCCCCCAGTCGAAGCGGCCGCTATCGACGATGACGCCGCCGATCGACGTGCCGTGCCCGCCGATCCACTTCGTCGCGGAGTGGACGACGACGTCGGCGCCGAACTCGATGGGGCGGCAGAGGTATCCCGCGGCTCCGAACGTGTTGTCGACCACGAGCGGGATGCCGTGTCCGTGAGCGACGGCCGCGAGGCCCTCGAGGTCCGGGACGTTGAAGCTGGGGTTGCCGATGGTCTCGACGTAGAGGGCCTTGGTCCGCTCGTCGATCGCGCGCGCGAAGTCGGCCGGATCGTCGCTCCCCACGAACTTCACGCGGATCCCCAGGCGCGGGAAGCTCAGCTTGAACTGGGTGTGCGTCCCGCCGTAGAGGAAGCTCGACGACACGATGTTGTCCCCAGCTTGGGCGATGGTCGTGAGGGCGATGAACTGCGCGGCCTGGCCGCTCGAGATGGCGAGCGCTCCGACCCCGCCCTCGAGCGCGGCGACGCGCTTCTCGAAGACGTCGGTGGTCGGGTTCATGATCCGGCTGTAGATGTTCCCGAACTCCTGGAGCGCGAAGAGCCGCGCCCCGTGCTCGGTGTCGTTGAAGGTGTACGAGGTCGTCTGGTAGACAGGTACGGCGCGGGCGTTGGTGATGGGTGCCGGCTCTTGGCCGGCGTGGACCTGCAGGGTCTCGAAGCGATATGCGTGGCCGTTGGTCGCGCTCATCGGATGTCCTCCTCGGCTTTCGCTCTCCGGATCGAGCTGACGAGCACGCCGAGGGGGCCGACGAAAAGACCCGCTCGGGTCGTGCCCAGCGGGTCGAGAGGCGCTGTGAGCCCTACGCCGATCGTCCTAGTGCAGGCTCACCCTCCTTCCCGCGGGGGCATACCCATGGAACAGACGCGGCAACGGGCGGCCCAGCGGTGAGCTTGCATCGCGGTCCGACCCTATGCGGTCGTCATGGAGCGGTCCGAGGGCCGTTCGGCCCAAGGCGCAGGGCCGGATGACCCGTGGGATCGCTCGCGCATCATCCGCCGCGTCCGCGACGACCTCAGTGGGCAGGGAGGGAATCGAACCCCCACAGCCGAAGGGCGGCTGATCTACAGTCAGCGGAGCTCACCACCTGCTCGACCTGCCCAATGTTCGCGGGGCTTTTCGATCGTACCAGGTCAGCTGATCGACGTGGATGCTCCGCTGATCTTTGCGCGGCTGACTGCACCGCCTTCCTCGTTGCCGACGCGCAAGCCGCTCGCGTTCACCACAGGCAGGGCGTCGGGCGTCAGTTCACGGCTTGGCACCGTGAGCGTCCGAGCCGGGCCGCGTTTGTTAGCTCAGAGCTTCGGACGCAGGCGGGGGCCCGCTGAGCCGGTTGCGAGTCGGCGAGTCGTCAGACTGTGAAAGCGCTGTGCGTTGTCAGCAGGGCGCTACCGGGAGGAGACGGTGTACGAGTACCTCGTGAAGGACGACCGATCCGTGACGGGCCGGAGCGACCCGGCCGCGCTGGCCAGGACGGTCAACGAGATGGCGTCCGCCGGGTGGCGCCTTGTGGAAGATCCGAAAGCCATCGTGCGCAGAGGCTATGACCTCGTCTCGCGCGCCTACCGGTCCGACGATGCGTCGGACCCGCAGTACGGGCCGTGGCTCGACCGACTCGAGGACCTGGTCCCATCCGGCGCGCGTGTCCTTGACCTCGGTTGCGGCTGTGGCGTTCCCGTCGCGCGGCGGCTCGCGCGATCGTTCGACGTGACCGGCGTGGACCTGTCTCCGGCGCAGATCACGCGCGCACGCGAACTCGTACCCTCCGCGACCTTCGTGTGCGCGGACATGGCGACGCTGTCGTTCCCGGACGAGACTTTCGGAGCGATCACGGCGTTCTACTCCCTCATCCACCTTCCGCTCGATGAGCAGCCGGTCCTGCTGAGGCGCATCGCGCGGTGGCTCCGGCATAGCGGCGTCTTCATGACGACGGTGGGCCACGGTGCCTGGACCGGCCGCGAGAAGGACTGGCTCGGGGTCAGTGGCGCGGAGATGTGGTGGAGCCACGCCGACGCGGCTATGTACCGGCGGTGGCTGATCGAAGCGGGGCTGCGCATCGAGAGCGAAGCCTTCGTCCCCGAAGGACCGGGTGGCCACACCTTCTTCAGGTCGACGCGGCCCTAGCGACCCACGCTCCTTCGCGGACCGCGCACGCGGTCCGCGGCCTGGATGAATAGGTCAGCGAAACGCCATACCCGCCTGTCTAGCGCTCGCGGAGGAACGCTGTGACGAGCGCTGAGAACTCGCGCGGCCGCTCCAGGTTGACGAAGTGCGCCGCATTCGCCACGACGACCAGCTCGCTACCGGCGATGCCGCGCTGGAGGCACTCCGCCTGCTCGCGGATGATGCCGTGGTCGAGCTCCGACAGCACGACCAGCACGGGGACCTGGATCTCAGCGAGACGCTGCGCCGCCGGCGGATCGAGCAGCCGCTGCTCCCACCGCACCGACCGGGTCCGCTCGTGGTGATGACGGAACCAGCCCCTGATCCGAGCGCGCACCGCCGGATCCATGTCGGGCGGTGCTCGCCGCGGCCCGTCTCCCCAGACCTGCGTCAGGACCTCGGCCACTTCGTCGAGGTCGCCTCGTTCCTTTGCCGCCTCGAAAGCCACTTCGTAGCGGCCGAAGTCTCCGGGCGGATAGCCCGAGATGCCCGAGTTCGCCAGCACGAGCGACCGGGCGCGGTCAGGGAACGCGAGCGCGAAGTCGAGCGCGGTCCGGCCGCCGAGCGACAGTCCGACCAGGCTGACCTGGTCGATCCCGAGCTCGTCGAGGAGCGCGCGTAGGTCCTCGTGGTGCGCGAACGGGCCGCTCGGAAGGTCCGAGGCGCCGAAGCCCCTCGCGTCGTAGCGGATCACCTCGTGGTCCGCTGCGAGCTCCGGGGCAACATGGTCCCACGCGGTCAGGTCCCCGGCTCCGGGGTGCAGCAGCACGACCGCGCTCCCCTTCCCGGAGCGCTCGTACCGAAGCTTCGCGCCGGCTATCGCTGCGAATGGCAAGGACGGTGCGGACGTGGGCGAGGACATGAAGATCTTCCAAAGTCTGGCACGCGTCTGCTCTTCATCGCTGGTAGCCTCGAGTCGTACTTCCCGCTTGTCGTGATCTCAAGCGAGGTCGGCGCTGGGAAGCCGGCGATCGAGATCTTCGCCGAGGCGGCGCGACGTGCAGGCGTCGCGATCGAGCAGGCGGCCTATGTAGGTGACTCGCTCCGGACGGATGTGGCCGGCGCGAAAGACGCCGGGATGCTGGCGATCTGGATCAACCGTCGCCGACACCAGCCTGGCCCGCACGATCCTCGACTGACCATGAGTCCGCCTCGCTGGGCGGCCAGCGGCGGGATCGGCCAGAGACTGGGAGCGGGCCAAACAGAAGCTCATCGAGCTCAACGCCGGCTCCGCGCCATTCCGTCGCCCGACCGCGGCCCGGGCCGGCCCTGAACAGCAAGCCTCAAGACTCTCCCTCATAGCCAGGCAGAAGAGTGCCGGGGTGCTGACTCCGAGGACGCGCAGCGCTCAAGGTCCGAGCACGCGAACATCCACTAGATGCCAAGCATCCGGCGGGCGAGCAGATCACAGAGGCCACTCATCGCGAGGCTCATGGAGCTGTACCAGCACGACCTCAGTCGCGTCGACGGTCGAACGCCTGACGCGCACGGCACATTCGGCTACCCCTACCTGGACGCGTATTGGAGTGAGCGTGGCCGCCATCCGTATCTGATCCGAGCGGATGGGAAGTGGGTCGGCTTCGCGCTGGTGAACAAGTGGTCGCCGATCGCGGGCGCGGACTGGGCTATCGCGGAGTTCTTCGTCATCGCGCCGTACCGCCGGCGCGGGATCGGTGAACGTGCCGCGCGCGAGGTCTTCGCCCATCACAAGGGGACCTGGCACGTCGCCGAGATGCGCGAGAACCGCGCGGCGCGCGCGTTCTGGCGCAAGGTCATCGGACGATCCACGTCCCAGCGCTATGAGGAACGGAACGTCAGGAACGAGCTGTGGGACGGCTGGGTCCAGGTGTTCACGTCGCGCTGACTCGCGTTTCTGGGCCGGCGTCGCGTTGCTCGTCAGCGATGCTCAGCTCGCAGGTGCCGGCGCCGCCTCCTCGCTCGAGGCGGGCGGCGGCTCGAGGAGCGGCCGCACCGCACGCACGATCTCGTTCAGGTCGAACGGCTTCGTCACGTATGCGCGCGCACGGATCGCGCTCGTAGATCCGATCGTCCGGCTCGCGGTCATGACGACGAAGGGGACGCTGTCGCCGTGGCGCTCGCGGATCGCGGCGGCGACCTCGTGGCCGTCCAGCACGGGAAGCTCGATGTCGAGGACCACCGCGGCGGGACGGCGCTCCGCGGCGATCCGAACGGCCTCGCCCCCGTCCCGCGCCACGACCACGGTCAGACCCTCTTGCGTGAGGGCCTCGCGTACCAGTTCCCGGATGCTCGCGTCGTCCTCCACGACGAGCACCGGCCCCTCTGCTAGTCCCGCCACGACATGGTGATGGTGGACGACAGTTGCGCGACCATGCAACTAGAGACCGCTCGCTCCCCCGCTGTGACGCGGAGGCGCGGGCATCGTTAGGAGGAGCGTGCCCGATCGTCCCTCGCGTCCGATCGCGCTCGCGCTCGCTGTCGCGAGCGTGCTGGCCTCCGCTTGCTCGGCGGCGCCCGCGACGCCGTCCGCGACGCCCATGCCGCCGAGCGCGACGCCGACGCTCGCCGTCGCCACGCCCTCGCCGACGCCCTCGCCAGCGGCCTCGCCGACGGCGTCACCGACCGCGTCACCGGGCCCCGCGCCCGCCGCGTCGGTGACGGCGACGGCGACGACGCCGGCCAGCGCGTCACCCGCGGTCTCCGCGCAGAGTCCGACATTCACGGCGCCGCCCGACGGAAAGGGGACCCCCGTCGCGGCGTTCGACGCGGCCGGCCTCACGAAGCAGCTCGTCCTCGCCGAATCGTCGATCCGCGACCCGTCGATCGCCGGCGGTCTCCTCGAGTGGTATGGCCACCTCGAGCAGCTCGTCGTCAGCACCCTCGCCGACTTCACCGACTGGCAGGCCCAGGCGCTCGCCGCGCTCCCCGAGAAGCAGCGCGCAGCGGTCGCGGGAAGCCTCGAGGCGAGCCGTCAGCTACGGACGATGCGTGGCCCGGTGCCGCGATCGCTCCCGAACTGGCAGATCCGCGCGCCGCGGTCGATCGAGACGCTCATGGGCTACTACCGCGAAGCCGAGGCGAAGTACGGCGTGCCCTGGTATTACCTCGCGGCCGTCCATCTCGTGGAGAGCCGCATGGGACGGATCCACGGCCTGTCCACGGCCGGCGCGCAGGGACCCATGCAGTTCATGCCGGCGACGTGGGCCGCGTACGGCACGGGCGACGTGAACGACGACCACGACGCGATCATGGGAGCCGCGAATTACCTGCGCGCCAATGGCGCGCCGGGCGACATGGACCGCGCCCTCTACGCGTACAACCACTCGCTCGGATACGTCGGCGCGGTGAAGGCGTACGCGCAGGTCTTGTCCGCGGACCCCGACGCGTACCGCGGCTACTGGGGCTGGCAGGTCTACTACACGACGCAGGAGGGCACGTTCCTCCTGCCGGCGGGGTGGACGCCCGGCTCGTAGAGCCGAGCTATCCCCCGTATAGCGCCGTCGGGCCTCACGGCCCGGGGCGCACGGCCCCCAGGGGAATGCCGTTCGATCCAGTCCTTCTGGGCATTCATGGTCATGAGGACGCCGCGGGCGTCCCGCAGTCTGCGTCGATATGCGCGCGAGCATCCGGATCCGCGTGCTGCTGTGGGCCGCGTCGGCGGTCGTCTACCTCGTCCTCTTCGCGCTCTTCGTGGACCACCTCGGCACGGCCATCTCGCCGCTCACGGCGCTCCCGGTCCTCCTCGGCGGCTGGCTCTTCGGCATGCGCGCGGGCCTCGGCATCGGCCTGCTCGTCATCCCGGTCAACCTGGCGCTGCTGGCGCTCGCGGGGGTCGAGCGCACTCAGCACGGCGTCGAGATCCCCGGCTATGTGGCCGTGCTCGTCGTCGCCGCTGGGGCCGACCGCATCCGCGATCTCGGGCACGAGCTCGGGCGGCGCGCCGCGGAGGACGTGCAGGGAACGGCCATGCGCCGGGTCCTCGCGAGCGCCCCGGTGTTCATCGTCGTGACGAGCGGGCCCGAGCACCGGATCGCCTACTTGAACGACGAGGCGCGGCGGGTGTTCTCCGACGCGTCGCTCGGCCGTCCCGTCAGCGAGCTCGCGCGCGCCGATGATCCGTCGATCCGCCCGGCGCTCGACCGCGCGTACACGAGCGGCGAGCCATTCGAGCGGCGTGACGTACCCGTCAGGCTGCTCGCGACCGGGGCCGTGACGTTCGTCGACTTGCGGATCGAACCCGCGCGCGACACCGCCGGCGGCACGGAGGGGCTCCTCCTCTACGCCACCGACGTGAGCGCCTCGATGGCCGCGCGGACCGCCATCGCGGCGCGGGCGCGGCAGCAGGCGGCGCTCGCGACGATGGGACAGCGCGCCCTCGGCGGCGAGCCGATCCCCGCCCTCGCGGCCGCGGCGTGCGAGGTCGCGCAGCGCCTGCTCGGCGTCGACGTCGTGGAGCTCGACGAGCCGGTCGGCGGCCTCGGAGAGATCCGCGCCCTCGCGCGCGCGGGCTCGGACGGCCACGGGGAGGAGTGCGTCGCGCTCTGTCGGCACGTGCTCTTCTCGCAGCGGACGAGCGTCCTCCAGCGGGCGGCCGGCGGGACCTGGAACACGGTCGCTCACGAGGACGGCGGCGCGCGCGGCTACGGCGTCGCGGTCGCGGTGCGCGGCGTCGGTCGCGTGCTCGGGGTCCTGTCGGCGTTCTCGCGTGGGTCGCGTCGCTTCAGCGCCGACGAAGTGTTCTTCCTCTCGTCGCTCGCGGGCGTCATCGCGCGGGCGATGGACCGCAAGGCGACCGAGGCCGAGATCCAGCACCAGGCCCTCTACGATCCGCTCACCGGTCTCCCGAACCGCCGGCTTCTTCTCGACCGGCTGCAGCAGGCGATCCGGCGCGCGCGCCGCGATCGGACCGAGGCGGCGCTCGTCGTCCTCGACATCGACCGGCTCAAGCTCGTGAACGACGCCCACGGGCACGACGTCGGCGATCGCCTCCTCGGTCAGGTCGCGCAGCGCCTCCGCGAGATCACGCGCGACGCCGACACGGTCGCGCGGCTCGAGGCCGACGAGTTCGCCATCGTCGCGAGCGCGCCGCTCGACCACGCCGACATCGACGAGGTCGCCGCGCGGGTCCTCGCCGCGCTGCGTGAGCCGTTCGCGCTGGGCGCCGAGCTCCGCATCACCGCGAGCCTCGGCGCGGCCGTCACCCCGGCGGACGGCGCCGACGCCGAGGCGCTCGTGCATCGGGCCGAGATGGCCATGCACGCGGCGAAAGGCCAGGGCGCAGGGTGGCTCCGCTACCGCCCGGAGCTCGATGAGAACGCGAGGGAGGACCTCGCGCTCGCGAGCGACCTGAGGGCGGCGCTCGAGCAGCACGCGCTCGAGGTCGTGTTCCAGCCCAAGGTCGACCTCGCGAGCGGGCGCGTCGTCGGCGTCGAGGCCCTCGCGCGCTGGCGGCACCCGACGCTCGGTCCGATCCCGCCCGAGCGCTTCGTGCCCGCCGCCGAGCAGAACGGGCTCATCGACGAGCTCACCTCACGGGTGCTCGACCTCGCCGCCGACGAGTGCGCGCGCTGGCGCGCGCGCGGCCTCGCTCTCGGTCTCGCCGTGAACGTGTCGATGCGGAGCCTCCGCGACGGGACGCTCGGCGAGCACGTCGACGCGATCATCGCCGCGCATTCGTTCCCGCGCGACCTCCTCACGCTCGAGATCACGGAGTCGGCGACCACGGACGGCCTCGTCGACGTCGCGGGGCGCCTCGCGAGCCTGCACGAGCACGGCGTGCACCTCTCCATCGACGACTACGGCACGGCGTACTCCTCGCTGCAGCACGTCCGGCAGCTCCCGGTCCAGGAGGTGAAGATCGACCGCTCGTTCGTGGCCGACCTCCTGACGAACGCCTCGAGCGCCGCGATCGTGCGCTCGACGATCGACCTCGCTCACGCCCTCGGGCTCACCGTCGTCGCCGAGGGCGTCGAGACGCGCGAGGTCTGGGACCGCCTCCGCGAGCTCGGCTGCGACGTCGCACAGGGCTACCTCATCTCGCAGCCGCTCACGGCCGCGGAGTTCGACGTCTGGATCGCGGCGCGCTCATCGGCGCCCGTCGCCTGATCGGAGCCGTCCCAGGGAATCGAACCCTGATCAGCGGTTTACAAAACCACTGCTCTGCCATTGAGCTAGGACGGCGGCGCTGCCCTCGATGCTAAGGAGGGGGCGCGCTCAGGACGCCTTCTTCCGCGGTGTCCGCTTCGCCGTCTTCGCCGCCGTCGTCTTCGACGTCCGCTTGCGCGCCGGGCGGACCGGCCGCGCCTCCGCGGTGGGCTCCTCGGCGTGCTCGGCCGCTGACGCGACCTCGTCGGGTGGCCCACCCTCGTCGACCATCTCCTCCCGCAGCGCGGGCTCGACCGTCGCCTCGGCCCCCTCGTCCTCGGAGATCTCGTCCGCGAGGAGCTCAGCCTCCGTCTCCGGCTCGGCCTCGAGCTTCGGACGCGGCTCGACGACCGGCGGCGCGGCGTCGCGGATGCGCTGGCGCAGCGCCTCGAAGAGGATGGCCGTGCCGGCGGCGGCGGCGTTGAGCGACGCGACCCTGCCCTGCATCGGGATGCGCACGACCTGGTCGCACGCCTCGAGCACGAGGCGGCGGATGCCCTCGCCCTCGTTCCCGACGACGATGGCCGTCGCGCCGCGGTAGTCGACCGCGTCCCAGTCGACGTCGCCCGTGCCATCCGCGCCGACGACCCACACGCCCTTCTGCTTCAGCGCGTCGATCGCCTGCCGGAGGTTCGCGACCTCGGCGATGAGAAGGTGCTCGCTCGCGCCGGCGCTCGTGCGCGCCACCGCGGGCGTGAGACCGACCTGCCGGTGCCGCGGGATGACGACGCCGTCGGCGCCCGCGCCCTCCGCCGACCGGAGGAGGACGCCGAAGTTCTGTGGATCCTGCAGCGAGTCGATGACGAGGAGGAGCGGCGGCTCGGTGAGCGTGTCGAGGTGGAGGAGGAGTTCGTCGAGGTCGACGCCCGCGCGGCCCTCCGCGATCGCGACGATGCCCTGGTGCTCGACGCCGGGCGAGAGCCGGTCGACGTCGATGCGGTCGATGAAGCGGATCTGGAGCCTGCGCTCCTGCGCCTCGCGGATGACGTCCGCGACAACACCGGTCCGCTGGCCGCGCTCGCTCGCGACGTAGAGGCGACGGATCGCCCGTCCCGCGCGGAGCGCTTCGAGGACCGCGTGCGGGCCCGCGATCGGCTCGCCGCCCTCCTCGGGCGGGACCGCGCGCGGCCCCGCCGTCGCGCGGCGGACCATCTCCTGGTAGCGCTGCTGCCGCGGGCCGCCGCGCATGCCGCCGCCCGGGCGCGGGCCGCGGAACGCTTGGCCGCCGGACCGCTGCGGCGCGCCGAACGACCCACCACCCCGCCACCCGCCGCGCTGCTGGGTCTGCCGCTGGCGCCGCTCGTACGCGCCGACCTCCCGCATCTGTGACGACCCCTCGTCGTCCTCGCGGGGCGGGCCGGCGTACGGCGGGCCGCCGTACGGGCCGCGCCCGCCGCGGCCGCGCCGCCCGCGGCGCCGTCGTCCGTCCTGCTGATCGCGCCAGGGCTGCGGCTGCGGCGCGCCGTCGGCCGGTCCGCGCTCGTTCTCTTCCATCACGATCCCTCTTCCGGCGGGACGCGCTCCCAGCGCTGCCCCTCCTTCGTGTCCCTCACGAGATACCCGCGGCGGCGCAGCTCGTCGCGCAGCGCGTCGGACCGCGCGAAATCGCCCGCCGCTCGCGCCTTCGCGCGATCGTCGATCAGCGCGCGTGTCGTCGCGTCGACCTCGGCCGCGCGCGAGGCGTACGCCTCGAGCCCGAGGCCGAGGACGCGGTCCATCTCGAAGAGCAGCCCGAGGCCGCGCGCGCGATCGGCCGCGTCGGGCGAGCCGAGCAGGCGAGTCGCGTCCTCCGCCACGGCGAGCACCTTCGGCGTGTTGAAGTCGTCGGCGATGGCCTCGAGGAACGCGCCGCGCAGCTCGTCGTCGGACGCGACGGCGCGCGGACCCGCGCTCTGCCGTGCGTCCGCCACCGCGGCGCGCCATCGCTCGAGGCGCGCCTGCGCCGCGACGAGTCCCTCGCGCGTGAAGTCGAGGCCCTTGCGGTACGTCGTCCCGAGGGCGAGGAGGCGGAAGGCGAGCGGGTCGAGCCCCCACGACTCGACGTCGGAGAGCCGCAAGAAGCCGCCCGCGGACTTCGCCATCTTCGTGCTGTCCACCCTCAGGAAGCGGTTGTGCAGCCAGTAGCGGACGAACGGCTTGCCCGTCGCGCCTTCGGACTGGGCGATCTCGCACTCGTGGTGGGGAAAGAGGTGGTCCTCGCCGCCCGAGTGGATGTCGAAGGTCTCGCCGAGGTACTCCATCGACATGGCCGAGCACTCGATGTGCCAGCCCGGGTTCCCGCGCCCCCACGGCGAGTCCCACTGCTGCAGGTCACCGGGCTTCGCCGCGCGCCACAGCGCGAAGTCGTACGGGTGGCGCTTGTTCGGGTTCACCTCGATGCGCGCCCCCGCCATCCGCTCCTCGGGGAGCTCCGCGTTCAGGCGCGTGCCGTACCCCGGGAACGTCGTGACGTCGTAGTAGACGCCGTCGGGAGCGAGGTACGCGTGCCCGGTCTCGATGAGGCGCTCGACGAGTCGGATCATCTGCGGGATGTGCGCCGTCGCGTTCGAGATGACGTGCGGTTCCTTGATGTTCAGCTTGCGGCGGTCGACGAAGAACTGGTCCGTGTACATCTTCGCGATCGCGGCGGGATCCTTCCCCTCGCGCTTCGCCCCCACGGCCATCTTGTCCTCGCCCTCGTCGACGTCGCCGACGATGTGGCCCACGTCGGTGATGTTCATCACCTGGCGGACCTCGTAGCCGAGCAGCTCGAGGCTCCGCCGCCACACGTCCGCCACGACGTAGGCGTAGAGGTTGCCGATGTGCTGCCAGTCGTAGACGGTCGGGCCGCAGTTGTACATGCCGACGTGGCCGCCGCGGAGCGGCTCGAACGGCACGACGGCGCGGCGCGCGCTGTCGTAGAGACGGAGCTGCGGAGTGGTCGCGGAGATGGTCGCCTCCCTATCGCTCTTCGAGGAGCGCCGTCGCGAGGGCCGCGATGGCCTCGCCCGCCCCGAGGACGCCGAGGCCGTCGTTCGTCGTCGCCTTGACGCTCACGCGTCCCGCGTCCGCGCCGACCGCCTTCGCGATCGCCTGGCGCATCGCTGCCGTGTGCGGCGCGATGCGCGGCGCCTCGGCGATGACGGTCGCGTCGACCGACGCGACGACGAGGCCCCGGCCGGACAGCATCCCGGCGACGCGGCGCAGCAGCCCCAGGCTGTCGGCCCCCGCGTACGCCGGATCCCCGCCCGGGAAATGCGTCCCGAGATCCCCCAGGGCCGCCGCGCCGAGGAGCGCGTCCATCACCGCGTGCAGGAGGACGTCGCCGTCGGAGTGGCCCACCAGGCCCGTCGGGTGCTCGATGACGACACCGCCGAGAACGAGGCGGCGATCCGGCCCGAGCCGGTGGATATCGTAGCCCAGGCCGCTTCGCAAGGGCGAGCGCGTGAGGCGCCGCTCCAAGCCAGGACCCATATCCGCCGCTGCGAGCGTTGGGCGATCGGCCGACACCGCCGGGATGGCCACGATCCGCTTCGCGACGAGCTCGCGCGCGTAGACGAGATCCTCGCCCGTGGTGATCTTCACGTTGCGCCGCTCGCCCGCGACCATGCGCGTGCGCGCGCCGGACGCGACGACGGCGGCGGCATCGTCGCTGAACGACCGCCCTGCCGACGCCGCGCGCGCGCGCTCGAGGATGTCGCGGCGGCACGCCTGCGGCGTCTGCACCTGCCACAGCCCCTCGCGCTCGAGCTCCTCGACGCTCATCCCCGCCTCGTCGGCGCGGCGCACCGTGTCGACGAGGGGAAGCGCCGCGACGCCGCTGCCCTCGCGCCGCGCCGCCTCCACGCAGCGCGCGAGGAGGCTCGGCGTGACGAAGGGCCGCGCCGCGTCGTGGATGGCGAGGACCGCGGCGCTCGTCGCGGCGAGCGCGGCCCAGGAGGAGTCCGTGCGCGTCGCCCCGCCGGCGACGACGCGCGCGTCGCTGCCGCGCGCGCGGAGCGCCCGCTCGACGGCGTCCGCGCGCTCGGCCGCCGCCACCACGACGATCTCGTCGAAGACGCCCGCGGCCTCGGCCGCGGCGAGCGACCAGCACACCACGGGCGCGCCGCCGAGGTCGGCGAGCGTCTTGTCCTCGCCGAGCCGCGTCGACGTGCCGGCCGCGAGGATCGCCGCGGCCGCTCGATCAGACACGTCGAGCGAGCCGACGGCCACCGAACACGCCTCAGCGGCCGATCGCGCGGACGCGCCGCGCGGCGTCGGCGTCGGCCTTCGGCTGCGCGAAGATCATGCGCCCGCCCACGGTCTGCAGGACGCGCATGACCGTGACGGTGACGTCCGCTCCGACGTGCCGCGCGCCGCCCTCCACGACGATCATCGTGCCGTCCTCGAGGTATCCGACGCCCTGCCCCGTCTCCTTGCCCTCCTGGATGACGCGCAGCGAGATGCTCTCGCCGGGCAGCACGACGGGGCGCACCGCCTTCGCGAGGTCGTTCATGTTCAGGACGGTCACGCCCTGCAGCTCCGCGACGCGGTTCAGGCCGTAGTCGTTCGTCATGATCGCGCAGCCGAGCCGGCGCGCGAGCGCGACGAGCTTCGCGTCGGCTCCCGGCTCCGGCGGGTCATCGTCGAGGACGTCGACGCGCACGGTCGCCTCGCGCTGCATGCGCTGCAGCAGCTCGAGTCCACGGCGGCCGCGGTCGCGGCGCGACGCGTCGCCCGAATCGGCGAAGAGCTGCAGCTCCGCGAGGATGAACCGCGGGAGCAGGAGCGTGCCCGTGATGAAGCCGGCCTTCGCGACGTCCGCCACGCGGCCGTCGATGATCACGCTCGTGTCGAGGAGCACGCGCTGCGTTGCGGTCTCGCGCCGGGGGCCGGCGCGCAGATCGCGCAGCGCGGCGGCGAGCTCGACGCGCTTCACGATCCCCGCGGCCGCGCCGGTGAGACCGAGCACGACCGCCGCCAGGAGCGGCGCGAACTTCCCGAGGTCGCCGGGGAGCTGCGAGAGCGGCAGCGTCGCGAGAGCGGCGAGGACGAGGCCCACCGCGGCGCCGATGGATCCGCCCACGAGGTCGCCGAAGCGCGACTCGCGCAGCCGCCGCGAGACCGCGCGCGCCGGTTGCACGGTCGCGTACGGCGCGCCGAGCCATCCGAGGATCGAGCACGCGACCGCGAGGAGCACGACGACGATGACCTTGTTGCTCGGCGGCGTGACCTCGGTGATCTCGAGGAGCGCGGCGCCGAGGTAGAAGCCGAAGAAGAACCCCGCGAGCGCGCCCGCGAGACGAATGAACGACAGGAACATCGCAGCGAGCGTACTCCGGCGGCTAGGTCCGCTCGACGATCCCCGAGCGTCCGATGGCGTCGCGGAGGTCGCGCACGCCGACGACCTCGATGCCGGCGCCGTCGGCGTCGCGCGCGCTCGCCGCCGGCACGATCGCGCGCTCGAACCCGAGCCGCGCCGCCTCGCGCAGCCGCGCGCCGAGGCGCTGGACGCGGCGCACCTCGCCGGCGAGGCCGAGCTCGCCGACGAACACGGCGCGCGGATCCGCGGGGCGGTCGCGCAGCGCCGAGGCGATCGCGACCGCGAGCGCGAGGTCGGCCGCGGGCTCGCGGACGCGCAGGCCGCCGACGAGG
>CAZSRI010000026.1:0-25110 GCA_964609145.1 uncultured Chloroflexota bacterium
GGGTGCGGGCGGCGCGATGGTCGGCGGCGGATCCGCGATGAGCGGCAGTATGGGACCGCATCCGGCGGGCACGGTGCCCGCGGTCAAGGGCTACCTCGACGGGCAGGAGATCCGCTTCATCCACACCGAGGCGAGCGACCCGCTGGTCGCGCAGATGCTGACCTCGATGATGGGCTCGCCGGTCATCGTCGTGCCCTCGCTCGCGCAGATCCCGCCGGCGGCGCTCTCGAACGTCTTCGTCTTCAAGAACGGGATCACGGGCGAGGGTCCGTTCGGCTTCCAGCCGGACGTCTTCGATGCAGGGCCGGACCGTTCCGGCTACTCGCCCCTCCGGTCGGTCCAGCTCGTGACGTGGCGGGACGCATCAAGGGCGCGGCTCCTTCGCTCCGTGGACGAGGTGAGGGCGGCCGGGGCCGCCGGAGAGGTCACCATCGAGCGGCCCGGTGCGGTCGTCAACATGCCGCTCCTCACCTGGCCGGGCGGTCAGCGGTAGCGGAGGAGGCTCGAGCCTCGTTCGGGCCAGCGTTGCACAGGCAGAGCTCGTCGGTGCACCCGCCCTTCTGCGCCGACAGCACGCTCCGGAGCTCGTGCGCTACCGCCTGGAGGTCGGCGATGCGTCGCTCGACCGCACCCAGCTGCTCGGTCAGGCGGCCCGTCACCATGCGTGAGGCCTGCCCACAGCTCTGACGCTCGATCGCGCGAAGCAACCGGCCGACCTCGTCGAGCGACATGCCGAGGGCCTGGGCTCGGCGGATGAAACGCAGCCGTCGGAGCGCGGCGTCGCCGAAGTCGCGGTAGCCGGCGCTCGACCGCTTGTCCGTAGGCAGGAGCCCCTGGTCGGCGTAGAAGCGGACGGTCCGCGGCAGGACCCCCGACCGATCCGCCAGTTCAGCGATCCGCACGGGTCAAGGGTACGGCTGCCAGCGAAGTGGCAGGCAATGGGCTTGACTTGCCACCGAGGTGCGGCGGCAGACTGCGATACATGGAGGTGATCCGAGTGGCCACCCAGATCACGGAGCAGCGGACCGAGGCTCTTCCGATGGCACGCGTGAGCTGCGAAGCCGGCTGCGCATGCGGGTGCGGGTGCTGCGGCGCCGAAGCGAAGACGGCCGACCCAGGATCAGCGCCCACACTCGAGACCAAGTAGCGAGGAGTCCTCAGATCTGACTCGGCGTTACCTGGCCTTCGGCTCCGCGTACACGTAGGCGTTCACGCCGAGGTAGACGTCCTTCCCGTCGATCTGCACGCCGGTCTTCTGGTTGCCGCGCGTCGACGCCACGACAAGCGTCTTCCCGCTCGAGCTCGGTGTGGGAGTCGTGATCGGGATGCGGATCGCGAGCATGTCGCCCTCGCGCGTGACGGTCAGGTCGTCGGCCATGTGGCAACCTCCCTCTTGGCTCGGACCATCATCCCGCCCCAGAAGGCGATCATGCCGAGCGGTTCGCCATGAGGCGCTCGCGGATCGGCCCGAAGTCGACTCTGGACCCGCAAAGGAAGTGCGCCTCGCGATGTGCGTGCACCGCGGCTGGGGCGCTGTGGACTCCGAGCTTTCTGTACGCGTTCGCCGCGATGTTGCCCACCGTGTTGGTAGAGATCCCGAACTCGAATGCGATCATCTTCTGCGTCATGCCTCGCGCCATCCGCTCGAGCGTCGCGCACTCGCGGGCCGTGAACGGCCGCGGGCAGGAGCGCGGAGACCGCCTCACGCCGGCCGCCTCCGGGTCCCACGCGGCGACACGGCGGCAAACGGCGGCCGCGGCGCGGCCCCGCGGGTCCGGCGTCGACCCAGGTCGCTGGCCCTCACAACACGTGGCCTCACACGCGGCCACGCGGGCCGCGGCAGCGCTCCGAGGGGTCTCACGGCGGCGGTCACGCCACGCCGTCCGCGACATCAGCGAAGTCCTCGATGCCCTCGACTACGATCCCGTTGAATGTTCGATAAGGCGGCTCAGACCCCGGCCGGGACCGCCGTCCGTCACATCCCTCTCCACAACACAACGCCGAGCCACACGTACCAGACCGGGTTCACGATGAACCCCTCGAGCGCCGCCGGTCCGAGGATGAGCGCGCTCGACGCATCGAGGACGATCAGGCGTCCGAGGTAGATGAGCACGAGCAGCACCCCGGAGAGATGGCCGAGCGCGACGAGGCCCCCGGAGAACGCGCCGCCACGCGACATGAGCCGCGCGAACACGAGGAGCGAGAGCCCGGCGATCCCGAACGTGAGCAGCCCACGCGGGTCGATCGCGCTCGGCAGGTCCGACGCGGCTGACGCCGGCGGATGGAGCGCGTTCGCGAGGTCGTACGCCCCGTGGATCGCCGAGCCGAGCGCGCTCGTGAAGCCGAACACGTACGCCGTGAGCGCGAATCCCGTGTCGACGTCGCGGACGCGCAGGTAGAGCGCGGAGAACACCTGAACGCCGACGATCCCGCCGATGGTGAGGAACAGCGCCGACCACAAGCGGCCAGCATCGGGCGCCGAAGGTGCGACGACGACGAACGCGATCGAGTAAAGCAGACCGCTGACGCCGGCGACGACCGCCGCGGCGCCGGCCGACCGTTCGAAGCGCGCGGACCTGTTCATACGTTGCTTCCCCTCCGTTGGAGGCGCGATCGTATATCGGCCTAGGATCGCCTCCGACATGTCGGTCGACCCCTGGCTCTCCATCGAAGAGATCGCGCGGCGCGTGCGCGCGCACGAGGCATCGGCCGAGGAGGTCGCGCGCGCGACGCTCGAGCGGATCGCGCGGCTCGATACACGCATCGGCTCATTCATCACGGTCACCGCAGACGAGGCGATCGCCGCGGCGCGGGCGGTCGATCGCGGGTCGCGGGACGGCGCGCTCACAGGCGTGCCGATCGCGCTCAAAGACCTGTTCGACACAGCGGGCGTGCGGACGACGGCGGGCTCCCGCTTCTTCGCGGACCGCGTGCCGTCGGAGGATGCGCACGTCGTGCGCCGACTGCGCGCCGCGGGCGCGATCTCCGTCGGCAAGACGAACCTGCACGAGCTCGCGTACGGCGTCACCACGCAGAACCCGCACTTCGGGCCGACGCGCGATCCTTGGGATCCGTCCCGCGTCCCGGGCGGCTCGAGCGGCGGAAGCGGCGCGGCCCTCGCCGCGGGCCTGTGCGCCGGCGCGCTCGGCAGCGACACGGGCGGATCGATCCGGATCCCGGCGTCGCTGTGCGGGATCGTCGGCCTGAAGCCGACGTACGGCCGCGTCAGCCTCCGCGGAGCGGTGCCGCTCAGCTGGACCCTCGACCACGCCGGGCCGATGGCGCGCTCGGTCCGCGACGTCGCGCTCCTGTACGCGGCGATCGCCGGCTACGACGCGCTCGATCCGGCGTCGATCGATGCGCCGATGGCCGACCCCTTCCCCCGCATCGAGGCCGGGGTGCGTGGCCTGCGCGTCGGCGTCCCGCGCACGCACTTCTTCGAGCGGTGCGACGCCGCCGTCGCCGAGCTCGTGCGCGCGGCGATCCGTGTCCTCGAACGCGAGGGCGCGCGCGTCGAGGAGTGCGCGTTCCCGGACTCGGAGCTGCTCCTGGTGACGCAGCGCGTCGTCCTGTCCGCCGATGCGGCCGCGTATCACGCCGATCGCATGCGCGAGCGGCCGGAGGACTTCGGCCCGGACGTGCTCGCGCGCCTCAGTGGCGGCGCCGCGACGAGCGGCCCGGAGCTCGCGCTCGCGCGGCGGCGGCGCGAGGAGATCCGCCGCGAGGTGGCCGCGCTCTTCGCGCGCGTCGACCTGCTCGCGGTCCCGACGACCGCGATCGCCGCCCCGCTCGCGGAGACCGCGGACGCGAACGAACGGAAGGCCGCAGGCGCCGGGACGCCGCCCGCCGTCGCGGAGGCGGCGCGCCTCACGGCACTCACGTCGCCGTTCAACCTCACAGGGCTCCCGGCGATCTCGGTCCCGTGCGGCTTCGACGCCGCGGGTCTACCGGTGGGGCTGCAGCTCGCCGGGCGCGCGTGGGACGAGGCGACGGTGCTGCGCGCGGCGCGCGCCTACGAGCGCGCGACCGAGTGGACGGCGCGCCACCCCGCCATCGCCAGCACGTAGCCGACCGCGGTGAGCGCGACCGCCTGCTCGACCTGCTCGCCGGCGTCGGTCGCGCCGAACGTGAAGAAGTACAGGAGCACGCCGAGGACGGCGACGACGAGCAGGCACCCGCACCCGGTCACGCGGCTACGCTACGCCGCGGAGTGGAGACGCGATGACGCACGACGAGGCCTGGGCGCTTCTCGCGGAGCACACGAAGAGCGAGAGCCTGCGCAAGCACGCGCTCGCGGTGGAGGCGTGCATGCGTCACTTCGCGCGTGCGCGCGGTGAGGACGAGGAGACGTGGGGCGTCACCGGGCTCCTCCACGACTTCGACTACGAGCGCGACCCCCAGGGCCACCCGCAGAACGGGAAGCCGATCCTCGAGCAGGCGGGGGTGCCGGGAGAGATCGTGCACGCGATCCAGACCCACGGCGACCACCTGGGGATCCCGCGCGTGACCGCGATGGAGAAGACGCTATACGCCGTCGACGAGCTCACCGGGTTCGTCGCGGCGGTCGCGCTCGTGCGGCCGTCGAAGAAGGTGGCCGACGTCGACGCGGCCGCGGTGCGCAAGAAGATGAAGGACAAGGCGTTCGCGCGCGCGGTGGATCGCGACGCGATGCTCCGCGCGGCGAACGACCTCGGCGTCGAGTTCGACGCGCTCGTCGGCCAGGTGGTCGCGGCGATGAGCGCGAAGGCGGGCGAGCTTGGCCTGGCAGGGGCCGACCGTCCCCCGGGCGCGCAGGCCGAGGCGTAGACGAGGCCGAGCACCTTGGACCCGAGCGAGGGGTCGCCGGAGCGAGGGCCGGACTAGGAGGCCCGCTTCAGCGGACGCTCGGCGCGCCGGACGATCTCGTGCTCGAACCGCTCGAGGAAGAGCTGACCGCCGCAGCGAGGGCAGCGCGGCTGGTCCGAGTCGGACCAAAGGGGCGCGACGTCCTCCGGGGTCGTCGAGTAGGCGGCACGCAGCTGCTCGGGCGCGGGGCGGCGCATCGCGCCGGGGATCAGCACCTCTCCGCACCCGTGGCCGCAGAAGTAGCAGTAGAGCTCTGCGCGGAATGCCATGCGCGTCCTCCGATGTGGGTCCCCGTGTGGACCCGCCTCGTAGAACGAGCGTGGCCGCACGGATGTTCCATCGGATATACGCGGCAAGACGCGTTCCCGGATGAGGATCGCGTATGAGTCGTGCGCTACGGAAGCGAGCTAGCCGGCGACCTCGAGCGCGCGGATCGGCGCGGCCTTCTGGAGCACGCGGATGTCGCGGATCACGCCCTTCGGGATGATGTGGAAGTCGTTGTGGCGGTAGTCACGGCCGCCGTTCGTGATGTCGTAGTCGCCGACGATCACGACGTACTCCTCGGTCTCCTTCCACATGATCCCGCACGTCAGCTTGCGGAGCCGGTACGGCTCGAAGTCGTCCGGGATCGCGGTGCGCGAGTACGCGGTGATGTCCTCCCACTCCACGGCGACGAGCTGGGCCTGGTCCACGTCCACCCGCTTTTCCCTTCTCCCCGCCGCCCCTCCTCGCCCCTCTTCGGGGATCGTCCTCGGCGGGTACAGCGAGGGTGTCGGATCGCCACCCTCGCGTACAGGAACGCAAGATAGGTGGGGTCGTACCGCTGTCAATGCGGCACGGCTCAGATCGATACGCCGTGGAGAGCGAGCCATCGACGGTCGCCGTTCCGCCCGTCCACCGTCCAGGACGGTGAGCCGGGTCAGACGGCCTGCCGTCCGCGCGCGATGAGCTCCGCGACTTTCTGGCCGCCATTCTTGCCGATCTCCTCGAAGTGCTCGTGCCCGTACTTCTCGGAGACGGCGTCGCCGCCGATCTTGCCGATACGGCCGTAGAACCGCGGACCGTACATCTCCTTGACCTTCTGGCCGCCCTGCTTGCCGATCTGCTCGTAGAAGTCGGCGCCGTGTCGCTGTGCCGTCGTCTTGCCGCCCTTGCGGCCGATCTGCTCGTAGAACTCCGGCCCGTGTCGCTGGGCGGTGGTGGCCCCACCGCGGCGTCCGGCTTCGGCGACCGTCATCGCGCCCTTGTTGCGTGCCATCTCGTTCGCTGCCTCCTCGGCCGTTCGTCGCTCCGTGACGCCAGTGGCTGACGGAGAGGCCCTGTCGGGGCCCGCCTGACGGGACTGCAAGTCCCATGCCTTCGCTCGGATGCTCGGTGAGTGGTCGGTCATGGGACCGGACGGCTTCCGGACGATCGCGCTCGAGCCGGGCGCGAGGCGAACGCCCTACTGGACGACGGTCATGCGCACGCTGCAGAGGTCCGAGCAGTGAAGAGCGATCTTCGTGGCGTACGAGAGGTCGAGCGCGCGGCCGGCGACATAGGGACCGCGGTCTATGACGGGGACGACGAGCGTCACACCCGCGGGCGAGGTGAGGCGTATCCGCGTCCCGCACGGCAGTGTGCGATGCGCGACGCCGACGATCTCAGGCGCGTACGTGATGCCGCACGCCGTGCGGTTCCCGAAGAAGCCGGGGCCGTACCAGGACGCGATCACGACGCCGTCGAGCACGAGGGGCTCCAGGCTCGGGATCGGCCGCGGCGCGGCGGCGAGGCCCAGCACCGCGACGCGCGCGGACGGCGGCGTCGGCCGCCGCGGCACGCGGTCCTCGGGCAGCTCGAGCGGGCCGATCTGCTCGGCGGATGCCGGCACGACCGTGACGACGAGTGTGCCGTCCACGCCCGCCGACGTCGTGCCGACCGCACGCGCGCTCGTCCCCGGCAGCGTTGTCGGGAGCGCGAGGGCGACCGCGAACACCGACGTCCCAAGCCGTGCGACGAGCGCGCGATCGAACGCGCCCACCACCGAGCGCGGCGCGAGTGCAGGTCGGCGGCCAGCGCCTGTCTGTCAGGACAACATGCTTGCGAACGCTCGACGATCGCGTGCTCAGGGAGCGCTTGCTCGTCTTGTTCGTTCTGTCACATGGCGCAACGGGCGCTCACTGGCGGAGGAGCGCGATGACGACGAAGCGAGGATCGCCGGGCGAGGGACCGGTGGAGGTCTGCAGCGTCAGCCGCTCGTGGTCCGTCGGCAGCATGACCGATACGTCGTCCGGGGCGACGCGCGCGCGGACCTCGCCGACGACGTACGTGAGCGCGGGACCCTCACGCGATACCCGTCGGGGATCGGACCCGTCGCTGACGGTCCGGACGTCGGGGTCGCGGCGGTCGCCGCCGTGGTGTCCGGCGACGCGGTGGCCGCGCCGCTGCTCGGCATCGCCGCGGGCTGGATCGGTCGGGTCGCGCCCCCCATGAACAGCGCGAGCGTGGCGGCGACGGCGACGAGCGCAGCGGCCCTGAGGACGGATCGCGTCACCCGTATCCTCGGATGCACTCCGGATGCCCGCCGATCCCGCGACGCTGCGAGTCCGTCGCGATCGCGCCGCGCTCGCCGCGCGCGCGGAGGACGTCGGCGCGCTCCTCGTGTCGCCGGGATCCGACCTCACGTATCTCACCGGGCACGCGATCCAGTCGAGCGAGCGCCTCACGTGCCTCGTCCTCGACGGCGAGGGCCGCGCGACGCTCCTCGTCCCCGAGCTCGAGGCGCCGCGCGCGCGATCCGCCGCGCCCGGCATCGACGTCGTCACGTGGGGCGAAACGGACGATCCGATCGGGCTCGTCGCGGCGTTGGTCCCGCGATCGGGCGCGATCGCGGTCGACGACCGCATGTGGTCGACGTTCGTCCTCGCTCTCACCGCCGTCCTCGAGGGCCGACGCTTCGCGGTCGGATCGACCGTCCTCGCGCCGCTCCGGATGCGGAAGGATCCGGCGGAGATCGACGCACTGCGACGCGTCGCGCAGGGCGCCGATCGCGCGTACGCGACGATCCGCGACCGTGCGTTCGCCGGGCGCACCGAGCACGAGGTCTCCGCCGAGATCCGGGCGCTGCTCGTCGCGGAGGGCCACGAGGAGACGTCGTTCGCGATCGTCGGCTCGGGCCCGAACGGCGCGTCACCGCACCACGAGGCCGGCAAGCGTCGGATCCTCGACGGCGACACGATCGTCCTCGACTTCGGGGGCGTCGAGGACCGCTACTGCTCCGACCTCACGCGGACGGTCCACGTCGGAGCCGAGGTCGACGCCGACGTGCGCCGCGTCCACGACGTCGTCCGCCGCGCGCAGGAAGCGGGATACGCCGGGGCCCGCGCCGGCGTCGCGGCGAGCGCCGTCGATGCCGCGGCGCGCGCGGTCATCGACGAGGCCGGATACGGCGCGTACTTCATCCACCGGCTCGGGCACGGGATCGGGCTCGACGGGCACGAGCCGCCGTACCTCGTGCGCGGCAACGAGGCGCTCCTCGACGTCGGCATGGCGTTCTCGATCGAGCCCGGGATCTACCTGCCCGGCCGGTTCGGCGTGCGCGTCGAGGACATCGCGTACCTCGACGACGCCGGCGTCGCGCGGCCACTGAACGACGCGGATCGCACCCTCGCCATCGTCACCTGATGGCGGGGCCACGCCTCGTCGCGTCGGTGCTCTCGTGCACCGTGGGTCTCGCGTTCTGGTGGGCGCTCAGCGAGCCGCTGCAGCTCCACCCGCTCCTTCTCTACGGCGTGCCCGCGGCGCTGCTCTTCGCGGGCGGGATCGTCGCGGGACGCACGGGCCCGCTCGCCGCGCCGGTCTCGCTCCTCTTCTCGCTCCTCCTCGGCAGCCTCATCGCGACGCGCCTGCACCGCGCCTTCGTGCCGGGCGCGCTCCCCGTATCGCGCTTCGGCGCGATGCCGATCGACGCGGCCGCGCTCGCGCTCCCACTGCTCGCCGCGGCGATCGTCGGCGTCCTCGGCGGGATCGTCGGCGAGCGGATGCTTCCGACGCGGCCGTACTGGCCCGGGCAGCGGAGGTAGACCGGGGTCCACGGCACGCGAGCGGCCGGAGCGAGGCGCCGTCGGACGCGGGTCGAGCAGGCCGGCCGGCGAACAGGTACGAGAAGGAGGAAGAGGAGGAGGCCGGCCGAGTAGACCCGCGGACGGCGACGCGTCGCATGGGCCAGGCCGAGCGTGCCGTCGGCGGCGTCGAGGGCGGATCCGCGAGGAGCGAGGGCGCAAGCGGCGAGGCGCGAGCGGGGACCCATCCCGAGCAGCGGTCGACGAGCGTCAGGGGCGGCGAGGGATGGGATGCGACGCCCGAGCCGCGAGCACCCGAGCGACGACGCCGATCCGGCCGAGCGCCGCTCGCCGTCAGCGGATGACGACGGGGCCCGCCGCCTGGAGCGCGAACTGGTACACGGGATCCGGGAGGATCCCGAGGAGGATCGTGACCACCGAGACGGCGACGAGGCTGCCCGCGAGGACGCGAGAGGCATCGACGCGCGGCGCGGTGGCCTCGGCGTCGTACATGAACATGCGGACGACGACCCGGAGGTAGTAGAAGGCGGCGAGCGCCGCGTTCAGCGCGATCGCGACGGCGAGCCACGCGAAGCCGGCGTCGAGGACGGGCTGGATGACGAGGAACTTCGCGAGGAAGCCGACCGTCGGCGGGATCCCCGTGAGGTTGACGAGGAAGATCGTGAACGCGAGCGCGCCCGGACCGTGGCGGCTCCAGAGGCCGTTCAGGTCGTCGAGCGACGCGCCGCGCGTCCCCTCGAGATCGATGAGCATGAGCGAGGCGAACGCGCCGAGGTTCACGATCCCGTACGCGAAGACGTAGAAGAGGACGGCCGCGCCGGCCGACGCGCCGGCGGCGAGCGCGGCGACGGCAGCGAGGATGAAGCCGGTGTGTGCGATGCTCGAGTACGCGAGCATCCGCTTCACGTTCGACTGCGCCAGCGCGACGACGTTGCCGACCGTCATCGTGATCACCGAGAGCAGGGCGAATACGAGCGCCCAGTCGAGCTGCACGGGGCCGAGCGCGTTCGCCATGACGCGCAGGATCGCGGCGAACGCGGCGGCCTTGGGCGCGACCGACATGAACGCGGTCGACGGGGTCGGTGCGCCGTCGTACGCGTCCGGCGTCCACTGGTGGAACGGCACGACCGCCGCCTTGAACCCGAGGCCCGCGGTGACGAGCGCGAGCGCGACGACGACCTCGGGGCTCGCGAGGCCCCCCCGTCCGATCGCCCGCGCGATGCCCGATAGCGTCGTCGTCCCCGAGATCCCGAAGAGCCAGGCGAACCCGTACGCGAGGATCGCCGTGCTGAACGCGCCGAGGAGGAAGTACTTCAGGGACGCCTCGTTCGCGTACGTGTCGCGGCGCTGGAGACCAGCGAGGACGTAGACGGGGATGCTCGTGAGCTCGATCCCGACGAAGAGCGTGATGAGGTCGGTCGACAGCGCGATCGTCATCGCGCCGAGCGTCGAGAAGAGGACGATGGCGTAGAACTCGGGCCCCGGCACGCGCTCGCGGAGCAGGTACGGCGGCGCGACGAGGATGGTGAACGCCGCGAGCACGATGAACGTGAGGCGGAAGAACTGCGCGAACGGGTCGATGACGACGAACCCGCCGAAGAACGTCCCCGACGCGGGGTACCGGATCGGCGAGAGGAGCGCGACGGCGAGGCCGAGCAGCGCGAGCCACGGGAGCACCGGCCGCGCGCGCTCGTCGCCGGCGGTCGCGGCGACCGCGAGGATGACGATCGCGGTCACGGTGACGAGGAGCTCGGGGAGGACGGCGACGACGTCGTTCACCGCGCCGCCACCGTCGCGGCGGTCGCGAGCGCGATCATCCGCTCGAGCGACGGCTCGATGATCGCGATCACCGTCTGCGGGAACAGGCCGAGGAAGAGCGTGAGCGCCAGGAGCGGGGCCGCGCAGGCGACCTCGACGGGCGACAGGTCCGGGAGCGCCTTGTACGCCTCACGGACCGGCCCGTACATGACGCGCTGGAACATCCAGAGCACGTACACCGCGGCGAGGATCACGCCGATGCCGGCGAGCGGACCCCAGACGAGGCCGCTGATCGGGGTCCCGTCGAAGCGGAACGTGCCGACGAGAACGAGGAACTCGCCGACGAATTCGTTCAGCCCCGGGAGCCCGAGCGAGGCGAACGCGAACACCCCGAAGAACGCCGTGTAGAGCGGCCACTGGTTCGCAAGGCCGCCGAGATCGGCGATCTGCCGGCGGTGGGTCCGCTCGTACTGGATGCCGACGAAGAGGAAGAGCGCGCCGGTGACGACGCCGTGGTTGAGCATCTGGAGCACGGCACCGACGCCGCCCTGCGTGTTCAGGACGAACAGGCCGAGCGTCACGAAGCCCATGTGGGCCACCGACGAGTACGCGACCATCTTCTTCAGGTCCTTCTGTACCGTCGAGACCGCGGCGCCGTACAGGATCGCGACGACCGAGAGCAGGATGATGATCGGCAGCCACGTCTGCGCGCCGATCGGGAAGAGCGGCAGCGCGAACCGGATGAGGCCGTAGCCGCCCGCCTTCAGCAGGATCCCGGCGAGGACGATCGAGCCCGCGGTCGGCGCCTCGACGTGTGCGTCGGGGAGCCACGTGTGGAACGGGACCATCGGGAGCTTGATCGCGAACGCGAGCGCGAACGCGAGGAACGCCCACTGCTGGAATTCCGGCGTGAAGCGCGTGTGGCCGGCCACGAGCTCCGTGAACGAGAGCGTGCGGCTTCCCGCCTCGCCGCTGTTCAGGTACACGGCGACGATGGCCACGAGCATGAGGAGCGAGCCGAAGAGCGTGAACAGGACGAACTTGAGCGTCGCGTAGATCCGGCGGGTGCCACCCCAGATCCCGATGATCAGGTACATCGGCACGAGCATCAGCTCGAACATGACGTAGAAGAGGAAGAGGTCGAGCGCGACGAAGACGCCGACCATCCCGACCTCGAGCACGAGGAACGACGCCATGAACTCGCCGACGCGCGTCTTGATGACGCCCGAGCTCGAATACAGGACGGAGATGAACGTGAGGAGCGTCGTGAGGACGACGAGGAGCACCGAGATCCCGTCGACGCCGACCTCGTAGCGGATGCCGAGGCTCGGAAGCCACATGACCGACTCGGTCATCTGGAAGCCGGCCTCGCCGACGCGGAACTGGACGAGCATGACGATCGACACGACGAGCTCGACGAAGGTTGTGACGATCGCGACCTGCTTCGCCGCGCGGTCGTCGCGGATCACCAAGAGGAGCGGAATGAGCCCGACGAGCGGGATGACGAGGAGGAGGGTGAGGACGTGGTCGAGGATCATCGGCGCAGCAGCCCCGTCGCGTACCCGCCGTACACGACGATGAGGATCACGAGCCCGGCGGCGATCGTGAGCGCGTAGTTCCCGACGACGCCCGTCTGCAGGCGGCGGACACCGCCGCCGATGAGCGTCGCGAGCCAGCCCAGCCGGTCGACGATGCCGTCGATGATGTGGGCGTCGAACGCCCACGCCGCGCCGAACGCGGCGCGCACGAGGTCGACGATGCGGCGGTCGTACAGCTCATCGACGTAGTACTTGTCGCGCAGCAGCGTGTAGACGGGGCCCGACGCGCGCGACACCGCGGCGGGGTCGGGCCGGCCGCGCGCGTACATCGCCCAGCCGATCGCGATGCCGATGAGCCCCGCGGCGACGCTCGTCGCGGCGAGGCCGGCGACGAGCGCGTACTGCGGCTCCTCGTGCGGCGCCGCGGCCTCGGCCTGCACGCTCGGCGCGAGGAACTGGTGGACGAAGCCGCCCTCCGGCGGCCACCCCAGGAGGAGCCCGGCGAAGGCGGCGCCGACGGCGAGCGCGAGCAGCGGCACGGTCATGACGGACGGCGACTCGTGGGCGTGCTCGAACAGGTGGTGGTCGCGCGGCTCGCCGCCGAATGTCATGTAGAGCATGCGCGTCACGTAGAAGGCGGTGAGGACCCCCGTCCCGACGCCGATCCCCCACAGGATCGGGTAGCCGTTCGTGAACGCGGCGCCGACGATCTCGTCCTTCGACCAGAACCCCGCGAGGGGTGGGATCGCGGATAGAGCGCCGCCCGCGACGAGCATCGTCCAGAACGTCAGCGGCATCTTCCGGCGCAGCCCGCCCATGCGGCGCATGTCCTGCTCCTCGGTGGCGTGGATCACCGAGCCCGACCCGAGGAACAGGAGCGCTTTGAAGAAGGCGTGCGTCGCGAGGTGGAAGATCGCGGCGACGGGAGCACCGACGCCGGCCGCCATGAACATGTACCCGAGCTGGCTCACCGTCGAGTACGCCATCACGCGCTTCATGTCGAACTGGACGAGCGCGATCGTCGCGGCGAAGAGCGCCGTCCCCGCGCCGACGATCGCGACGACCGTGAGCGCGGGACCCGCGGCGGCGAAGAGCGCCGTCGACCGCGCGACGAGATACACGCCCGCGGTGACCATCGTCGCGGCGTGGATGAGCGCCGAGACCGGGGTCGGACCCTCCATGGCGTCCGGCAGCCACGAGTAGAGCGGCAGCTGCGCCGACTTCCCCGTCGCGCCGAGGAAGAACGCGAGCGCGATGATCGTGAGCATCCCGGGGTCCGCCCGCCGGATCTCGTCGACCTTCGGGAAGACCTCGCCGAAGGTGACCGAGCCGAACGTGATGAACGTGAGGATCATCCCGATGGTGAAGCCCCAGTCGCCGATCCGGTTCATCCAGAACGCCTTGTTCGCGGCCTTGTACGGCGCCTCGCGCTCGAACCAGAACCCGATGAGGAGGTACGAGCAGAGTCCCACGCCCTCCCAGCCGACGAACATGAGGACGTAGCTGTCGGCGAGGACGAGCACGAGCATGAAGAACACGAACAGCGGGAGCCACGTGAAGAACCGATGGATCCCGCGGTCGTGCGCCATGTAGCCGTTCGAGTAGACGTGGATGAGGAATGACACGACCGTCACGACGGCGACCATGAACGAGGAGAGCGGGTCGACGAGCGCCGACGCGCCGACGCGGAGGTCGCCGGCCGCGATCCACTCGTAGAGCTTCACGGTGCGCGCCTGTCCACCGGCACCGACCACCTGGACGAAGATCGCGACGCCGATGAGGGCCGAGACGCCGAGCGCGAGCGTCGCGACGAGCCCGGTCGTCCTCCCGAGGCGCCGGCCGAAGAGCGCGTTCACCGCCGCGGCGGCGAGCGGCACCAGCGGGACGAGCCAGACGAGGTCGATCGCGCCGCCCGTCACCTAGTACCTCATCTCGTGGACCTCGTCGACGTCCACCGTCGGGCGGTTCCGGTACGACGCGAGCACGATCGCGAGGCCGACCGCCACCTCGGCGGCGGCGATGACGAAGATGAAGACGACGAACACGCTCCCGCGCTCTTCGGGCACGGCGAGACGCCGCGAGAACGCGACGAGCGCGAGGTTCGTCGCGTTCAGCATCAGCTCGACGCACATGAGGATGACGACGGCGTTGCGTCGCACGAGCACGCCCGCGAGCCCGATGAAGAAGAGCGCGGCCGAGAGGGCGATGAAAGCGCCGATCGGGACGAGGCTCACTCCTTATTCACCAGCACGATCGCCCCGACCATCGCCGCGAGGAGCAGCACCGACGCGACCTCGAAGGGGAACGCGAACTGCGTGAACACGCTCTGCGCGAGCGCCGGGAGGTCGTTCCCGCGCGGGAGCGCGGAGGCGGCGTCGCGGAAGCGGAACGCGACGATCATGACCGGCAGCGCCGCGATGGCCGCGATGAGGGCGCCGGCGGGCGTCTGCCGCTGGAAGAACAGGCCGTACGGGCGCGGCGACTGCGGCGTGAACATCACGCCGTAGAGGATCAGGACCGTGATCGCGCCGACGTAGATGAGCACCTGGAACGCCGCGATCGTCTCCGCGCCGAGGAGGACGAACATCCCGGCCATGTTCAGGAACGTGAACGCCATGAGCAGAGCAGAGGTCGTGATGCGGTCCGCGAGCACGACGCCGAGCGCCGCGGCGAGGATGGCGACGCCGAGCACCGCGAAGAGGATCGGCTCGAGGACGTCGAGCGTCACCGCGCGCCCGCCGCTCCAAGGGTGCGCGCGCGCAGCCGCTCGCGGACCTGCCGCAGCCGGCGCTGCTGCAGGGCCGGCAGCAGGAGCAGGAACGCGACGAGCATGACCCAATTCGCGATCGCGACGGGCACGCGCGTCGTCGGGAACGCCATGAGCAGGGTCGCGGTCGCCGCGACGTTCAGGAGCGTCACGGGGATGAGGACCTTCCAGCAGAAGCCCATGAGCTGGTCGATGCGGAGCCGCGGGAGCGTCGCGCGGATCCACATGAACGCGAGGATCAGCGCGTACGTCTTGAGCGTGAACCACACGATCCCGAGCGGCCAGAAGGCCTCGACGCCGGGCCCGTTCCAGCCGCCGAGCCAGAGCGTCGTCATGATCGCGCAAACGACGGTGACGTTCCCGTACTCGGTCAGCGCGAGCATCGTCCCCCAGCGCATCCCGGAGAACTCGGTGAGATAGCCCGCGACGAGCTCCGACTCGGCCTCGGGAAGGTCGAAGGGCGTGCGGTTCGTCTCGGCGAGGGCGGAGACGAAGTACGTCACGAACGCGAGCGGAATGATGAAGACGTTCACGAGCGGACCGGGCTGCGACTCGGTGATCCGCACCATCGACAGCGACCCGACGACGAGCACAGCGGTGACGAGCGACAGGATCCCGGGGACCTCGTACGAGATGAGCTGGCCCGCCGAGCGCAGCCCGCCGACCAGCGAGTACTTGTTGTTCGACGCCCACCCGGCGATGACGATGCCGAGGACGCCCATCGAGCCGAGCGTCGTGAGGTAGAGGAGGCCGATGTTCAGGTCCGCGCCGACGAGCGCCGGCGCGAACGGCAGGACGACGAACGACGCGAGCATCGGCGTGAACACGAGCGCGGGTGCGGCGATGAAGAACGCCGCGTCGGTCTGACCGGCGCGCAGGTCCTCCTTCCCGATGAGCTTCAGCGCGTCGGCGAACGTTTGCATGAGACCGAACGGACCGACGTGGAGCGGGCCGATCCGGTCCTGCATGACCGCCTGGATCTTCCGCTCGAGGTAGATGAGCAGGAGCGCGCCGTTCAGGACGATCACCAGCGCGACGACGACGAAGATGAGCAGCCGCACGATCGCCCAGACGAGCGGGTCGATGCCGAACGGACCGACGGGCATCTAACCGCCCCGAGCGTCGCTGCGCGGCGGCATGAAGGACTTCCGGAGCGGATGGCCGGGGAACGTCTCCTCGAGGAAGACGCGCCGCAGATCCGGGTGATCGTCGAAGACGATCCCGAACATGTCGTACGTCTCGCGCTCGGCCCAGTTCGCGCCGATCCAGACCGGGGTGAGCGACGGCACGTGCGGATCGGCCTCCGTGCACCGCGTGCGCAGCATCGCGTAGACGCGCGTCTCGACGCCGCGCACGAAGGTCACCGAGCGCATCTCGCCGTCGCCCATGTCGACGCCGGCGTTGATCGAGTACTGGTCGCATCTCGTTCGGGGGTCGTCGCGGATCGCGCGCGCGACGTCGAGCAGATGCTCGCGGTCCACGTCGAGCACGATCATGTCGTGCAGCACGGAGATCCGCGCCCGAGCGGCGAGCGCGCGCTCGAGGTGCGCGACGACCGGCGCGAGGTCGATCGTCGGGCGCGGCGCGCTCAGGACCACCGCAGCGCGTCCTTCCGCCACGCGTAGAAGAGGCCCGCGACGAGGATGAAGATGAACACGCCCATCTCGACGAGGCCGGACCACCCGAGCGAGCGGAACAGCACCGCCCACGGGAAGAGGAAGATCACTTCGACGTCGAACACGACGAAGAGCAGCGCGAACACGTAGAAGTGCGTCGGATAGCGGCCCCACGCCGGACCGACGGGCTCCTCGCCCGATTCGTAGATGCGCGCCTTCTCGGCGGTGCGTCGCTTGGGCTGAACGAGTCCCGAGAAGGTGAGCAGCGCCGTTACGAAGATGGCCCCGGTCCCGAAGAACGCGAACACATAGAGGTACGAGAGGTTGTAGTCGGGCACCGCGGACAGCCTACGAACGGGTCTCGAATGCCGCAAATAGCCCTCGCTCAGCGGATCGACTGATGCCCGGCACATGCAAGCGAGCGGTCCGTGATACGAGATCGGGCCATCGGCCGGGTTGACGACCCGGAAGGACGTCGGTACGGTGCGTGGGCCGTTCGGCGCCAGTACGTTTTGCGTACGGCCCTGCGGGCCCAGGTTCGGGCGAACTGAGGACGGGGAGGCGGGAGCAGGGTGGCATTGGCTCGGCGTCCGCACGCGACGCCCTCGTCGCGGCGGCGCATCGCCAAGACCGCGCGATCCATCGGTCCGCTGATCCTCCGCTATCGCTTCCACATCGTCGTCGATCTCGCCGTCGCCGCGCTCGTGCTCGCGCTCCCGCTGGCGGTCCGCGGCGGCGCCGTCGCCGCGACGCCGAGCGTCGAGCCGCAGCGCGTCGCGTCGGTGGCGCAGGGCGACGGCCTTCCACCCCGCGCGCAGACGGTGGGCCGCGCGCTCTCGGTCTCAGACCGCGGCGGCGCGATCACCCCGGCCGCACGCCCGGACACGCAGCTCGCGAGCGACGTGAAGCCGATCCCCGAGTACAAGCTCGGGCCGAGCGACACGCTCCAAAGCATCGCGGCCTACTACGAGGTGTCTCCCGAAGCGATCGCGGCGTCGAACGGCATCACGGACCCGACGCTCGCCGGCCAGGCCGGTCGGACGATCCTCATCCCGCCGGGCGAGGGCGTCCTCTACACCGTGCGATCGGGGGACACCATCGCGTCGGTCGCGAAGCGGTGGGGCGTCGATCCGAAGGTGGTCATGGATTACAACCGGCTCTACTTCGAGCCGGAGCACTTCGCGCCCGACCAGCTCATCTTCGTACCCGGCGCGCAGGTCCCGAACACGTTCGTCTACGTGCGCGTCGGCGGCGGACCCGGCACGATCACGCGCCCGCCGGCCCAGCTCGACCCGACCCCGAACGGCCGGCTGCAGATCCCGGTCCGCGACTACGCCATCACCCAGTACTTCTGGGCGCTCCACACAGGCGTGGACCTCGCGGTCCCTTACGGCACCCCCATCGCCGCGTCGGACGACGGCATCGTCGAGTCCGCAGGATGGGTCGCCGTCGGTGGCCTCGGCGTGCAGATCGCGCACGCCGGCGGTCTCGAGACCGGCTACTACCACATGAGCGCGATCTACGTCACCCCCGGCCAGCGCGTGAAGCGCGGGGAGATCATCGGCGCGGTCGGGCTCACCGGCGTGACCACCGGGCCGCACGTCCACTGGGAGGTCAAGCTCGCCGGCCGGTTCGTGAACCCGCTGCAGTACTGAGTCCGTCCCTTCGGCGTTCGCCCCACCGCCTCGGTCCGCGCGCCTGCGGTACGTCTATTTGCGGAGACACGTACCCGCGGCGCGCAGACCGAGGGGACGACCCACTGCCGAGCGGAGCGAGGCGTGGGACGGCGCCACGAGGTCGAGCACCGCGGCCCGAGCGACGGCTTTGCCCGAGCGAAGGCTCAGACTGGGCCTCATGTTCGCGTCGGTGCACGCCGACCGCTCCGGACGTGTCCTCATCTCGACGGATCGGCCGGCCGCCGGCATGGGAGGGACCGAGCCGATCGCGATCGAGGATGCGGTCCCGCTGCCCGATGGCGGCGAGCTCGTGACGCTGCCGCGAGAGGCGATCGCGTTCGATCGCGCGGGGCGCGCCCGACCGCTCGGCAAGGGGCGACGCGCGATCGCCGCGATCGTTCCCGACCACCGCCGCGTCCTCTTCCCGGCGTACGTCGACGACCCGGCGGCGGCGGCGCTCGATCCGCGCGCCTACGCCGCGGTCGCCGCGACCGCCGATGGCCGGCTCGTCGTCGCGGCCACTCCGGCGTCGCGGCCGGCCGACCACGATGGCGGCGTCGCCGCGCTCGGTGTGCTGCCGGCGGACCCGGTCGCGCGCCAGCTCGCACGCTGCTCGCGCGAGAGCGGATGCGCCGCCGCGCGCGTCGGCCTCGGGTCGGGCGTCCTCCCGATCCCCCTCGGCGCGCCGAGCGCCGAGCGCACCGTGCTGCAGGTCGACCTGCGGAGCGGATACGCCGCCGTTCGCGTAGAGCCCGCGTCGTTCCGCCCGACGGCGCGCGACGTCGTCGCGATCGCCGCGGCGCACCTCGAGCGCGGCGGTGCCGGGGTGTCGTTCGGACGCGCGTGCGACGGGGAGCCGCTCGCCCGGATCCGCGTGCTCGAGGAGGCCGCCGAGCGGATCCGCGCGCGGTCGCCCCGCGCGGCCATCCGCCTCGAGACGACGGGCTCCGACGCCGCCGCGCTGCGACGAGCGATCGACGCGGGCGTGAGCGCGGTCACGATCCGCATCGCCTCCGCACGCGCCGATACGTACGAGCGGGTCCACGGGCCGCTCGCTCATCGGTGGAGTGACGTCCGCGCGTCCCTGCTCGCGGCAGGCGAGCGACGCATCGCGCTCACGGTCGCGCTCCTGGTGCTGCCCGGCCTGACGGACCGAGCCGCGGAGATCGACGCGCTCGGCGCGCTCCTGGGCGAGCTCCCGGGAGGACGGCTCGAGCTGCGCGACCTCGGCGCCGATCCACTGCGCGTGCTCGCCGCCGTCCCGCGAGCGCCCGCCCTGGGCGTCGGCGCGCTGCTCGCGCGGATCGCCGAAGCGGACCACTTCCGGACCGGCGTCGCCTGACGTGTTCCTCGACCGCGTCCGCCTCCGCGCGCGCGCCGGTGACGGGGGGAAGGGAGCGATCTCGTTCCGTCGCGAGGCGCACGTGCCGCGCGGCGGACCGGACGGAGGCGACGGAGGCCGCGGCGGCGACGTGGTCGTGCGCGTCGACCGGCAGGCGTCGACGCTCTCGGAGCTCCGCTTCCGCCGCAGCCTCGCCGCCGAGAGCGGGATGGGCTGTGCGGGGAAGGATCGCATGGGTCGCGCCGGCAAGGACGTCGTCGCCGCCGTCCCGCCGGGCACGATCGTGCGCGACCTCGCGACGGGCGAGCAGATCGCCGATCTCGTCGCGGCCGGCCAGCAGGTCGTCGTCGCGCGGGGCGGCATCGGCGGACGCGGGAACGCGCGCTTCGCGAGCAGCACGCATCGCGCGCCGCGCATCGCCGAGGACGGACAGCCAGGGGAGCAGCGCGAGCTCGAGCTGGAGCTGAAGCTCGTCGCCGACGTCGGCCTCGTCGGGCTGCCGAACGCGGGCAAGTCGAGCCTGCTCGCGGCGCTCACGCGCGCTCGGCCGAAGATCGCGGCCTACCCCTTCACGACGCTGTCCCCGAACCTCGGCGTGCTCGCGGGGGACCGGGGGTGGAAGGGGGCGGAACCCCCTGCGAGGAGCATCGCGCGCGAGCTCGTCGTCGCCGACGTCCCCGGCCTGATCGAGGGTGCGCACGAGGGCAAGGGTCTCGGCGAGGAGTTCCTCCGGCACCTCGAGCGCACGCGGCTGCTCGTGCACGTGCTCGACGCGTCCGCGGGCGATCCGCTCGCCGACGCGCGCGTCATCGACGACGAGCTCGCGGCGTACGGGCGCGGCGTCGCCGACCTGCCGCGGGTCGTCGCCCTGAACAAGGTCGACCTCGCACAGGCGTCCGCACGCGCGGGCGAGGTCGCGGCACGGCTCGCGCCGCGGCGCAGCTTCGCCGTTTCGGCGCTCACCGGGCTCGGCGTGGACGAGCTCGCGCGCGCGCTCTTCGAGCTCTGCCCCGCGCGCCCGGTCGAGGTGGCCGCGCCCGCCGAACGCCGCATCGCGTTCGAACGCAGCGCGCGCGACTGGACGGTCTCGCGCGAAGAGGACGCGTTCCGGATACGCGGCGATCGCATCGAGCGGCTCGCCGGCGGGATCGACTGGAACAGCCCCGACGCCGCCGCGTATTTCCAGGGCTACCTCGCGCGCAGCGGGATCGAGCGCGAGCTGCGCGCGCTCGGCGTCGAGGAAGGCGACACCGTGCGCGTCGGCGACCTCGAGCTCGAGTGGCAGGAATGAACGCGGGTGGAAGGGGGCGAAGCCCCCGGCGATGAAGGCCACCGGCGTCCTCGGCGGGACGTTCGATCCGGTGCACAACGGCCACCTCGCGATCGCGCGCGCGGCCCTCGAGCAGATCCCGCTCGACCGCGTGCTGTTCGTCCCGGCGCGGCGATCGCCGCTGAAGGACAGCGTTCCCGCCGCGAGCGACGAGGATCGTCTCGCGATGCTCGAGCTCGCGACGAAGGACGAGCCGCGCTTCGCGGTGTCGCGGATCGAGCTCGAGCGACCCGCGCCCTCGTACAGCGTCGACACGCTCGGCGCGCTGGCGGGCGAGGGACGGCTGTTCCTCATCCTCGGCGCCGACGCCGCCGCGGACCTTGCGCGCTGGCGCGATCCGGACCGCGTGAAGCGCCTCGCCACGCTCGTCGTCGCGCCGAGACGCGACGCCCCCGCCCCGGATGCGGCGACGATCGTGCTGGATGCACCGCTCGTGGACGTCAGCGCGCGCGACCTTCGCGAGAGGGCCGCCGCCAGCCGGTCGCTGCGCTACCTTGTGCCGGACGCAGTGGAGCGCTACATCGAGGAGCGGGGTCTATACCGATCGCACAGGAGCTGAGCCCCCGCGCGCTCGCCGACCTCGTCGTCGACGCGGCCTCGGACAAGAAGGCCGAGGACATCGTCGTGATGAACGTCTCCGAGGTCACGACGATCGCCGACCTCTTCGTGATCCTCAGCGGGCGGGGCGAGCGCCAGGTGCAGGCGATCGCCGAAGGCATCGTCGAGAAGGCGAGCGAGGCGGGGCGCTCGCCGCTCGGCATCGAGGGGATGGGAAGCGGGCGCTGGGTGCTCATCGACCTCGGCGACGTGATCGTCCACGCGTTCGTCCCCCAGGAGCGCGAGCTCTACCGCCTCGAGCGCCTGTGGGGCGACGCGCCCGTCGTGCTGCGGGTGCAGTGACGGTGGTGACGGGGGAGGCGGTCCGGTACCCTATTCCCGACCGCGGGGGCCTGTAGCTCAGCTGGGAGAGCACTTGAATCGCACTCAAGGGGTCAGGGGTTCGAATCCCCTCAGGTCCACCGCTCGATGAGCTTCTTCTCTCCCAACGATCCCGAGCGGCAGGCGAACATCGCTTTCGCCCTCGTCTTCCTCGCGATCGTCGCGGTCGGTGGACTCGTCACCTGGCTCTTCTACGCCGCTCAGCCGTGACATCCTCGCGGGCGGTCGTCGGCCACCGTGCGTATCTCGCGGTCTTCACGGCGGTCGGGGCGGTACTGACGGTGCGTGTCCGCGATCGCGGCGGCGTTACCGCCTGATCGGCCGAGTGCATGTGCCCAGCGAGCGCTTCCCCGTCCCGCGGGAGCGCGCTCCTCGTCCCCGGCTATCGGGGCTCCGTCCGCCAGCCGATCCTGACGAGGATCGCGGCGCGCCTCGCCGACGTCGGCATCGCGACGGACGCCATCGCCCTGTCGACATCGCCCCGCCCGAGCGCGGAGTACCGGCGCGAGCTCGCGGCGCTGCGCGCCGCGCGCGACGAGCTCCGGCGGCGCCATCCCGGTCCGCTCGCGCTCGTCGGCCGCTCGTTCGGCGGCCGCATGTGCGTGTTCGTCGCGGCCGAGGAGCCACCCGACGCGCTCGTCGTCGTCGGCCATCCCATCGCGCCGCCCGGCCGAGCGCGGCCGCGCGACGAGACCGCGCTCGCGGCGGTCCGCTGCCCGACGCTCATCGTCCAGGGCGACGCGGACGAGCTCGGCCCGCTCGCCGCCATCGAGCGCATCGCGAGCGCGAACCCGCTCATCGACCTCGTCACGATCGCCGGTGCCGGGCACGAGCTCGGAGCGCACGAGGACGAGGCCGCGACGCACGTGGCTCGCTGGCTCGCGACCGTGTTCGCCTGATCCTCCGGCAGGCGTTCACACCTCCTTCATCCGGCGGCGCGAGCGTGGGACGCGGATGAAAGGAGACCTGGCATGAACACCGCTCGCACCATCCTCGTCCTGCTCCTCGCGCTCGTGGCCGGCGTCATCGGCTACGGCATCGGCGTCGCCCAGAACGTCGCCGTCCAGACACCCGCCGGCGCACCGGCCGTCGGCTACTGGCACCCGTGGACCTTCGGCTTCTTCCCGTTCTTCGGCTTCCTCTTCCCGCTCCTCTTCCTCTTCCTGATCTTCGGGCTCTTGCGCGCCGCGTTCTGGGGCTGGGGCGGCGGTCGCCGCTACTACGGCCCCGGGATGTGGGGCGACCGCCGCGCGCAGCTCGAGGAGCTGCACCGGCAGATGCACGAAGAGCAGGGCACCGGCAGCGGTACGAACCCGCCCCGCACCTAGCATCCCGCGCGTGAAGACCGTGCTCGTCGTCGAGGACGAGCCGAAGATCGCGAAGCTGGCGGCCGAGTACCTCGGGCATGCCGGCTTCCGCGTCGCGAGCGCCTCCACGGGGCGGGAGGCGCTCGTCGGCGTTCGGTCGCTCGTGCCGGACCTCGTCGTGCTCGACCTCGGCCTGCCCGACATCGACGGCCTCGACGTCGCACGGACGCTGCGCGGCCGCTCGAACGTGCCGATCGTCATGCTCACGGGCCGCGGCGACGAGTCGGATCGGATCGCGGGGCTCGAGCTCGGCGCGGACGACTACGTGACGAAGCCGTTCAGCCCGAAGGAGCTCGTCGCGCGCGTGCGCGCGGTGCTGCGCCGCTCCGAGATGCGGACCGAGCCCCGCGATCTCATCCGCGTCGCGGACGTCACGCTCGACGTCCCGCGGATGCGGGTCACGGTCGGCGAGCGCGCCGTCGAACTCACGCCGACGGAGTTCCAGCTCCTGGCGACGCTCGCGCGCGAGCCCGGGCGGGTGTTCACGCGCGGTCAGCTCCTCGATGCCGTCCACGGCGTCGCCTTCGAGTCGTACGAGCGCGCGATCGACGCGCACGTGAAGAACATCCGCCGCAAGCTCGAGCCCGATCCGCGCGAGCCGCGCTACGTGCTCACCGTGCACGGCGTCGGCTACCGGTCCACGGACGCGTGATGGCCGAAGGTCGCTCGCACCGCCCGTGGGGACGCGGCGAGGGTCCGCCGTGGTGGCCGGCCGGCGAGCCGTTCCCGCCGCGCGAGGACGCGGCATGGCGGCGGATGCGCGCGCGCTTCTTCCGGCGGCTGGCGCTGGCCTTCGTCATGTTCATCGTCGTCATCGTCGGGTTGACGACCCTCGTCGTCGTCGCCGTGAGCGCGGCGTTCGGGGTGCCGCAGCTCCGTCCCGGCGGGCTCATCGCCGCGCTCCTCATCTGGATCCTCGTGATCGGCCTCATCAGCAGATCCATCCGCCGCTTCGGGCGCCCGTTCGGGGACCTCATCGAGGCCGCCGGGCGCGTCGAGGCCGGCGACTACTCCGTCCGCGTGCCGGAGCGCGGTCCGGGCGAGGTCCGCGGGCTCGCGCGCGCCTTCAACGCCATGAGCGCGCGCCTCCAGCGCAGCGAGACCGAGCGTCGCCACCTCCTCGCCGACGTCACGCACGAGCTGCGGACGCCGATCACCGTCATGCAGGGGAACGTCGAGGCGCTCATCGACGGCGTCCATCCAGCCGACCGCGAGCACCTCGAGGGGATCCTCGACGAGACGCGGGTCCTCTCGCGCCTCGTCGACGACCTGCGCACGCTCTCGCTCGCGGAGGCCGGTGCGCTCGCGCTCTATCGCGAGCCGCTCGACCCCGGCGAGCTCGTCCGCGATACCGTCGCGTCGTTCGCGCCGCAGGCCGACGCCGCCGGCGTGAGCCTCGACGTCGCCGTCGAGGCGGGGCTTCCGGGGGTCGAAGCGGATCCGGTCCGCACCCGCGAGGTCCTGTCGAACGTCGTCGCGAACGCGCTGCGCTACACGCCGCGGGGAGGATCGGTGCGCGTGAGCGCATCGCGAGAGGTCGACGCGATCACGATCGCGGTCCGCGACACCGGACCGGGGGTCGATCCCGACGTGCTCCCGCACCTCTTCGAGCGCTTCGCGCGCTCGGCGACCTCGCCGGGCGCCGGCCTCGGACTCGCGATCGCGAAGGGCATCGTGGAGGCGCATGGCGGCACGATCGCGGCGACGAGCGAGCCGGGTCGTGGGACGGAGATCCGCTTCACGCTTCCGCTCGGGCCGAACGGCTGAGGCGACCGGCGCGCGCGGTGCATACCATCGGCGCGAAGCTAGTGTCGCGTCCCGGAAGTCATGTGCAGATGCGCGGCCCGGGACGCCGAGGCCAAGGAGCCGAG
>CAZSRI010000027.1:0-24811 GCA_964609145.1 uncultured Chloroflexota bacterium
CCCAGGAGGGCGACGCGCCGGACCCGGTCGAGCCGCAGATCGCGCTCCTCATCGAGGTGCTCGACGCCTTCGGGATCTCCGTCGCGAGCTGCGACGGGTACGAGGCCGAGGACGCGATCGCGGCGATCGCGAAGCGCAGCGACGGCCCGGTCGAGATCGTGACCGGCGACCGCGACCTCTTCGCCCTCGTGCGCTACCCGCGCGTGCGCGTCCTCTACACGCTGCGCGGCGTCTCCGAGCTCGCCGTCGTCGACCAGGCGTGGATCGCGGCGAAGTACGGCATCCCGGGCGATCGCTACATGGACTACGCGATCCTCCGCGGTGACCCGTCGGACGGGCTTCCCGGGGTCGCCGGCGTCGGCGAGAAGACCGCGAGCGATCTCCTGCGGCGCTTCGGCTCGCTCGACGGGATCCTCGCGGCGCCCGACGTCTCGCCGACGATCCGCGCGAAGCTGCGCGCCGCGGCCGGCTATCTCGCCGGCGCGCGCGTCGTGGTCGCGCTCGCCGAGGACTGCGCGGCCACCAGCGGCGACGGCATCCTGCGCGCGGTCCCCGCGCACCCCGATCGCCTCGCCGCGCTCGAGGCGCGCCTCGCGCTCGCGGGTCCGCTCGGGCGCCTGCACGACGCCGTCGCGCGGCTAGCATCGCCGTCGCCCGCATGAACGAGCTCAAGGCCCGCGCCGTCGTCGTCGGCGCCGCGGTCGACATCTTCGGATCGCAGATCGTCGGCCTCGCGTTCTACGCCGCGGTCGCCGCGGCCTCGGGCGTCGGGGTCGACGGCGCGAACGTCGTCGTCGAAGCGTCGCCCGCGCTCCTCCTCACGACGCTCGTGCTCGGGCTTCTGATGACGGCGATCGGCGCGTCCGTCGCGGCACGGATGGCGCCGCGCGCCGAGCGCCCGCACGCGTTCGCCGTGGGCATCGTCTCGACGCTCGTCGGCTTCCTCTTCGTCTTCTCGGCGCCCGACAGCGACCCGTTCTGGCTGCAGGCGACAGGCCTCATCCTCACCATCCCCGCCGCGTTCGTCGGCGGGGAAGTGGCGAGGCTGCTGCGGCGCGGAGGGAGGACCGCATGATCGTCTATCCCGCGATCGACATCCTCGACGGGCGGTGCGTGCGCATGACCGCCGGCGACTTCGCGACGGTCGAGGACGTCGCGCCCGATCCCGTCACCGCGGCGAAACGGCTCGTGGAGGCCGGCGCCGAGTGGCTGCACGTCGTCGACCTCAACGGCGCGCGCACGGGCGTGCCCGAGGACCTCCCGCTCATCCGGAGGATCGCCGATCGGTTCACCGTACGGATCCAGGCCGGCGGCGGCATCCGCGACTTCGACACCGCCGAGCGCTTCGCGGAGGCGGGCGTCTCTCGGATCGTCGTCGGGACCGCCGCGGTCCGCGACCCGGAGCTCATCGGCCGCCTCGTCGACCGCCACGCCGACGGCGTCGCGGTGGCGGTCGACGTCCGCGGCGGGAGCGTCGTCGCGGCCGGGTGGACGGAGACGACGAGGACGCCGGCCGCGGATCTCGTCCAGCAGCTCGCGGTCGCGGGCGTCCCGACCGTCATCTTCACGAACGTCTCGATCGACGGCACGCTGCAGGGCGTCGATCTCGCCTCGCTCGAGACGGTCGCGCGCGCGTTCGGCGGCGACGTGATCTACTCGGGCGGCGTCGGCTCCCTCGACGACATCCGCCGGGTCGCGAGGCTGCGGCATCGCGGCGTGCGCGGCGTCATCGTCGGGCGCGCCCTGTACATGGGGCGATTCACGCTGCGCGAGGCCATGGAGGCGGCGCGGGGAGCGGCGGCGAGCGTCGGCGGATGACGGCGGCCATCGTCGTCGACGGCCTCGTGAAGCGCTACCGCGGGGCCGAGCGGAACGCCGTCGACGGCATCTCGTTCCGCGTCGAGCGCGGCGCGTTCTTCACGCTCCTCGGTCCGAACGGGGCGGGGAAGACGACGACGCTCAATATCCTCACGACGATCCTCGCGCCGACGGCCGGTTCGGCCCAGGTCGCCGGACACGACGTGCGCGCGCGGCAGAGCGAGGTACGGCGGCGGATCGGGATCATCTTCCAGACGCCGAGCCTCGATCAGAACCTCACGGCGGAGGAGAACATCCGCCTCCACGCGATCATGTACGGCCTCTCTCCGTACCGGCCGCTCTTCGACCTCATGCCGCGCCCGTACCGCGACCAGGTGATGGAGCTCGCGACCCTCCTGGGGATCGCGACGGACATCTTCAAGCCGGTCCGGACCTTCTCGGGCGGGATGAAGCGCAAGCTCGAGATCGTACGCAGCCTCATGCACCGCCCCGCGGTGCTCTTCCTCGACGAGCCGACGTCGGGCCTCGATCCCGCGAGCCGTCGCACGCTGTGGCGCTACCTCCGCGAGGTCCGCGAGAAGAGCGGCACGACGCTGCTGCTCACGACGCACTACCTCGAGGAGGCCGAGGACGCCGACGCCGTCTGCATCATCGACAAGGGCCGCGTCGTCGCGCAGGGTACGCCGGCGCAGCTGAAGGGCGGCGCCGGCAACGCGCTGAAGCTCGAGGACGCATACCTGCGCATCCTCGCCGAGGCCGAGTGAGCGATGGGCCACGAGCTCGGCGCCGTCCTCGCGCTCGCGCAGCGCGACCTCACCAAGCTGCTGCGCGACCGCGCGCGGCTGGTGAGCGAGCTCGTGTTCCCGGTGGTCTTCATCGGGATCCTCGGCGGCAGCATGCAGTCGAGCTTCGGACGAGTGCTCGGCTACGACTACGTCACGTTCACGTTCACCGGCGTGTTCGGGATGACCCTGTTCCAGACGACGGCGCAAGGGATCATCTCGCTCATCGAGGACCGCGAGACCGACTTCGCGCAGGAGATCTTCGTCTCGCCGGTGTCGCGCTACACGATCATCGCCGGCAAGGTCCTCGGCGAGACGCTCGTCGCGAGCCCGGTCGCGATCGGGATCGTCCTGTTCGCGATCGTGCTCGGCGTCCCCGTCGGGCCGGCGCGCGCGGTGGCGCTGGTGCTCGGCGGCCTCGCCGCGGCCTTGCTCGGTGCGTCGTTCGGGCTGCTGTGTCTCGCGAACCTGCCCAACCGCCGTGCCGCGCAGAACATCTTTCCCTTCGTGATGCTGCCGCAGTACTTCCTCGCGGGCATCTTCAACCCGATCGCGGTGCTGCCCTGGTACCTCGACGTGCTCTCGCGCATCTCGCCCATGCGCTACGCGGTCGACCTCGTCCGCGGCCTCTTCTACGCCGGCGCGCCCGAGTACGAGCGGATCGTCCTTCAGCCGCCCGCGACGGGATCCGCGATCATGACGGGGGCGTTCCTCGCCTTCCTCGTGGCCGGCACGGCGCTGTTCGTGCGGCGCGAGCGCGACCGCTAACCCGCGAGGAGCGCCTCCGCGCGCTCGAGACGCGCGAGCGCACGCTCGCGGCCGAGCAGCGCGACCGATTCGTACACGCCGAACCCGACGTTCGACCCCGTCGTCGCGAGGCGCACCGCCATGTTCACGTCGCCCTGCTTCCAGCCGAGCGCGGTCGCGACGCGCTCGAGCGCGGCATGGATCGCCGCGGACTCGAACGGCGTCGCCGCGGCGATGGCCGCGTGGGCGCGCGCGAGCGCCTCCTTCGTCTCCGCGGCGGCGCGCTTCTTCGGCACGTAGCGGGCGGCGTCCGCCGGGAGATCGTCGGTGAAGAGGAACGCGAGCAGATCCTTCGCCTGGGTGAGGCGCTCCATGCGCTCCTTGATCTGCGGAACGGCCGTGCGGACGGCCGCGCGGTCCCACGCCGCCGGGATGAAGGGCTCGATCCGCCGTGCGAGCTCGTCGTCCGAGAGGCGCCGCATCCAGACGCCGCTGAACCAGCCGAGGCGGGTCTCGTCCCACTTCCCACCGGCCTTCTGCACCTGCTCGATGCGCCAGCGGTGGATGAGATCCTCCATCGAGAAGACCTCCTCCTCCGTTCCGGGCTGCCAGCCGACGAGGGCGAGGTAGTTCACGAGGCCCTCGGGGAGGTACCCCTGCTCGCGGAACTCGCTCACCCGTGTCGCGCCGTGGCGCTTCGAGAGCTTCTTCGAGTCCTGTCCGAGCACGAGCGGCACGTGGCCCATCGGTGGGGCCGGCCACCCGAACGCGCGGAAGATCAGCAGGTGCTTCGGCACCGACGGGAGCCACTCCTCGCCGCGGAGGATGTGGGTGATCTCCATCGCGTGGTCGTCCACGACGACGGCGAGGTGGTACGTGGGGAAGCCATCCGATTTCAGAAGGACCTGGTCGTCCAGCGTCGCGAGCGGCCATTCGACGTGGCCGTGCACGAGGTCGTCGATGGCCACCGTGCCCTCGTCCGGCACCTTCAATCGGATCGTGTGCCGCTCGCGCGTGGCGCGATCCGCCGCCTCGTTCGGCTCGATCCGGCGGCAGAGGCGGTCGTATCGGGTGACCTCCTTCCGCGCCGCCTGCCCGGCGCGCATCTGCGCGAGGCGCTCGGGCGAGCAGAAGCACGGATAGGCGGCACCCATCGAGACCATCTCGGCGGCGTAGCGCTGGTAGAGGGAGAGCCGCTCCGATTGCACGTACGGCGCGTGCGGGCCGCCCTCGCGCGGGCCCTCGTCCCAGCGGATCCTGAGCCAGTGGAGCCCGTCGTAGATGCTCGGCAGAGCGCGCGCGTCGTACCGCTCCTGATCGGTGTCCTCGATCCGCAGGACCATCGTCCCGCCGTTCTGCTTCGCGAAGAGGTGGTTGTAGAGGATCGTGCGGACGCTTCCGATGTGGAGCTCGCCCGTCGGAGACGGCGCGAAGCGGACGCGGACGGTCACGAGCCGAGCATATCGAGGCTGTACGCTTGACCGGGGATGGGAGACGCGATCAGCCGACGTGAGCGACGCGTGCGCGAGCGCGGGCGCGGTCGACGCCGCGCATCGGGCGAGGCACCAGTGCGCTCCAGCCGCGTCTGGTGGACCCTCGGCCTCGCCGCGCTCGCCGTCGTCGCGGTGTTCTTCGTCGTCCGCTCCGGCGTGTTCGCGCCCGGTGCACCCCCGATCGATCTGAACACGCCGAAGTACGCCAGCGCGGGAACGGTGGGCACGAAGTACGCGAACGACGCTGCCACCCACATCGGGACGAACCAGCGGGCCACGTACAAGCAGGATCCGCCGACGTCGGGCCAGCACTGGGGCGCGCCGGCGGCGCCGACGGCGTGGGGGATCAAGGACACGACGCTGCCGAACGAGGTCGTCGTCCACAACCTCGAGCACGGCGGGGTCATCGTCTTCTACAAGGATCTCTCCGACGCGGAGAAGGCCCAACTGACGGATCTCGTCCGCGCGATCCGCTCGCAAGGCTTCAACAAGATCGTCCTCGAGCCGTACCCGGCGCTGAAGGACGCACGGATCGCGCTGTCAGCATGGGACTGGGGCCTCAAGCTTCAGGCGTACGACGACGTCCAGATCGTGAGCTTCGTGAAGCAGCACCATGCCGGGCCCGACGCCCCGGAGCGGAACTCCCCCTAGTCGCCCCAGTACCTCTCCTCGGCCCACGGGTCGCCTCGGTTGTGGTAACCATTGCGCTCCCAGAAACCCGGCTCGTCCGTCGCGGAGAACTCGATCCCGCGCAGCCACTTCGCGCTCTTCCACGCGTACAGCTTGGGGATGACGAGGCGCGCGGGGTAGCCGTGCTCGGGCGTGAGCGGCTCGCCGTTGGCACGGAGCGCGACGAGCACGTCGTCGCCCTGGGTCGCCTCGATCGGCACGTTCGACGTGAATCCGTACTCCGAGTGCGCGATGACGAACTTCGCCGTCGGCTTCGGCTTCGCGAGCTCGACGATCTTCTTGAACGGGATCCCTTCCCACTTCTGGTCGAGCTTCGACCACGTCGTCACGCAATGCATGTCCGCCTGCACGAGCGTCTGGTCGAGCCTGGCGAACTCGTCCCAGGTCATGCGGACCTCGTTCTCGACCTCGCCCCACACGCGGAAGTCCCAGCGCTTGGGGTCGAACGCCGGGATCGGGCCGTAGTGGAGGACGGGCCACTTCTCGGTGAGGTACTGCCCCGGCGGCACGCGCTTCTGGACGTCCTCGGGAAGCTCGGCGCGCTTCTGGAAGAGCTTCACTCGAGGCCCGCCGCGCGCCGCAGCATCTTGAACGTGTAGATGCCCGTGTCGTGGCCATCGCCCCACACGGGTGTCAGCCCGTACCGTCCCACCGGGTGGACCTCCTTGAGGGTCGTCTGCTCGGCGGTGAACACGGTCCCCTCGTTCACTGTTCCGCGGAACGCGCCCTCTCCCGCGCAGTATGCGCACGGGCACGCGCGACGCATCTCCTCCCAGCCGTACTCGCTCATGGCGCCGTCGTCCCAGGTGACCTGGAAGGCGCGCCGCTCCGGCACGATCGCCCAGTCCCGCGGCCGGTGGAAGACCTCGGCCGCCATCACCACTCGAAGAAGCGGATGCGGTCGAAGGGCCAGAACCGGAGGATGACCTTGCCGATGATCCGGTCGTCCCGCTGCGACCCGAACGAGCGCGAGTCGGACGAGAACTGGCGGTTGTCGCCGAGGGCGAAGAACTCGCCCGCCGGGACGGTGAACGGGTAGTGGATCTGCGGTGACTGCGGGTCGGTGGCGCCGCGGGCCTCGGGGTACTTCACGAGCTGCCCGTTCACGTACAGGTCGCCGTTCCGCAGCTCCACGACGTCGCCCGCCACCGCCACGACCCGCTTCACGAAGGGGATGCTCGCGTCGGTCGTCGGGTTGAACACGACGATGTCCCCGCGCTGCGGCGTCCCGAGCCGGTAGTCGACCTTGCTGACGAGCACCCGGTCGGACTGCAGGAGGGTCGTCTCCATGCTGCGCTGGCGGACCTCGGTCACCTGGACGACGAACAGGTTGAGGAAGACGGAGATGATGACCGCGAGCGCGAGCGCCTGCACGATCTCGAGGATCGCCCGCCAGGAGAACGGCTCGGGCTCCTCCTCGCCCACGACGGCGCCGGCCGCGTAGGCATCTTCGGAGGGGTCCTTCACGGCGCTCACCTTCGCAGTGTGACACTCTTCGCCCGCATGCCGACGAAAGAAGGCGCGAAGGCGAAGCGGAAGACGACCCGCAAGACCACGCGCCGGCGCGGCCCCGCGGGGCCGCGCGGCCCCGAGCCGCGCGAGAGCGCGATCCCAGTCGCCGACGCGAGCGTCGCCACGCTCGCGGAGCGGATCCGCGGCGCCGACGGCGTGGTCCTTGGGGCGTTCCGTGACCCGTACGCCGGATCGCCGCTCGTCCTCGCGAGCCTCCCGCTCCGCGCGGTCGAGCCGACCCCGTTCCAGCGCGACCTCTCGCGCACGCACGCGCAGCGCCTGGCGGGCGCGATCGGCGCGGCCGGCCTCTTCCTCGACCCGGTGATCGCGGTACCCGGAGGCGAGGGGTTCTGGTCGCCGAACGGACGGCACCGGCTCGCCGCCGCGAAGCAGCTCGGCCTGCGCTCGGTGACCGCGCTCGTCGTGACCGACGAGACGCTCGCCTTCCGCATCCTCTCGCTCAACACCGAGAAGGCCCACAACCTTCGCGACAAGAGCCTCGAGGTCATCCGCATGGCCCGCGCCCTGGCGGACGAAGAGCCGCGCTCACGCGAGCAGGACCACGCGACGAGCTTCGAGGAGCCCTACCTCCTCACGCTCGGCGTCGCCTACGAGCAGCGCGGCCGGTTCAGCGGATCGTCGTACACGGGCCTGCTCCGGCGCGTCGACCGGTTCCTCGACCTGGCGCTCCCCAGGGCGATCCGCCAGCGCGAGCAGTGGGCGCAGCGCCTGATGGACGTCGACGACCGTGTCGCGGCCCACGTGAAGACGCTGCAGGGCATGGGTTTCAAGAGCCCGTACCTCCGACAAACGGTCGTCGCCCGGTGCGACCCCGTGCGGTGGATCCCCCTGAAGCGCGGCGAGAGCCAGCCGCCGATGCCCATGGCGGAAGCGCTCGCGCGCATCGCGGCGAACGTCCGCAAATTCGACCCGAAGACCGTGCGGGCGGGGGACCTCGCGCTCGTGGCCGCCGTGGCGCCCGAGGAGTAACGCTCGCTCGCCGGTCTCACAGGCGGACGACCGCTTGCTACCGAACGTTGACCGAGGGGGATAGCGGTCCAGCCGCACTGAGCGTTATGCCTAGAGGGTGCTCGATCGACTGCTTCGGGAGGGGGAGCTTCGGCGCGCGGGCCAGCGCGCGCGCCTCCTCGCACTCGCCCTCCTCCTGAGCCTCCTCGTCGTCGTCGCGCCGAGCGGTCTGACCGCGACCGAGCTCGCCCCGACCGTCTACGGCCTCTTCGTCGTCCAGGTCCTTTTCGCCATCGGCGCGCTCGGGATCGAGCTGACGAAGCTCGCGTACACGGGCGCCGAGCGCCGCGCCCTCCAACGGCACGCGCTCGCGCTGCTCGCCGCCCACGACGAGCGCCGCCGCGCCGTCGAGGAGCGCGACGACCTCCGCCGCACCGTCGCCGGCCTCCGCGCGCTCAACGAGCACCTGCGACACGAGCTCCGCGAGCGCGACGATGCCGTGGCCTCCGCCGTCCACGAGCTGCGTACGCCGCTCACCTCCGTGCAGGCGTACGGGCAGCTCATGTCGAAGAACCTCCACGCGGTGCAGCGGCAGGTCGAGCAGCTCGACCGCCTCATCAGCGATCTGCTCGGCCTGCCGGGCGCGAAGCCGCTCGAGGCGGCCGAGGTCGACCTCGCGAAGGAGGCGCGCGAGGCCGCGAACCGGCTGCGGATCGTCGCGGACCGCGTGGTCACGGTGACGATCCGCGACGAGGGGCCGCACGTCGTCCACGGCGACGCCGGGCGGCTCGCCCAGGTCTTCGACAATCTGCTCCGCAACGCGGTGAAGTACTCGCCGCCGGGCTCGGCGATCGAGCTCGACGTGCGACGCGAGGGCGGCGAGGTGATCGCCGCGGTGACCGACCACGGCGCCGGCATCCGCTCCGACGAGCTCCCGTTCATCTTCGAGCGCTACTACCGCGGCACGACGAAGAGCGGGCAGACGCCGGGCGAGGGGATCGGCCTCGCCGTGAGCAAGCAGATCGTCGAGGCCCACCAGGGACGCATCTGGGCGCTGAGCCAGGGCCCGCGGCGCGGGAGCACGTTCTTCTTCGCTCTGCCCGTCGCCGTGATCGAGACGCCGCGCCCCGACGAACAGACCGAGGTGCCGTTCGAGTCCTGACCTCGCCGTACGATCGGCGCACATGGGCATGCGCTTCTTCTGGGGCCGGGGCGGACGCGGCAGCGAGCCGCCGCGCGAGCACGGCGGCCTGCGCAACCTGCCGCGGCTGCTGCGGACCGCCTTCGCGATGGTGTGGGAGTCGGACCGCCGCCGCGCGGTCGAAGCGTTCGGGCTCCAGATCGGCCTCGGGATCACGACGGGCATCCAGCTCCTCATCACGCGCAACCTCATCGCCGCCGTCCTCGACCCGCGCGTCACGCGCGACGCGACGCCGCTCGTGACGCAGCTCGTCGCGATGGTCGTCATCGAGACGGCGTCGCAGTTCGTCACCCTCTACCAGCAACAGCAGCAGCAGGTCCTCATGGAGCAGATCCAGCGGCGCGCGGGACTGCGCGTCGTCGACGTCGCCTCGCAGGTGGACATGGCGCGCTTCGACACGCCCGAGTTCCAGGACCGCCTCTCGCGGGCGCAGCAGGCGATGGGCCGGCTCTTCCAGGTCACGTTCTCCACCATCGGCCTCGTCCGCAGCGTCGCCACGATCGTCGGCGTCGCGGTCGCGCTCTTCCTGCTCGCGCCGGTGCTGCTCGTCGTCATGCTCGTCGGCTTCGTGCCGACGTGGCTCACGAGCGCGGCGATCAGCCGCAGGGTCTACCAGTTCACGTGGGAGATGACCCCGAACGACCGCAAGCGCGGCTACGTCATGAGCCTCTTCACCGGGCGCGACCAGGCGAAGGAGGTCCGCGCCTTCGGCCTCACCTCGTACCTGCGCACGCTCTACGAGCGCCTCTCCGACGAGCGCCTCGCGCGCCTGCTCCAGCACCTGCGCGACCGCGCCCGGCTCTCGTTCCTCGGCAGCCTCGGGTCGTCGCTCCTGCAGGCGGTCGGGTACGGGCTCCTCGCGTACCTGGCGCTGTCCGGCCGGCTCGGCCTGCCCGAGGCCGGCGCCGCGGCCGCGGCGGCGCAGCAGCTCCGCGGCGGGCTCAGCGGCCTGGTCGGGTCGGCCACCCAGCTCTACGAGTCGAGCCTGTACCTCTACGACGCGGAGATCTTCCTCGGCCTGCTCGCGACCCTGCGCGCGAAGCGCGGCACTCGGCCGGTCCCGCAGCGGTTCCAGCGCCTCGCCGTCGGGGACGTCCACTTCTCGTATCCGACCTCGCAGCCGATCGAGCGCGAAGCGCTGCGCGGCGTGTCACTCGAGATCGGCGCGGACGAGGTCGTCGCGCTCGTCGGCGAGAACGGGTCGGGAAAGACGACGCTCGCGAAGGTGCTCTCGGACCTGTACGTGCCGGACCGCGGGCAGGTGCGCTGGGACGGCATCGACGTCGCCGAGATGGACGGCGACGCGTTCCACGACCGGGTCGCGGTGCTCTTCCAGGACTTCGCGCGCTTCATGCTCACGGCGAAGGAGAACATCGGCCTCGGCAAGGTCGAGCGCATCGAGGACATCGACGCGATCGTCCAGGCCGCCGAGCGCTCCGGCGCCCACCGCTTCATCAAGGAGTGGGACCGGGCGTACGAGACGATCCTCGGTCCGGTGTTCATCGGCGGCAAGGACATCTCGATCGGGCAGTGGCAGCGCATCGCGCTCGCGCGGGCGTTCTTCCGCGACGCGCCCCTGGTCATCCTCGACGAGCCGACGGCGGCCCTCGACGCGCGCGCCGAGCACGACCTGTTCGAGCGGATGCGGGAGCTGTTCGTCGGGCGCGCCGTGCTGCTCATCTCGCACCGCTTCTCGAGCGTGCGGTCGGCGGATCGGATCTACGTGATGCACGAGGGCGAGATCGTGGAAGAGGGGACGCACGCGGAGCTCATGGCGCTCGGCGGCCGCTACGCCGAGCTGTTCACGATGCAGGCGAAGGCGTACTTCCCTGAGGAGTACGGCCGGCCGAGCGCTGCCACAGCGTCACTGCCTCGCTGAGCTCGACCCCGCCGGTGTCCTGCCATTCGTGCCCGTTGCCGACGAGCTCCGGGCACAGCGCCCACCCGCCGTCGTGACGGGTGAGGCCGACCTCCTCGGCATTCCGATGCGCGCCGGCCGTGCAGATGTAGCGGATCAGGCGATCCAGGGTCCGTCGTCCTCCGCGTCGATCTCAGCCTTCGCCGCTTCGAGGTGCGCGCGGTCGAGCGACTCGATCGGGATGATCTCGGCGAGGCGGGCCTCGTCCTCGTCGTCCTCCGTCTTCGGGTCGTATGCGTTCGCGAACGGGATGAGCATGCCGACCGCGGATGCAGCCGTCGTGCCATGTGCGGGCCCGGTCGGTCGAGGGCCGAGCGGGAAGGCGCGGGCGTAAGATCGAGCCCGGAACAGGGGGCCGCGGATGCTCGAGACGACGCTCGCGCTGGGCGACCTCGTCGCGAACGGAACGATGCCCGCGCGGGTCGCGGACGTCCTTCGCGCGACCGTCCGCGCGCGCCGGGCCGACATCGCCAAGCTCTCGCTGGTCGTGTACCTGCGCTCGTTCGGCGACTGGCGCGCGCCGACGCGTCGCATCGTCGAGACGGTGCACGCGGTCGAGGCGACGCCGCGCGGACCCCGCGCCGTCGAGGTGTACCGGGCCTAGGACCGGCTAGCCAAGGCGCCGCGCAGGACGGGATAATGAGAGCGTCCTTCGCGGGTGTGTTGTAGCGGCCGCAAGCGACCCCTCCAAGGTTGAAGTGCGGGTTCGACTCCCGCCACCCGCTCGGCTCCAGGTGTCGTCGCCGACTCGCGGAGATACGTCACAACGGACTCCTCGATCGCCGTCGAACCCCGCGTCGCCGATCGGGACGCCGCGGTCGCGTAGCAGGTCGCCTACCTCTACGCCCTCTCGGGCTGACCCATCTCCGCGACGAGCGCGCCGAGCTCGTCGACGTGCGGACCGCGCAGGCAGAAGTACGTCACCCCGAACTCGTCGCGCATCTGCGTGATCCGATCGCGCACGTCGTCGATCGTTCCGACGACGCGGTACACGGAGTCGGCGATCAGGTCGGGGGCGCGGTCGAGCTGCCGCGCGAGCTCGCTGAGCGCGCGGTCGCGGTCATCGGTGAGCGACACGTCGAGGAACATCGAGAGCTCGACGTCTCGTGCGCTCGCGGCGTCGCGGACCCATGAGACCTTCTCGGCGAATCCCTCCGCCGTCACCTCGCGCTGCTCCCTGATGCTGCCGTCGCGCGCGAACATGCCAACGATCCCGACGATGTCGGCCTCGCGGCCCGCGAGCGAGAGGAGCTCGCGTCCGCCGCCGGCGAGCATGAGCCGCGGCATCGCGGCGCGGCGCGGTCCGAGCGTCGCGCGCTCGGTCCGGTAGTAGCGGCCCTCGAACGTCACGGCGTCCTCGCGGAAGAGCCGCTTGATGAGCGCGACGGCTTCGGCGAGCCGCTCGACGCGCACGCGGCCGCGGTCGAAGGGGATCCCGAGGCTCTCGTAGTCCCGCGCGTACCAGCCCGCGCCCAGCCCGAGCTCGAACCGGCCCTCCGAGAGCAGGTCGAGCGTGGCGGCCTCCCGCGCGAGCATCACCGGATGGCGGAAGTCGTTCGCGAGCACGAGCGAACCGACGTGGATGCGCTCCGCCGCCACCGCGGCGGCGGCGAGGGCGGGGAAGACGCTCCACAGCGAGTCGCCGACAACGTGGTCGGGCATGAGCACCGCCGAATAGCCCATCGCCTCGAGGCTGCGGACGCGCGCGGCCCACGCCGCGCCGTCGGCGGCGGTGCCGATCTGCGTCGAGAAGCGCAGCGGCCGCGTCAGCGCGCCTCCCGCCAGCGGATCGGCTCGCCATCGATCGGCGCGACCCGCGCGCGCCGCTCGAGATAGCGCAGGTGCGCGAGCGTCTCCGCGAGCGCGAAGCGCTCCTCGTGGGCGCTGCGCAGGACGGGGAAGAGGTCGCGGCAGATCGCGTACGCATCGCGCTCGCGGCGGCGGACGAGCTCGAGCACGCGCTCGAGCCGCTCGTGGTGGTGCTCGACCAGCTCGTCGACCCGGCGCGGGAGGTCGTCGAACGCGTCGCCGTGCGCCGGCAGTACGCGCCGCACGGGCAGCGCGCGCACGGCGCGGAGCGCGTCGAGGAAGTCGCCGAGCGGGTCGGGACGGGACCAGGGGTAGAGGCTGATGTTCGACGTGATGTGGGGGAGGACGTGGTCGCCGGCGAAGAGGATGCCGTCCGTCGGGTCGAACAGGACCGCGTGGTGGTCGGTGTGCCCCGGTGTCCAGACGACCCGCACGTGCTTTCCACCGAGCCCGATCAGATCGCCATCGGCGACCGGCGTCGTGTGCTCCCACCGGTCGACGCGGCTTCCGATCGCGAGCCACGCCGCTCGCATCTCGTCGTCGACGTCGGGCGGCATCCCGTGATGGCCGAAGAACGCGAACGACGCATCGACGAGGTCGCTCCCTCGCTGCCAGAGCGCTCGCGCGTGTTCCGCCTCGGGCGCGTGCATCACCAGCTCGGAGCCACTCGACTCCAGGAGTCCCGCCATGCCGATGTGATCGGGATGCACGTGCGTGACGAACGTGCGTGTGACGTCGGTGAGCGCGATCCCGGCGTCCCCGAGCGCCGAGCGGAGGGCGCGCTCGCCCTCTCGCGTGTGCAGTCCCGTGTCGACGAGGGCCCATCCGCGCTCTCCCTCGATGAGGTACGCGTTCACGAGCCGGAGCGCGAAGGGCAGGGGGAGCGCAGCGAGCCGGACACCAGGGGCGACCGCTGTTCCGACCGTCACGTCTTCGCTAGACTGATGTGTCTCCGGCCCGTTCGTCTAGCGGCCTAGGACGCAGCCCTCTCAAGGCTGAGATCACCGGTTCGAATCCGGTACGGGCTACACGCCATCCAGCGGCGACATCACCCGCCCGACAAGAGCTCACCCGCACGAGGAGACCACCGGCTGCCCTCCATATCCAGTTGGATCGGCAGAGGCGAGGCGCTCAGGACGTCTGGGCCGTCCATGAAGTGAAGATGCAGATGCGGGCCGGCTGCGTTGCCCGATGCCCCGACCGACCCGAGGCCGGAGCCCGCCGCGACCTGATCACCTGCGCGCACGCGGATCGATCCGCACTGAAGGTGTCCTAGGAATGAGTGCACCCCGTCGCCGTGGTCGACGACCACGTGATTGCCCATGGCCCGGGCCGGATCGTCGGCGAACGTTTCCGATGCCGGCAACGACCCGACCACGTCCTGATCCGGCTCTCCGTCGCGAGAGTGGACGACGCGTCCCGGCGCAGGCGACACCACGCCGCAGCCCAGTCCAGCGAACGACGTCGCTCGTAGATCGTCGTCAGTTCCGCGCAAGACGCTCCAGCGTTCCTTCGCGAGCGGCAGCAGATCCCACCCGAACTGCTGCGACGGGATCCGCCAGGCGGTTCGGTGTGGCTCTCCGATGGCATGCGCACCGACGACCAGCACCGGACCGAGCAGCGGAAGACGCAAGCTCGCGGGCTGCGCGTACGTCCTTATGCCCCACGATGCCCGATGCGTCAGCTTCCCCGAGCGAACACTGACCCTCAGGACACCGGCCTCCCATTCGCGCGGCAGGATCGCCGAGATTGAGGTGCGCCCAGCCTGTTGTTCCGCGGGGCTGAGCCGATGCGATCCGCTCAGCTCATACGCGCTTGACCCATCAGGCTCGCAACTCCAGCGGACCACGTCCGGTCGACCACCAAAGGCGAGGGCGCAGGACAATTCGTGATCGCCGGTCGGGAGGGTGAGTAGGAATAAGGTGCGCGGGACGACGAAGAGATCACGCATTGGCCGCGATCCTCTCCGGAGTCTTCAGCTCTCTGAGTGTCGCGTCAGCGTCGCACCACGCGGTCGCGAGCGGCACGACCTTCGGCCGCCGACTGAACGAGCGCCTACGGCTTGACATAGCGGGCGACGGCCTCGCGTGTGAGCTCGCTCATGCTGCGCCCCTCCCTACGAGCGCGCCGCTTCGCTGCCCGGTAGAGCTCCGGCGTCGTGCGAAAGCTCATCCGTGGCGACACGCCCCGCGGGCCGAGCGGCGGGCGCCCGACGCGTCGCCGCTTCGCCCTGGACAGGTCATACCCCCGTTCGGCCTCAGTGGCGAGTGCGTCGGTGGTCGTGGGACTGATCTCCGCGCCTGACCTCGTTCTCAGCTTCTTCGCTCGGCGAGGCTCTACCTCTGCCATCTCTTCGCCTCCTCGTACTGGTCGCGGTACGTGTCGCGCAGCGGCATCGCGTGGATCACCAGCAGCCTCCCGTCATCGATCTCGACCGCCATCACTTCCAGCGCGACGCCGTTCGCATCGTCACCGAGGTACACAAGCCGGGGCTCTGCCTCGGCGGGAGCACCGCTTGGTGGCGGCTGCTCGAAGCGCAGACCGGCATGCTCGATGACGTAGCGAGAGCGCTCGCGGGAGATCCGATGCTTGGTCGCGGAGCGGCTCCATCTCAGCTCCACCGAAGCAGTCTATGTTCTGTCTGACAATATTACGGGCTCCCGCGCTCCACCTCGCCGGGTGGCCGCGCACGCAAGAGGGGCGCTGACTCGCGGCTTTTCGCTCGCTCCTGTCCAACCTCGACCATCGGCATATTCGGAGCGAGCAGGTGTTCCAGCGCGTGGTAGTGCTCGATCAGGAGGTGGATCAACCCCTTCGCTGGCATTTCTCGGCTCCTGGTCGGTTCGAAAACTGTCCGCTCCGGGCTACGGTTGCTCTCTTTGGTCAGAGGCGAACGGCACGCCGATCACGCGCAGTCCGTGGGGCGCGCGCCCCGAGCGCGAGCGCCTCGTCATGCGTGGCCATCACCGGCGCGGACCCGGCGTTCTCTCTCCAAAGAAGAGCGGTGGACAGGTGGATGGCGTCGAGCGTGCCGAGGGCGGTCGGCATGGGTTGAGCCGCGCGGTCGAGCACCGGGGAGTCCGGCTCGACGAGTTCGAGCGACGCGATCAACCTCATGATCGCCTCGCGCCGCAACGCGATCTCCTCATCCGGCAGCGCGAAGATGGGATCGGATCGCCGGCGCGCTCGTGATCCCTTCGCTCGTCGTGCTGCTCATCGCCGACGCCGCCCGGCTGAGTACCACTTGAGGACACGCAGCCCTCGTAGCGTGTTCCATCGACTCGGCCGACCATCGCCATCCTCGAGCTCGAAGTGGACCTTGCCCGGATGCGTGTTCTCGAGCAGCCACGTCCCATCAGCCTCCTGCTTGGATCGGAGCAGCTCGATCGCTTCGTCGACCCGCGGGTCGGGTGGACCGCCGGCCTCGCGGAAGTGATCCAGCGCACGCAGCACGTCGTAGTGCCACCAGGTCGGAAATGAGAACTGCAGGTACGCCGTGTCGACCACTTCGGCGGTGCTCTTGCGCCGCAGTAGCTTTCGTTCGAGGACGTACTCCTCGCCCCGCCGTCGCGCCGCGACAGACCGCGCCGAGCCACCGGTCGCGTGCTCGTACGTGAGCAGTCCTTCGAGGACGTTGATCGTGGAGTGGAAGGAAGACCGGACAGACCCGCTCTCGGCCTCGCAGTTCCAGCCGCCGTCCGGAAGCTGCTCATCGGCCAGGCGCGCGACGATGCTCTCCACGTCCTGGCCGAAGTACGCGCCCAGGGCGACGGTCCTTCCGTTGATGCACGGCTCGACCTCACCGGCGAAGAACGGCTGGCCCGCGTGCTCCCAACGGCAGCGATCCCGTACGCGCGCCACGGCTCGACGTACTCGTTCGTCGCCGGGGTCGACACCGAGATCGCGCAGCAGCTGGAGCGTTGGCAGAGTGCTCGTCCAGGGCTGCCCGTACTGCAAGTCGGACCACTTGAACCCCGCGGGAAAGCACGCGCCGCCCGCCCACTGGCCATCGTCGCCCTGCAACGCGAGAAGCCGTGCGCCCCACCCTTCCGTCGCCACACGCGCGCGTTCCGCCGCAACGACCTCGGCAGGCGCACCGGCAAGATCGCGCAGCGCCTGCCACCGGATCGAGGGGTCGGAGTCCAGGATCCAGTCCAACGCATTCACGAGGGTGAGACTAACCAGCACGCCGGACACGCGACCGTCGTCGGCCAGCCGACGCGTTCCTCGTGCAGTCGCTCTTGCACCCATCGGCTGGGGACGCTTGTCGCGGGAGGCAGCACGTCCTCGCCCATCGCTCGAAGAACATCGAGGTCACGTCTTCTGGCCCTTGCACGTGCGATCTGGATGAGGGTCCCGTAGGGCCGAGCGTTCGCACCGGGGCAGCCGACCGGCCCGCCCCCCGGTCGTTCCTCTGGCGTCGCGAATGCAGCTGAACGACCGCGACGGGAGGTGACGTCATGGAGAAGGAGACCGTCGAAGAGTCACGCGAGCTGAAGCGCGAGGGCGCGGCACCGAGCACGCAGGCCGGTCCCTTCGTCAAGGAGGAGATCGAGCACGTCCGCGAGGGCAAGCACGGGGCGCGCTCGACGAAACAGGCGATCGCGATCGGCCTGTCCAAGGCGCGCCGCGCCGGCGTGAAGCTGCCGACGCCGCCGACAGGCCGCATCAGCGCGCGCACGCGCGAGTCCATCGAGAGCGCGAAGCGTCGCGCCGGGCGCAAGGCCTCGCCAACGCGAGCGCGGGCGACCCGCGGGGCGCTCGAGCGCGAGGGCCGCGCCGCCGCGTCGCGTCAGGCACTGATCCGCCAGGCACGCACGGCGCTCGGCAAGCGGACGGCGGCGGAGCGTTCGGCGAGCGCACGCAAGGCGTCGGCGACCAAGGGACGCGCGGGACGCAAGGCCGCGGCGCGCAAGGCCGCACGAACGCGGCGCAGCCGCTAGCGCCTCGGCTGGAGGCGCTCACCCCACTTGTCGAGGGCGTCGAGGATCGGCCACACCGTCTCGCCCGTGTCCGTGAGCGCGTACTCCACGCGCGGCGGGATCTCCGGATGCACGGTGCGCGTGAGCAGCCCGTGCGCCTCGAGCTCACGAAGCCGCTCCGTCAGCATCTTCGGGCTGGCCGCGGGGATGAGGCGCTGGAGCTCGCCGAAGCGCTTCGGTCCTTCGATGAGGTCGTGCAGGATGACGAGCGACCACTTGGCGCCGAGCACGCCCAGCGCCCGCTCGACGTTGCAGCTCGTCTTCTCCGTCGCGCGGCCCAGCGCGCGCAGCCGGCGCTGTGCCCTCGCGGTGATCGGCATGTCGACCGCACTCACTTTCAGGTAACTACTTGCGTTTGGGAAGTATAGGGCGCGACGATGACGCGGTCGTGCCTTCGCGAGGCCGAAGGCGCTCGATGCGGGAGGAGACGAACATGGCGGATCTCGGACTCCTGATCCTTCGCGTGACCGTCGGGTGGGTCGTGCTCCAGCACGGCCTCATGAAGCTCGGGATCGGCGGGCGCGGCTCCGTCAGCGCGATGGGGCAGTGGTTCGACAGCCTCGGGATGAGGCCCGGCATCTTCTGGGCGGTCGTCGCGACCGCGGCGGAGACGGTCGGGAGCATCCTCACGATCGTCGGCCTCGGCGGCGCGCTCGCTCCGGCGATCGTCGCCGGGGACATGCTCGTGGTCACGTTCGTGGCGCACTGGCCGCAGGGCTTCTGGGTCGGCGGCGGCAAGGCCGGCTGGGAGTTCACGATGCCGATCGCGGCGGGCGCGCTTGCGGTCGCGCTGACCGGCGTCGGCGGCTGGTCGATCGACGCGCTCCTCGGCCTGATCTATCCGTCGTGGTGGGCGACCGCGTCGGTCGTGCTCGGCCTGGCCGGCGCCGTGCTCGCGCTGGCCATCCGCGCGATCCTCGCGCCGAAGCCGCAGCAGCAGAGCGCCGCCTAGCGGCGGGGCCGAGACGCGTTGGCCACCGCTACCCGAACTCCACCGAGCGCTTCGAGTTGCCCATCCAGAAGCCCTCGATCGCCGTCGTCGAGTCGGCGTCGGTGTCGAGGCTCGCGCCGGCGGCGATGAACAGCGGGACGAAGTGGTCGACCGTGGGGTGGACGTAGCGCGCCGCGGGCCCCTTGTTCTTGTAGTCGGCCAGCGTGTCGAGGTCGCGCCGCGCGAGCGCCTCCGCGGCCCACTGGTCGAACTCCACGAGCGCGTGCGGCAGCTGCTCGCCGCTCATGATCCGGCGGATCGCGTCGAAGCTGTGCGTCATGAAGCCGCTGCCGATGAGGAGGACGCCCTCGTCGCGCAGCGGCGCGAGGCGCCTGCCCATCTCGATGAGCGCGACCGGATCCTCGCTCGGCATCGACACCTGCAGCACCGGCACGTCCGCCTTCGGGTACATGAACAGGAGCGGCATGTACGCGCCGTGGTCGAGGCCGCGGGTCGGGTCGTCGTGGACCGGCGTGGCGTCGCCGAGGAGCGCGCGCACGCGCTCAGCCACGTCGGGCGCGCCCGGGGCGGGGTAGCGGATGCGGTAGTAGCGCTCCGGGAAGCCGTAGAAGTCGTAGACGAGCGGGACCGTCGTGGTCGCGCCGATCGTGACGGGCGCGGACTCCCAGTGCGCGGATACGACGAGGACGGCCTTCGGCCGCGGCATGCGCTGGGCCCACGCGGCGAGCTGGCGCGGCCAGACCTCGTCGTCGACGAGCGGCGGCGCGCCGTGTCCGAGGTAGATCGCGGGCATCCGCCCGGATGCCGGCTTGCTCTGCTGCGCACCGGTGATCGCGTTCGTCACTGCGTCTGTTGAACGCGTCGGCGAGCGGTCCGTATTCCGGTCAGGGTCCGCAGCAGATCGCGTTCCGTCGCGCCGGGCCGTTAGGCTCACGCGCCTATGTCGTCCGTGTGGACCCTCGTCGACTTCCGGCGGCTCTGGGTCGGCCAGACGGTCTCGCAGCTCGGCTCGGTCGTCACGCGCACGGCGATCCAGCTCGTCGCCCTGCTGACGCTGGGGGCGGGACCGCGCGAGCTCGCGCTCCTCGTCGTCGCCACGAGCGCGGGCACCCTGCTCGTCGGCCTCTTCGCGGGCGCGTGGGTCGACCGCCTGCCGCGCCTGCCCGTGCTCATCTGGAACGACGTGGCGCGAGCGCTCCTGCTCGTCTCGATCCCGATCGCCCACGCCCTCGGGCTCCTCGCCATCGAGCAGCTCTACCTCGTCGTGTTCCTCACCGCGGCGCTCGGCGCGCTCTTCGACGCGGCGTATCCGGCCTACGTTCCGACCCTCATCGGGACGGAGCGCCTCGTCGAAGGCAACAGCCGGCTCGCCATGAGCGAGTCGATCGCGGAGATCGGAGGCCCGGGCTTCGCCGGCGCGCTCGTGCAGATCGTCAGCGCGCCGTTCGCGATCCTCGTCGACGCCGTCTCATTCGTCGTGTCCGCCTTCTCGCTCGCGCTCATCGAGACGCCCGAGCCGGCGCGTCCGGCGCGGACGACGACGAGCCGGATCTGGCACGAGATCGCCGAGGGGCTCCGGCTCGTGCGCCGCCACGCGATCGTCCTGCCCATCGCGCTGCGGTCGCTGCCGGACCACTTCTTCGGGGCGTTCTTCGGCGTCCTGTACTCGCTCTACCTGCTCGAGGAGCTGCACCTCGATCCGTTCCTGCTCGGGATCGTCATCTCGGCGGGCGGCGTCGGGTCGCTCGTCGGCTCGATGTTCGCGTCGCGCGTCGTGCGCGACCTCGGGATCGGCCGCGCCCTCGTGTGGACCGATGTCGCCGCGTCCGCGCTCGGCATCCTCACGCCGCTGGCGCAGGGCCCGCTCGCCGTCGCGACGCTCATGGTGTTCCTGCCGCAGCTCGTCGGCGACGGCCTGAAGACGGTCTCCGGCGTCGCGGAGATCTCGCTCATCCAGGGCGTCGTCCCCGACCGCGTGCGCGGCCGCGTGAACGCCACGCTCGACGTGGCGGCGCACGGCCTGGGCTATCCGCTCGGGGCGCTCGCCGCCGCCGTCGTCGGCGAGACCGTCGGCGCGCGGTGGGGGATCGCGATCGGATGGGCCGGGATGGCGCTTTCCGTCCTCTTCCTCGTCCTCTCCCCGATCCCGCGGCTGCGAACGGCGGCGGACCATCTGGCGCGCGAGGCCGCGGCGCTCGCGTGAGCGCCGCCCTGTCCTGGCTGTCGGCCGACGGACGCAAGATCCTCGTCGCGCGCGGGCTGCGCACGTTCGCCTACGGCTACCTCGCGGTCATCCTGGGCGCGTACCTCGACCGCCTCGGCCTCGACCCGTTCCGGATCGGCCTCGTCCTCACCGCGTCGATCGCCGGCTCTGCGGGCATGACGGTGCTCTGGTCGCTCGCGGCCGACCGCGTGGGGCGCCGCCGCACGGTGATCGTCATGGGCCTTCTCATGGCGACCGGCGGGCTCATGATCGCGCTCAGCGACCGCCTCGCGATGCTCGTCGGCGCCGCGCTCACGGGGACGGTCAGCGTCACGAGCTCGGAGGTCGGGGTCTTCCAGACGATCGAGCAGGCGATCCTCCCGCAGACGGTCCCGCCGGATCGCCGAACGTGGATCTTCTCCATCTACAACACCGCGGCGAACCTCGCGCAGGCGGTGGGGTCGCTCGCGGCGGGGTCGGTCGCGGCGTTCGCGGCGCTCGGGCTCGCGGGCGCGGACGCGTACCGCCCGCTGTTCCTCCTCTACGCGCTCGTCGGCGTCGCGAACATGCTCCTCTTCGCGGGGCTCTCGCCGCGCGTCGAGCTCGTGAAGGTCGCGGCCGAGAGGCGCTTCTTCGGCATCCACCGCTCGCGCGGGATCGTCGCGCGCCTTGCCGCGCTCTTCGCGTTCGATGCGATGGCCGGCGGCTTCGTCGTGCACTCGGTCGTCGCGTACTGGTTCTACCTGCGGTGGGGCTTCGGGCCGCCGCAGCTCGCCGTGCTGTTCTTCTTCGTGAACGTGCTCTCGGGGACGTCGCTCCTCGTCGCGGGATGGCTCGCGGGACGGATCGGCCTGCTGAACACGATGGTGTTCACGCACCTTCCATCGAACGTCCTGCTCTCCCTCGTGCCGCTCATGCCTTCGGCGCCGCTCGCCGTCGCGGCGTTCCTCGCGCGGATGAGCCTCTCGCAGATGGACGTCCCGACGCGCCAGTCCTACACGATGGCCGTGGTCGAGCCCGACGAGCGGACGGCGACGGCGGGCCTGTTGAACCTCGCGCGTGTGCTCGCGAGCGCGGTCACGCCCTCGCTGAGCGGGCTCGCGTTCTCGTTCGCCGCGCTCGGGCTGCCGTTCATGGTCGCGGGCGCGATGAAGATCCCGTACGACCTCGTGCTCTGGCGCACGTTCCGCCACATCCGGCCACCCGAGGAGCGGCGCCCGGCCTGAGGGCGCTCCTGGCCCCAGGCATAGCGCGGCAAGGAAGCCGCCTCTCTGTTCCACGCTCGCGCGAGGACCGGACGGCAGGGCCCACAAGGCTGCGCGAGGTCGTCGACCGAGCCGTGCGTTCCCGGCCCGGCGATCCCGATCCAGCACCCGCTCGTACCCACGCTCGGCGCGACCCTCGCATCGCCGCCGGCGTTCACCGCGGCACAAGCGACGCTGCCGCTCGCGGCGTGCAACGCCGGAACGATGAACGCGCGCGACAGCGTCCCCGCGACCACCGGCGCGGGCGTCATGACCCCGGGCCACGACCACATCCCCGAGCTCGGATCCAGGCCGCCTTCGTCGCGCGGGTGCTCGCGGACGCTACGGCATCTTGACGACGTGCCACACGCCGCCGACGCCGTCACCGATGGCGTCGCCGGCGTTCTTGTCCGGCGTGTAGAAGTAGAGCGGCTTCCCGTCGAGGGTGACCTGCTTCGTGCCGTCCTTGCGGGTCGTCGTGGCGAACGTGCCGCTGAGACCGCCGCCGCTCGGCGCGCCGGTCACCGTGAGCGGCGGCCAGTTCTTCTCGCACGTGTCGTAGCAGTTCGAGGTGTCCTTCGTGTCCTTGTCGAACGTGTAGAGCGTTCTCCCGTCCGCGGACACGAGGATCTTGCCGAGCTTCGCGTTGTCGGACGTCTTCACCGTCGCCGCCGGAGCGGCGGTCCCGCCGGCGGAGGCGCCACCGGAGCCTCCGCAGGCCGCAAGGAGCAGGACGCTGGCCGCGGCGACCGCAGCGATGCGCATCGTGTACGAGCCTCCCTCGTGTTCTTCACCTCTCGTACGAGGGAGGTCCGCCGTCGGATGTGCTAGCGGGTCGTCTCCCGCTCACCCCGACGCGTCCAGCGCGACGCGAGGGCGCCGGCGACCACGAGCGCGACCGCGGCGGCGATGAGCGCCTCCAGCGATCCGGAGCCGAGGTCGGGGTCGATGCCGAAGAGCTGCTCGATCCAGTTCACGGATGCCACCTCCGAGGGCTCGATCCTACAGGCTGGCGAGGACGAGGCCGGCGCTCGCGCCGGCACGAGGACGAGCGACGCCTGTACGCGAAGCTATGCGCGAAGCTCTCGGGCCGCCTCGAGCACCTCCTGCGCGTGCCCGTCGGCCTTCACGCCGTACCAGGTCCGCTCGATCCGGCCATCGGGCCCGATGAGGACGGTCGAGCGCGTCACGCCCTCGCGTCCGCTGGCGCGCACGCCCCACGCGCCGTACGCCGAGATGGCGTCGTGATCCTCGTCGCCGAGGAGCGTGAAGCGCAGGCGGTACTTCTCCTCGAAGCGCTTCAGCTTCTCGGTGGGGTCCGGCGACATCCCGACGACGCGCACGGCGGCGGCGTCGAACCCCGCGAGGCGCTCGTCGAACTGACGAGCCTCGACCGTTCAGCCCGCGGTATCGGCCTCGGGGAAGAAGTACAGGACGGTGCGCTTCCCGCGAAGGTCGTCGAGCGTGACGGTGTTGCCGTTCTGGTCGACCGCGCCGAAGGCGGGAGCGGCGTCTCCCGGAGCGAGCGGCATGGGTAAGAGAGTACCGGCAGGGGTCTCTTCGGCCGTCCGGCGGTCGCCGTACCATTCGCGCTCCCGTGCGCTTCGGCCTCGACTTCGGCACGTCCAACACATCGCTCGCTGTCGGCGACGGCGCAACCGCCCGCGTGCTGCCGATCGACGCGGTCGCGGGTCCGACGATGCCGACGATCCTCTACGTGCGGCGAGACGGATCGTGGCTGGTGGGCCGGCCCGCGATCGACGCGTACCTCGCCGATCAGCGCTCGCGTGGCCCGGTGCGCCGTCAGGTGGAGCGGCTCGGCATCCAGATGGCGTCGTCGGACATCTGGGCGTCCAAGAAGGTCGAGGCGCACATCCTCGCCGACGTCGACTCGCCGGGCCGTCTCTTCCGCTCGCTGAAGTCGTTCCTGGGGTCGCCGGTCGAGGGGCCGACGTCCGTGTTCGGCACCGCGACGTCGCTCACGGCGCTCGTCGCGGTCGTCCTCGAGCACGTCCGCCTGCGCGCGCGCGACCTCGTCGGGGGGACGCCGGAAGCGATCCGCATCGGCCGCCCCGTCGAGTTCGTCGGCGGGGCGTCGGTCGAGGCCGTCGCGCTCGCACGCCTCGAGGACGCGGCGCATCTCGCGGGGTTCGGCGACGTCGTGTTCGAGATGGAGCCGGTCGCCGCCGCGCGCGCCGCCGAAGTGCGCGAGGGCGCCTCGCTCGTGTTCGACTTCGGAGGCGGCACGCTCGACCTGGCGGTCGCCGAGCGGGCGCGTGACGGGGTGCGGATCGTCGCGACGGCGGGCCGCGGCGTCGCCGGCGACCGCTTCACGCAAGGGCTCATCGACCTCACCGTCGCGCCGCGCCTCGGCGCGGACGCGACGTGGGGGCCGAAGCGCCTGCGCCTGCCCGCGTTCATCGTCAACGCGATCTCCGACTGGCACGCGCTCTCCGCGCTGAACGAGAAGCCGCTCCTCGACGCGCTCGAC
>CAZSRI010000028.1:0-24472 GCA_964609145.1 uncultured Chloroflexota bacterium
TGTTGGCGTAGCCGCTTGGCTGGCGGCGTGCGTGTGTGATAAGTGAGAGGTCCGGGGGGGGCGGGCCGCTGTGGGGGGCGCCCGTGGGGCGTGAGGGCGAGGGGCGGCCCGGGGCGGTCGCTCGTGCAGACGTGGCGTTCGACGAGCCTGCGGGCGACGAGCCGGTCCGCGAGCCGCGTGATCCCGCTCTTCGTGAGGAGGACGCGCTCCGCGAGCTCCGTCGGGCGCAGCCCTTCAGGCGGACCCTCCGCGAGGGTCAGGAGCACGTCGTACTCCGAGGCGTCGACGTCGGGGCCGAGCGACGCCTCCATCACGCGCGTCGCGGCGTCGAACGCGCGGACGAACGCGCGCCATGCCGCGACCTGCTCGCCGGTCGCGCGGGCCGTTCGGCCCGGAGGATGGGCCGTTCGGCCCTGGGAATACGTTGCGCGATCAACGAGTTTCGGCAATGTAGTTGATCATACAACGACTCCGCCGCACGGCGGAGCGGCCCTGGAGGGACAGCGACATGCAGTGGCGGTTCGACGGCGCGCACACGAGCGTCGAGGCATCGGCGAAGCACATGATGCTCACGACGGTCCGGGTCCGGTTCCCCGGCGCGAGCGGCGAGATCGAGCTCGACCCCGACCGCCCCGAGAGCGCCGGGGTCCGGCTCAGCATCCCCGTCGCGACGCTCGCGAGCGGCGACGAGCGGCGCGACGCACACCTGCGCTCGGCGGACTTCTTCGACGGCGCCGCGCACCCGAACATCACGTTCACCAGCACGGACGTGCGGCGGATCCGCGATGAGGTCTTCGGGGTACGCGGCGACCTCACCATCCGCGGCGCGACGCGTCCCGTCGAGGTCGAGGTCGCCCTGCAGGGGATCCTCGACGATCCGATGGGGAAGGCGCCCAAGCGCGCCTTCCTCGAGGCGCGAACGAGGATCGACCGGCGCGAGTGGGGCCTCGTCTGGAACATGCCGGTCCCCCAGGGCGTGCTCGTGAGCCACGAGATCGCGATCGACGTGGCGGCCCAGCTCACCTCGGAGGCCGCGATCGAGCAGGCCGCCTAGCCGCTCACGTTCATCTCGACGATGTGGTAGCCCGTCGAGCCGTTCGGGAACGGCGGGCGGATCGCTCTCGTCTGGACGCCGCCCGCGCCGTCCGTCGCGCGCGCGACGACCGTGTACTTCCCGGGCCCGGGAGGCGTCCAGACGACGCGCCAGCGGCGCCACGCCAGCCGGCCGACGGGCACCTCGAGGAGCGCGTCCGTCCACGCGATCCCGCCGTTCGTCGAGACCTCGACCCGCCGGACGCCGCGGTCGCCCGCGAACGCGATGCCGGCGAGGACCACGGTGCCGTCCGCCAGGCGCGCGACGTTCGCTGGCGTGTCGATCCGCGTGTGCGTGTTGTACGCCGCGACGTCCGACCAGCCGCGCTCCTGCCAGTAGCCGAGCAGGTCGTACGTGACGACCTCGATGCGCGCGAGCCACTTCACGTTCTTCATCCCGTAGATCCCCGGGATGAGCGCGCGGGCGGGGAAGCCGTGCTCCTCCGGGATGCTCACGCCGTTCATGGCGTATGCGACGAGCGTGTCGGGCTCGAGCGCCTTCGCGATGCGGATCGAATCCGTGTACCCGTCGACCGACGTGAGCGCGCAGTCGTACGCGTCCGGCCTCACCACGGCGCGACCCAGGAGATCCTTCATCGGGACGCCCGCCCAGACCGCCGTGCTCGTGAGGTCGCCGCCGATCTCGTTGCTGATGCACTCGAGCGTGTGTGGCCGCTCCACGGTCCCCATCTCGAGCAGCTCGTCGTAGCCGATCGAGTACGGGTGCTCCACCGCGCCGGCGACCTCGAGCTTCCACGTCCTCGTGTCGACGCGCGGGACGATGAGCGTCGTGTCCACGCGGTAGTGGTCCGCGTTCGCCGTGATGCGCGGGGTGATGCGCGCCGCCGAGTCGAACGCCGGATCCGCCGCGGGCACGTCCTCGCGCCGCACGAGCCGGCGGATCGCGATCGCGACGGGCTCCACCTTCGTCGCGGCGCGCGCGAGCCCGCCGACGACCGTCGACGCGAGGGCGACGACGACGGCCGCCGCCGCTGCGCCCAGCAGCGCTCGCCGCCGCGCGAGCCCGGCCGGCGTCGCGACCCGCTCGGCCGCGACGAGGAACGCGAGGCCGGCGAAGAACGCCGCCGCGCCGATCGCCGAGCCGAGGAGGTCACCGCCGAGGTCGACCTTCGGCGCGGCGAGCGCCTGCGCGAGCACGACGGTCGCGACCCAGGGGAGCGAGCCGAGCGCGAGCACGGCCGGCGTCCGGGCCGCAAGGAGCAGCGCCGCGATCCCCGTCGCGCCGCCGGCGATGACGTAGAGGACGATCACGCCGAGCACGAGGAGCCGCTGCGCCCAGTGCTGCAGCAGCGCGATGAGCGGGATCGCGACCGGACCCGGGAGCGCCTCGATGATCGCCTGGCCGAGCGCATCCGGCGGGAAGAGCGCCCCCGCGACGCTCGCGAGGAACGCGACGAGCAGCGCGAAGACCATCGCGAGCCCGCCGACGAAGGCGCCGGTGCTCCTCACTCGAACGACGGCCCGCCGGGGGACGTCCGCAGGCGGTCCCTCATTCGTACAGGATGGCAGGGTGGATCGGCCGCGCGGCTCCGCGTCGCACTTCCTGCGGAACGTCCTGGCCTCGGAGGCGCCGCTCCCTCGGCGGCTCGCGCTGACGGTCCGGAACCTCGCGCGCCGGATCGGGCCGCCGCCACGGGACTGCTGCGGTCGCCCCGGGGAGCCCGGCTGCTGACGGCCGGCGGCTGACGGGCGGTCGCCCGCACACGGACACGCCGGCCGTTAGGATCGACTTGTCGTGAGAGCGCTCCTCGAGGGCCGCCGCCTGGGCTTCGCGCTGCGCCCCCTCTTCGCCGCGGCCGTGGTCGGGGTCGGCATCGGCGTCACGCTCCTCGACCTCGTCGCGTGGTTCGCGTGGGGCGTGCGCGACACGAACGCGCTCGTGGTGGGGTCGCTCTGGCTCGCGGGCGCGGCCGTGGTGCTGAGCGCGCTCGGCCTGGTGACCGCCCTCGCCGAGATGAACGATTCCACGGACGAGGACCGCTTCCTCGCGCGCCTCGACGTCCTCGCGACCGTCATCGCCCTGCTGCTGTACGCCGCGAGCGCGACGCTCCGCGCCGCCGACCGGACCGCCGCGGCGCCGTCGCCGCCGGCCTTCCTCCTCGCGGTCGCGGCCCTCATCGTCGCGGTCGCGGGCCTGGCGACCGCGGCGCCGCTCTATGCGCCGCGCGAGTGGGAGGAGATCGAAGAGGTCACCCGCGAGCGCCACGGCCGCCGCCGCGCCGCCGCGCGTTAGAGCGACCGGCCGAGCGGGCGAAGTGCCCGCGCTCCCCGGAGTACGATCGGCACATGGCCATCCGCAAGATCGCGCGTCTGGTCCGAAGCGCCGCGACCGACGCCGAGCTCGCACGCCGCACGGCACATTCGCCGGAATTCCACAGGGCCGTCACGAAGGACCGTCGCTCCGCGCTCAGCCGCTACACGGCGGTGAAGGACGCCCTGCGGGACCGTGAGCGCGCCGTGGCGGCGAAGAGCGGAGCCAAGGGCAACGGCAAGAAGGCGAACGGCAAGGGGAAGTAGCGGAGGGGTCAGACGGCCGCGCCGGTGACGTAGAAGACGACGCGCGCGGCGATCTCCCCCGCGATCACCGTGCCGAGCGCCACGTAGAGCAACCCCGTCGAGGACTGCGTGTTCATGCGCGCCGTCCACCACGCGCCGAGCGCGAGGCCGAACGTCATCGCGATCCCCACGCCGATGCGGATCCCGAGCGCGACCGTGAGCGAGGCGTCGGACGCGCCGACGAGCTCACCGCGCGCGAAGGTGACCGCGACGAGGACCGCTTGCAGGAGGACCGCGGCGGCCACGATGAGCGACGCGCGCTGCAGCGGCGACGTCGTCATCCTCGGCGTGACGAGGTACCAATGGCCGAGGAGCATCGCCGCGTCGACGCCCCCGAGCGCGATCGCGCCGAGCGGTAAGGCGAAGAGCGCGAAGACGTCGAAGGGCGCGTCGCTCGGGCGCGCGATCGCGGCGGCCATGAGCGCGCCCCCGCCGGCGACGAGCGTCACGAGGCTCACGACCGTGCGGAGCGCGCGCCACGGGACGAACGTGGTGATGAGCTGCGCGATGAGCAGCACCGCGACGACCGAGACGGCGGTCGCGTACGACTCGATCGCCGGCGCGCCGAGGTGCGCGCGCTCGGCCAGCGCACCGCGCGGGACGAGCGGCAGGAGGAAGAACGCGAGCACGCCGCAGGAGGCGTCGACCGCGCCGATGAGCTTGAGGGAGCCCGGCGGCGCGTCGCGGCCGCGATCGAGCGCCCAGATGAGGAATGCGCCGCCGACGGCGACCTCGAGGAGCACCACGTCCACGACGAGGGGGAGCGTGATCTGCGCCATCCTGTCCGACCCTCCCTCGGGCGAAGCCCTCGCTCGGGCCCGCGTGCTCGACCTCGTCCCTTCGGCGTTCGCCTCAGCGCCTCGGCCTGCGCGCGCGGGGTACGACGCCCCTAGGCTCGCACAGATGAGCGCGAGCTTCCCCGAGCACGACCGCGAGATCGCCGCGATGTTCGACCGTATAGCGCCGCGGTACGACCTCCTCAACCGCGTCCTCTCGTTCGGGACCGACATCGGCTGGCGGCGGCGCGCGATCGCCCTCGCGCGGCTCGGTCCGCGGCACATCGCGCTCGACCTCGGCGCCGGCACGGGTGACCTCACGATGGGGCTGCTGCGCGCCTCGGACCCTTCGAGCGCCGCGATCGCGCTCGACATCGCGCCGCGCATGCTCGCGGTCGGACGGCGTCGGCTGCGCTCCGCGGGCCTCGCCACCCGCGCGCTCGCCGTCGTGGGGAACGGCGAGTCCCTCCCGCTGCCCGACGCCAGCGTCGACCGCGTCATCAGCGGGTTCACCCTTCGCAACGTCGGCGACCTGCCGCGCGCCCTCCGGGAGCTGCGCCGCGTCCTCCGCCCCGGCGGCCGCTGCGTGCTCCTCGAGTTGTCGCATCCCCCCGGCCGCGCGTTCGGCGCGCTCTACCGCTGGTACTTCGAGGCCCTGGCGCCGCGCATCGCCGCCGCGCTCGGCGGGGACGCCGCCGCGTACTGCTACCTGCCGCGCTCGCTCCGCCCGTTCCCGGCGGCCCAGGCGCTCGCGGCGATGCTCGCCGACGCGGGCTTCACCGACGTGGGCTTCGAGCGGCTCACGGGAGGGATCGCCGCGATCCACGTCGGGACTCGGGAATGAAGAGGGCGGCCTCGCGGCCGCCCTCGTTCCGTGACGACGGTCGACGCGCTACTTGGAGCCGAGCGTCCCGTCCATGAGCAGGATCAGCGTGAAGTTGTCGCCGCCGCCGTTCTGGTAGATCTTGTCGTCGAGCGGAGGCCATCCGGAGACGCGCGCCTGATCGTTGATCGGCGCGTTGTTGAACCGCTCGGCGAGGGGGATGGCCGGCAGGAGCTCGTTGAACGCGAAGGCGAGCTTCGTCACCGCTTCCTTTTGCTTGGCCTCGTCCATGACGACGGCCTGGTCGAGGAGCGCCTCGAAGTCGACCTCGCCCTTCGAGGTCTTCTGCTTCAGCGGGTACTTCTGCCCGCCGCCCGGCGGCGTCGTGTTGAACTCGCGCAGCGGCCGGACCATCGAGACCTGCGGATGCGGGTGCGCGATGCCCCAGGGGTGGAATGAGACCGTGAACTTCCCGTTGTTGAAGTCCGGGGCCTCGGTCGACCACGGCACGCCGCGCAGCGTCACGCCGAAGCCGAACGCCTTCAGCTGATCGCCGATGTTCGTCGCGACGGCGGCCCAATCGGTGAAGTCGCTCGGGTACTGGATCTCGAGGTCGAGCTTCTTGCCGTCCTTCGCCCAGCCGTCGGCGCCCCTCGTGTAGCCCGCCTCCTTGAGGAGTGACTCGGCTTTGCTCGCGTCGTGCGTGTAGGCCGTCAGCCTCTTCTGGTCGTCCGCCGAGAGCCACGTCTCGAGGAGCGAGTCGTTCGCTCCTGCGTTCCACTTCGGCGCGCGGCTCGTCGCGCCGTACGCGACCTGGTTCGCCTGGTCGCGGTCGAGCGCGAACGTGATCGCCTGCCGCAGCTTGGGGTCCTGGAACTCGGGCGCGTTGAGCCACTGGAAGTAGAGCGCCGGGCCCGTGTACAGCGGCCCGCGCACGATCTTCAGGCCCTTGTCGACGAACGCCTTCTCCGTGGCCTGCGGGAAGAAGTGCGTCGCGTAGTCGACGTCGCCGGCGAGGACCAGCGGCGTCACCTGCTCGGTCTCGCCGTTGAAGATGACGATCTTGTCGAAGTTCACCTTGTCGGCGAACAGGCCGCCGGGGTTCTTCACCATCGTCACCTGCGCTTCGGTGAGCGACGCGGGGTCGATCTTGTACGGGCCGTTCGACGACGGCTTGTCGACGACGAGCGCCTGCAGCTCCTTCTTCAGCGCGGTGGCCTCGTCGGACTTGGCGTCTTTGCCCGAGGCGAAGAGGGCCTTCACCTTGTCGGCGATGGTGCCGTAGACGGAAGCCGGCCGCACGCCCGTGCGGAGCACGTAGCGCTCGGCGAGGGCCGACCCTTGCTTCATCTTGAACCGGATCGTCTGCGCGTCGGGCGTCTCGAGGTCCGCGGCGAAGTTCCAGATCCCGGCGCCGGTGATGCGGCCGATCTGGAAGGTCGCGGCGGCGTCCTTCGACGTCACGTCGCTGCCGTCGTCCCACTTCACGCCCTTGCGCAGCTTCACCTCGATGGTGTCGGTGGTCACCGAGTGCGACTCCGCGAGCAGGTAGTCCCACTTCTTGTCGGCCCAGCGGTAGATCGCGAGGTCCTGGTAGGGGATCTCGATGAGGTAGCTGCCGCCGAGGATCGGCGTCGGCGCGAACACGTTCCAGACGCCCTTCGGCGGGAGGTCGTACGGCCACGCGGCGTGGAACTCGCCGCCCCTCTTCCCCTTCGCGCCTCCGCCACCCGGCGCGGTCGGTGCGGGAACGCAGCTCGCCGCGACGACCCCCAGGCTCACGAAGGTCGCGTCCCGAAGGAAGCGCCGCCGGGACGCAGCGTAGGCAACAGAGGGCGCGTTCTTGCTCTCCACGTTCACCCCCCTCTCGGTGTGGAGCGCACGTTGTAGTCCTTCCCGCGAGGCTTGTCATCGGGAAGGCGGTCCCGTCCCGTTCGAGCGAGCAGCACGACGCCGAGCACGAACGCGCCGCCGACGATCGCGGCGAGCGCGCTCACGACGGACTCGGCCGAGCCGGGCGGCTCGAAGGGCAGCACCGCGAGCGCGAGCACGAGCACGAGCACGCCGATCCGAAGGCCGGCGCGCAGGAGTCGGGGGTCCATCAGGACGGCACCGCGGCTCCCGTGCGCTCGCGTACCGCGATGTGGCAGGCGACCTCCCGCTGCTCCGGTACCGGCAGGAGCTCGGGAACGAGGACGTCGCACAGGTCCGCCTCGGCGAGTGGGCAGCGCGGGTGGAACGCGCAGCCGGGCGGGAGCTCGAGCAGGCTCGGCACCTCGGCGCTACGGAGCGGCACGCGCTCCTTCGTCCGCGTCAGGCGCGGATCCGCCTCGGGGATCGCGGCGATGAGCGCCGCGGTGTAGGGGTGCGCCGGATCGGCGACGAGCGCGTCAGTCGGCGCGAGCTCGACGATGCGGCCGAGGTACATGACGCCGACGCGCCCGTGGCGCGCGAAGTAGCGCGCGACCGCGAGGTCGTGCGTGATGAGGACGATCGTGACACCGAGCTCGTCTCGCAGCCGGAGCAGCAGGTCGAGCAGCGTGATGCGGATCGAGACGTCGACCATGGAGACGGCCTCGTCGGCGACGATGACCCGCGGATCGACCGAAAGCGCGCGCGCGATGGCGACGCGCTGGCGCTGTCCACCCGAGAGCTGGTGCGGGTATTTGACGATGAAGTCCTCGGGCGGCGTGAGGCCGACGCGCCCCAGGAGCTCGATCGTCGCCGCCCGTGCACCCGCTCCGCCGCGGACCTTGCGGTGACGGAAGAGAGGCGCCGAGAGCGTGTCGTAGACGGTCCGGACGGGATTGAGCGACGCGTACGGGTCCTGGTGCACGAGCTGCACGGCGCGTCGGAACGCGGCGAGATCCGGTCCCTTCTTCTTCCACACGTCGCTCGCCTCGAAGCGCAGCTCGCCGCTCGTCGGCCGCAAGAGACCGGCGAGGAGCCGTCCCGTCGTCGTCTTGCCGCAGCCGCTCTCGCCGACGAGGCACATCGCCTCACCCGCGGCGAGCGCGAGCGAAACGTCGCGCACCGCGACGATCTCGCCCGCGGGCGTGGGGAACGACCGGGTGACGTGGTCGAGCTCGATGAGGTGTCGGCCGGGCGCGGTGACGTCGGTGACCGTCACCGCGGTGCCTCCGCAGGCTCGCGCGTGCCGACCGTCCGGGCGACAGCCTGCCATCGGATGCACGCCGCGGCGTGTCCCGGAGCGTCGACCGCGAGGAGCGGCGGGTCCTCGACGCGGCAGCGGTCGATGGCGAACGGGCAGCGCGGGTGGTACGCGCACCCGCTCGGCAGGAACACGAGGTCGGGCGGCGTCCCTGGGATCGACGAGAGGTCCCCGAGCGGGCCGGTCACCTTCGGGACCGCGCGGAGCAGGCCCACCGAGTAGGGGTGCCGCGGACGGTAGAAGAGCTCGTCAACGCGGGCTTCCTCCACGACCCGGCCCGCGTACATGGTGAGGACGCGATCGGCGAGCTCCGCGGCGAGCGAGAGGTCGTGCGAGATGAAGATCATCGCGAAGCCGAGCCGCGCGCGCAGTTCGCGGAGGAGGTCGATGATCGCGCGCTGCGTGAGGATGTCGAGCGCGGTCGTCGGCTCGTCGAGGATGAGGAGGAGGGGATCGAGGAGCAAGCTGAGCGCGATGAGGACGCGCTGCTTCATTCCGCCCGAGAGCTCATGCGGGTACGCGCGGAGGACGCGCTCGGGGTCGAGGTGAACGAGCGTGAGGAGCTCATCCGCTCGGCGCCGGACCATGCGCGCATCGCTCATCCCGTGCGCTCGCGCCGTGTCGAGGAACTGAGACCAGATCCCGATGACGGGGTTGAACGAGTTCATCGCCGACTGGAAGACCATCGCCGCGCGACGCCAGCGGAAGCGCCGCACCGTCTCGCGGTCCATCTGCAGGACGTCGCGGATCTCGCGGCCGTCGTCGAAGAGGACCTCACCGTGCGCGGCCGTCGCCGAGCGCGGCAGGAGGCGGACGAGCGCGAGGGCGAACGTCGTCTTCCCGGAACCGCTCTCGCCGATGACGGCCACGGCCTCCCCCGGCTCGACGTCGAGCGACACCCCGCGGACGGCGCGCACCCGCCCTCGGCGCGAGGCGTAGTCGATCGCGAGGTCGCGCACCCGCAGGAGCGCCATCAGCCCGCCCGGAGGCGCGGGTCGAACACGTCCTCGAGCCCGTTCGCGAGCGCGACGAGCGACAGCTGGAAGAGCGCGATCGCGAGGATCGGGCTGAAGACGTACCAGAAGCTGTTGCTGAAGTAGAGCGCGCCCTGGTTCTGCGCGAGGTAGAGCATGACGCCCCAGTTCTGGCCGGACAGCGGGATGAGCCCGAGGACGATGAGGCCGACCTGCGCGTACACCGTGCCGGTCATGGCGAAGATGAAGTGGATCGCGATGTAGCTCGCCATGTTCGGGAGCATCTCGCGGAAGATGATGTGCGGCAGCCCGAGGTCGAGCGAGCGCGCCGCCTCGACGTAGTCGCGCTCCTTCAGCGAGAGGATCTGCGCGCGGACCTGACGCAGGAGGCCGGCCCACTGGAGCGACGCGAGGATGAGCGCGAGGAGCAGGAAGCTCGTCGGACGGAAGATCGCGGCGACGACGATGAGCACGATGAGGTGCGGGACGGTGAGGACGATGTCCGCGACCGCGACGATGACCGCGTCCACGCGGCCGCCCACGGTCGCGGCGATCGATCCGAACGTCACCGCGATGAACGTCGAGAAGAACGCGGCGAGGAAAGCGATGTTCAGGATGTCGCGGCCGCCGCTCAGGACCTGACGGAGGACGTCGCGTCCCTCGAAGTCGGTCCCGAGCGGGTGCTCGAGCGACGGCGTGACGTAGATGTGCGCGACGTCGGGTCTCGCGTCGAGCGGGAAGAGGATCGGCGCGAGGTACGAGACGAGGACGAACCCGCCGACGCCGATGAGGCCGATCCGCCCGGCCGGTCTGCGCGAGACGAGCGCGACGAGACCCGCGAGGTACCCGGCCGCCCGCGGCACGGCGATCCCGCGGCGCGGCGCGATCGCGCTCATGCCGCGGAGCCCCGGCCGATCCGCGGGTCGAGCCGGTCGTACAGGAGATCGGCCACGAGGTTCGCGATGACCACGGAGACCGTGATGAGCAGGAGGATCCCCTGCATCAGCGGGTAGTCGCGCTGCGCGACCGCCTTGATCAACCGCTGGCCCACGCCCTGGTAGACGAAGATCTGCTCGATGAGGACGGAGCCGCCCACGATGAAGCCGACGTTGATCGCGAGCAGGGTCACGAGCGGAAGGACGGCGTTCCGGCCGACGTAGGCGGTCGTGATGCGCGCGTCCGGCAGCCCCCGCGCCCGCGCCGCGGTCACGTAGTCCTCCTCGAGCGTCGACAGCGTCGCGTTCCGCATCGCCAGGATCCAGGTGCCGATGCTCGTGAGGAAGTACACGCTGATCGGCAGCACCGCGTGGAAGAGGACGTCTCCGATGAAGACCGGCGTGAAGCCGGGCTGGATCCCCGGCGTGTACGCGCCGCGCATCTGCGTGATCGGCACGAGCCGCGTCTGCACGCCGAGGAAGAGGACGAGGAGGATAGCGATGAGATAGTTCGGGACCGAGCTGACGATCGAGCCCGTCGTCGTGAAGAAGCGGTCGAAGCGCGAGCCGCGCCGGTACGCCGCGAGCAGGCCGATCCCGATCCCGCAGATGAAGCTCAGGAGCAGGCCCGTCCCGACGGAGAAGAGCGTCCACGGGAGGACCGCGAGGATGATCGAGGAGACCGGCGTCGTCGGCGACAGGAACGATCGCCCGAGGTCGCCGCGTGCGAGGCTCCCGACGTACGAGAGGTACTGCTGCCAGATCGGCTCGTTCAGGTCGATCGCGTAGAGCGCCGAGACCTGCGCCTTCGCGTCCGCGTACGTCATCGTGCCGTCGCGCGTGAGCTCGTCGATCCGCAGGTCCACTGGATTCCCCGGGAGCAAGCGGATGAGCACGAAGGTGATCGTGGTCGCGACGAGTATCGTCAGCGCCGCCTTGAGCAGGATCCGCACGAGGGGATGACCCCAGAACTCCGCGAGCCGGCTCCGGCGGCGCTCGAGCGCGACCGTGAGCCGGGCCTCGACCGGTGTCGCCGCCACCATGGCGCGAGAGCGTAGCGGTGTCGCTCCGATCCGAGATCGCCGAACAGCCTCGCGTGGTCGCGCGCCTGCTCGTCGCCGGCGCGCCGCGCGCACGCGCCATCGCGCGCCGTCTCGCGGGCGCCGCGCACGTCACCGTCGCCGCGCGCGGCTCGTCCGACAACGCCGCGACGTACGGCAAGTACCTCTTCGAGGCGCGCGCCGGGCTCGTCACTGCGCTCGCCGCGCCGTCGGTCGTGACGCTCTACGCCTCGCCGCCCGCCTTCGCGGGCGGAGCGGTGATCGGGATCTCGCAGTCCGGGGCCGCGCCGGACGTCGCCGAGGTGCTCGCCGCGGCGCGGCGCGAGGGTGCGTTCACGGCGGCCATCACGAACCGCGCGTCGTCGCGCGTCGGCCGTGCGGCGGCCCAGGTGCTTCCCCTCGGCGCCGGGCCCGAGCGCTCGATCGCCGCGACGAAGACGTACACCGCGACCTGTGCCGCGCTCGCGCTCATCGCGTCGGCGACCGCCGCCGCGCGAGGGCGGCAAGCGCTGCGCCTCGACGGCGTCGTCGCGGCGCTCGAGGAGGCGGTCGCGGCGGCGCCGGCGACCGCGCGCCTCGCGCGCGCCGTCGGGCGCGCCGACGCGCTCGTGGTGCTGGGGCGCGGGTTCGCGTTCGCCGCCGCGCTCGAGACAGCGCTGAAGGTCAAGGAGCTCGCCCGGATCTGGGCCGAGCCCTACTCGACGGCGGACGTGAGGCACGGCCCCATCGCCCTCATCGAGGCCGGCACACCCGTCCTCTTGCTGGCCGCGCGCGGCGCGACGGCGCCGGACGCGCTCGCCACGATCGCCTCCGCACAGCGGCGCGGCGCGCGCGTCCTCGCGATCACCGACGACGAGCTCGTCGCCCGCCGGGCCGACGACGCGGTCCTGCTGCGCACGGAGATCGCGGAGGAGCTCGCGCCGATCGCGCTCGTCGTCGCCGGACAGCATCTCGCCGCGGAGCTCGCGCGCCGCCGTGGCTGCGACCCCGACCGCCCGCCCGGTCTCACCAAGGTCACGCGGACGCGCTAGAGGGGCCGGTACCGCACACCGAGGCGATCGAGCCAGCGGAGCTCGCGCCCTACCCGCGCGAGGAAGTGCTCGAGGTCGCGCTCGCCCTTCGGCGACCACGCGATCTCCGCGAGGGCGAGAGCGCGCGGGTAGGCCATGTGCTCGACCTGCTCGGGCGTCGCGACGTACTCGGTCCACACGCAGCCCTGCGGACCGAGCACGCGCGCGGCCTCCGCCGCGGAGAGCTCGGCGGGGACGGGCTCGTGGCGGTACACGTCCGCGAGCGTCGTCATCCCGCCGATCGCGAGCGGCTCGGTCGCCGGGTCGCCCTGGTAGTGATCGAAGTAGAGGTGCTCCTGCGGGCACATGACGACGTCGTGGCCCGAGCGCGCCGCGGCGATCCCGCCGGCGGTCCCGCGCCACGACATGACCGTGGCGCCCGGTGCGAGCCCGCCCTCGAGGATCTCGTCCCAGCCGACGAGGCGCCGGCCGAGGCCTTCCAGGATCTGGTCGGCGCGCCGGATGAACCAGGACTGCAGCTCGTCCTCGTCGCGCAGGCCCTCCCGCCGCATCACCGCCTGGGCGTCGCGGCACGCCTTCCAGCGTGCCTTCGGCGCCTCGTCGCCGCCGACGTGGAGATAGCGCGAGGGGAAGAGGTCGGCCACTTCGCCGAGGACGTCGGCGATGAACGCGAACGTGGGCTCCGTCGGGCAGTAGACGACCTCCGAGATGCCCCAGGTCGTGCGCACCTCCTCCGGCGGGGCGCCGCACGCGAGCTCGGGATACGACGCGAGCGCCGCGACCGAGTGGCCCGGCATCTCGATCTCGGGCACGACCTCGACACCGCGCTCGGCGGCGTACGCGACGACGCGGCGCACGTCGTCCCGCGTGTAGAAGCCGCCGTGCGGCCTGCCGTCGTAGCCCTTCGGGCCGCGCCGCGCGCGGCCGACGACCGTCTCGCGACGCCACGCGCCCACCTCGGTGAGCTCGGGGAACCTCTCGATCTCGAGGCGCCAGCCCTGGTCGTCGGTCAGGTGCCAGTGGAAGACGTTCAGCCGGTACATGGCGAGGAGGTCGATGTACCGCTCGACGAACGAGACGGGGAAGAAGTGGCGCGAGACGTCGAGGTGGAGCCCGCGCCAGGCGAAGCGCGGCGAATCGTCGATGCGGACCGCGGGCACGCTGCCGTCGTCGCGCGTGAGCTGGCGGAGGGCCTGCCGCGCGTAGCGGATGCCGCGCTCGTCGGCCGCGGCGATCCGGACGTCGTGCCCGTCGATGTCGAGGACGTAGCCCTCAGGGGCGATCTGTGGATCGGGCTCGACCCTGACAGCCGTGCCCGGCGGCGCCTGTCCCGGGCGCGGCTCGACGGACCGTGGCCATGGGATGAGCGGGTAGCGCTCCGGGTCGATCGTCCTCACGCCTCCGCGAACTCGTCGAGCAGCTCGGTCTGCGCCGGATCGTAGGCGAAGAGGATCGCGCCCTCGCAGCCCGCGTCGCGAGCGGCCGCGACCTGGTCGCGGAGGAGCGCGGGCTCGCCCTCGTATCCCATGAGCCCGCCCCACATCCGCGTGCGCGGCGCCGCGGCTCGCGCCGCGCGGAGCAGGCGCTCGACCTCGGCGGTCTCGCGCCGGTACGCCATCGGGCACAGGAGGTCCACGAGCCCCCGTTCCGCCCACTCGGGCCAGCGCTGGAGGACGCGATCACGCGCCACGTCCGGGTCGGGGAAGACGTCCGCCGAGATGACGAGGCCCGGATGAGCGGCGCGCAGGCGGCGCGCGTTCTCCTCGACGAGCGCGGTGACGTGGCGGTGGTCCTCTCGCGAGGACGCGTACGTCGCCTGCGGGTAGCGCACGTAGTCGTAGTTGAGGCCGGCGAGCGGATAGCGGCGCGCGATGTCCTCGAACACCCGCACCGTGTGATCGCGCACCTCGGGCAACGAGGGGTCGACGTAGATCCCCTCCCAGTCCGCGCCCCCTGCCGGGTCGAGGTATCGAAGGGTCGGATCCGGCCAGCGCTTGCGGCCGTCGGCGGCGCGCTCGGGGATGCCGGGAGGGCGCTCACCCGGCGGCCGCAGCAGCCATTCCGGATGGGCGTGCACGAGGTGCGCCGCGTCGCGCGGCAGCGCGCCCTCCGGATGCGACCAGACGAAGAGCAGGTTCCCCCACGCGTGGATCCGGATGCCCATGAACGCGGCGTCGCGCACGAGCTTTCCGAGCGGGTCCAGCGTCGGCTCCGTCAACGCCTCCGCGCGCGGCTCGAGCGGCGACCGCTCGAGGCCCCCGGCGGACCCGTAGTAGGCGTCGCCCCGACCGCGCACCTGCACGACGAGGTCGCGGATCCCTCGCGTGACCGCGTCGGCGAGGAGGTCCTCGATCGCGCCGGCCGAGACGATCCGGTCGCGGACGACCCACAGGGCCTTCGCGAACGTCACCGCAGGTCGCGGAAGGTCACGAGCTCGATCCCGAGCTCGTCGATCTTCGTCCGCACCGCAGGGTCGGTGAGCGTCGCGAGCTCGACCGGACGCTCCCGCGCGTAGCTCGAGATCCGCTCCAGCTCCGCGTCGTGCTCGCCGGGATGGCAGCCGAGCTCGGTGACGCCGTCCTCCAGAGAGGTGAGGATGCCGAGCAGCGTCGCGGCGTCGATGCGCCCCTGGTGCTGGAAGTCGCGACGGTAGGCGTCGGTGGTGCGGATGCCGGCGGCGCGGGACCGGTCGCGGATCGCCGGCGTGATCGAGCGCGCGGCAGCCCCGGTCTCTCGGGCGAGCGCGAGGAGCGCTTCGAGGATCGCGGGATCGGCCTCGACCCAGTGATGCGTATCGATGTGCGAGGGGTCGCGTCCGAGGATCGCGCGGGCGCGCGCGTACTGCGCGCGGCCCTCCCGCAGCACGTCCTCCGCGCGGACGCGGCGGGTACCGACGACCGCCCTCGGTGGCAGGAACGCGCCATCGGCGTCGACGAGGGACGGCACCGCCGTCGGATCGCTCAACGGCCGGCCGTACGTGAGGACGAGGTGCAGGCCCACGTCGAGCGCGGGCGCGGCGCGGAGCGCCTCGGCCGCGTCGCCGGTCCCGGGCGCGTTCGGCATGATGCTCGCCGCGGTGACGATGCCCTCGCGGTGCGCGCGCAGGATCCCGGCGACGGTGCCCCGCGTGTAGCCGAGGTCGTCGGCATTGACGATGAGGCGCTTCACGACGACGGCATCCGCACGGGCGGCACGCCCGACGGAGCGAACTCGCCGGCGAGCACCGCGGCGAGCGCCTCGAGCGACACGGGGACGTCCCCGTACGTGAGCAGGGCCGGCCGGTCCGGGAAGAGCGCCGCGTCGTAGGGCGACCGTAGGGCGCACAGGATCCCGCCGTGCGCGAGCAGCCGGCGCGCGCGATCCGTCTGCGCCGCGTCGTGCCACGCGCTCGACGTGCAGACGACGAGCGGGCCGTCGCCCGCGGGCTCGCGGCCCTCGCGCTCGAACGCGAGCCCGCCGCCGAAGCGCCGGCGCAGCGCCGTCTCGAGCGCGTCCGCCGGCGTCGCCATGTCCTCGACGGGCGTGCGGTGCCGCGCGTCGAGCATCGTGACGCGGACGCGTTCGCCCCGGCGCGGGAGCGGCGGGCCCAGGCGCGTGATCGAGCGCTCCGCGATCTCCGCGGCGAGGGCGCGCGCCGACGCGTCGTCGACGTCGGCGCCCGGCCCGCGGCCGCCGAAGCGCTCGCGGAACGCGGCCGCACGGCGCAGCGCCTCGGCGATGCGGACCGGCCGCGCGCCGAGGGCGATCCGCTCGGCGGCCTCGAGCTGGAGCTCGGGCCGCGACGTCAGCATGACGGCGTCGATCCCCGCCTCGATCGCGCGCGGAGCGATGCGCTCCGGCACCTCGACGAGCGTGACGCCGCTCATGTCGAGCGAGTCCGTGATCGCCAGGCCCCCGAAGCCGAGCTCGCCGCGGAGCACGTCGACGAGGATCCGCCGCGAGAACGTGGCGATCGCCTCGCCGTCGAGCGCCGGGTAGCGGATGTGCGCGCTCATGACCATGGACGCCCCCGCGTCGATGGCGGCGCGGAACGGGACGAGGTCGCGTCCGCGCAGGACCGCCGCCGGGTCCGCGACGTCCTGCGTCGTATGGTGCGAGTCGAGAGCGGTCGCGCCGTGCCCGGGGAAGTGCTTCGGGCTCGTCGCGACGCCGGCCGCCTCGGAGCCGCGCACCCACGCCGCCGCGAACAGGGCGACGCGCTCGGGGTCGTCGCCGAAGGCGCGAACGCCGATGACGGGATTGCGTGGCTCGACGTTCACGTCGCAGACCGGCGCGTGGTTCACCGTGATCCCGTCGGCGAGTAGTCCCTCCGCGACGGCGGCCGCGGCGCGCTCGGCGTATGCCGGCTCGCCGGTCGCCGCGATCGCCATCGCGCTCGGGAACACGACCCGGTGGGCGATCCGGACGACGCTCCCGCCCTCCTGGTCGAGCCCGACGGGGACCGGCGGCAGGCCGCCACGGCGCGCCGCCTCGACCGCCTCGGCGAGCATGGCGCGGACCTGCGCCTTCGTGCGGATGTTCCCGCGGATCGCGAAGAGGAGGAGGCCGCCGATGCGCCCGGCGGCGATGCCGTCGAGCAGGGGCCCGGGCACCCGGGGCCCGTCGAACCCGGCCCAGACGAGCGCGCCCGGCCCGAGCCGCTTGGCCACAGGAGCATCATGCGCGTTGGTGACGGTCGCCTCGGCGGGCCCCAAGGACCCCGCGCCGCTCGCGTCGCGGCCATGGACCGCGCACTACGACCCGGGCGTCCCCGCCACGCTCACGTATCCGTCGATCCCACTCACGACGTTCCTCCACGACGCCGCCACGCGCCACGGCCACGCCATCGCGACGATCTTCTTCGGCGCCAAGCGCACGTATGCGTCCCTCGCGCGCGACGCGCGGCGCTTCGCCGCCGGGCTCCAGCGGCTCGGCGTCCGGAAGGGCGACCGCGTCGCGCTCGTCCTCCCGAACTGTCCGCAGTTCCTCGTCGCGTTCTGGGGCGCGCTCGAGGCCGGCGCGACCGTCGTCCCGACGAACCCGCTCTACACGCCGCCCGAGATGGCGCACCAGTTCGCGGACTCGGGCGCCGAGACCGTCGTGGTCCTCTCACGCATCTACCCCGTCGTGAAGAAGGCGCGCGAAGGGACCGCCATCCGGAGCGTCATCGTCACGAACATCAAGGAGGAGATGCCGCCGGTCCTGCGGCTCCTCTTCACGCTCGCGAAGGAGAAGAAGGAGGGCCATCGCCAGCCGTTCCGCGGCGACCCGGGGGCGGTCGCCTTCGCCGACCTCCTCGCCGACGCCGAGCCGGCGCGCGTCGAGCTTTCACCCGACGACATCGCGGTCCTGCAGTACACGGGCGGGACGACGGGCGTGTCGAAGGGGGCGATGCTCTCGCACCGCGCGCTGGTCGCGAACACGCTGCAGGCGCGCGCGTGGTTCATCAATCTCTCCGACGAGCACGGTCGGATCATGACGGTCATGCCGCTCTTCCACGTCTATGGCCTCACGGTCGCGATGCTCCTCGGCGTGCAGTCCGCGTCCGTGCTCATCCTCGAGCCGCAGTTCGAGCTCGAGCGTGTCCTGAAGGACACGCAGCGCTGGAAGCCGGACACGTTCCCGGGCGCGCCGCGCATCTACAACGCGATCGTCAACTCGCCGCTCGCCGCGAGGTACGACCTCCGCTCGATCCGCGCGTGCATCTCGGGCTCGGCACCGCTCATGGTCGAGACCGCGAAGCGCTTCATGGAGCTCACCGGCGGACACCTCGTCGAGGGATACGGTCTCACCGAGGCGGCGCCGGTCACACACTGCAACCCGCTGTTCGGTCCCGGCAAGCAGAAGGTCGGGAGCGTCGGCGTCCCGTTCCCCGACGTCGACGCGAAGATCGTCGACCTCGACCACGGCACGCGCGACCTCCCCGTCGGCGACGTGGGGGAGCTCGTGCTGCGCGGGCCGCAGCTCATGGACGGCTACTACCGGATGCCGGAGGAGACGGCGCAGACGCTCCGCGGCGGCTGGCTCTTCACCGGCGACATCGCGCGCGTCGACGAGGACGGGTACTTCTACATCGTCGACCGCAAGAAGGAGATGATCGACGTCTCCGGGTTCAAGGTGTGGCCGCGCGACGTCGAGGAGGTGCTCGCGACGCACCCCGCCGTCATGGAGAGCGCGGCGATCGGGGTCCCGCATCCGATCAAAGGCGAAGAGGTGAAGGCGTTCGTCGTGCTGAAGCCCGGCGCCGCCGCCACCGCGCAGGAGCTCGTCGAGCACTGCCGCGCGAGCCTCGCGCCGTTCAAGGTGCCGAAGGAGATCGAGTTCCGCCCCTCGCTCCCGAAGACGCTCGTCGGCAAGGTCCTGCGGCGCCAGCTCGCGGCGGAGGAACGGCAGAAGCGGACCGCGACGTAGCGCTCACGCCGCGCGAGCTCGACACCCTCGCCGCCGTCGTCGGGACGTTCGTCCCGGACGCCGACGCGGCCCAGGTCGCGCGCGCGATCGCGCGCGAGGTCGAGGCGGTCGGGCGCCCGAAGCTCATATCGGACCTGCGGCTGTTCCTCGGGACGATCGAGAGCGTGCCCGCGAACCTCGCGCTCGTGCGCCGGCCCGCGTCGTTCTCACGGATGGGCGCGGCCGACCGCGAGCGCTACCTCCTCGCGTGGGCCGACAGCGCGCTGCCGCTCCGGCGTACGGCGTTCCAGGCGGTGAAGCGCGCGTCGTGCTTCTACGCGTACGGCTCGAGCGAGGACGGTCGCAACCCGCTCTGGGAGAAGATCGGCTACGAGCGCGGCGAGATGCTGCCGCTCCCGGACGATCCGACGTCGCTGCCGCTGCGCGACCTGCGCGAGGGCGAGACGATCGCGGCCGACGCGTGCGTCGTCGGCTCGGGTCCGGGCGGGAGCGTCGTCGCGGACGCGCTCGCGCGCGCCGGCCGGCGCGTCGTCGTCCTCGAGCAGGGCGTGCCGTGGACCGAATCCGACTTCGACGGGCGCGAGGCGTCGTCGTACGCGCGGCTCATGTTCGAGCGCGGGCTCGGCGCGACGGAGGACCTCGGCGTCGCGATCCTGGCCGGCGGCGCCGTCGGCGGCGGAAGCGTCGTCGGGTGGTCGACGTCGCTGCGTCTCCCGCCGCGCGTGCGCGCCGAATGGACCGCCGCCGGGATCGACGGGATGGACGGCGAGGTCGACGTCCTGTACGACGAGGTGGAGCGCCGCCAGGACGTCGACGCCGACGAGAGCGCGATCAACGCGCAGAACTCGGTGCTCGCGCGCGGCTGCGAGGCGCTCGGCCTGCGCTGGCAGGTGATCCCGCGCAACACGAAGGGCTGCGGCGACTGCGGCCACTGCGGCCTCGGCTGCCGCAAGGGCGCGAAGCTCTCGACGCCGCGCACGTTCCTGCGCGACGCGCTCGCGGCGGGGGCTGAGCTCGTCGCGCGCTGCCGCGCCGACCGCGTCCTCGTCGAGGCCGGGCGCGTCGCCGGCGTCGCCGCGACGGTCCGCGCGGACGGCGCCATCCGTCGCGTCACGGTGCGCGCGCCGCTCGTCGTCGCGGCGGGCGGATCGATCGGTACGCCGGGCCTGCTCCTGCGCTCGGGCGTCGGCGGCGAGCACGTGGGGCGGCACCTCTGCCTCCATCCCGTCCCGGGGATCGTCGGCGTGTTCCCCGACCCCGTCCGCATCTGGTCCGGCGTGCCGCAGTCGGTGATGTCCGACGCGTTCGCGGAGATCGACGGCGGGTATGGTTTCCGCCTCGAGGTGCCGTCGGTGCTCCCGGGACTCCTCGCGGCCGCCCTGCCGTGGCGCTCGGCGGACCAGCATCGTCGCGACATGGAGCGGCTCGACCGCTCCGCCGCGATCATCCCGCTCGTCCGCGACGAGGACGGCGGCACGGTCACGGTCGATCGCGCCGGCGCGCCGGTCGTGCGCTACGCGCTCCGCGCGCGCACCGCGCGCCTGGTGCAGCGCGCGATCGTCGAGACCGCGCGCATCCACCTCGCGGCCGGCGCGCGGGAGGCCATCGCCGTGTTCACGCGGCCCGTGCGCGTGCACGCGATGTCGGAGATGGCCGCGTTCGAGGAGGAGGTCCGTTCGCGCGGGATCGGGGCCAACCGCATCGCGCTCTTCAGCGCGCACCAGATGGGGACGGCGCGCATGGGCGCCGACGCGCGGACCGGCGTCGCGGATCCCGACGGCGCGGTGCGCGGCGTGCGCGGCCTCTACGTCGCGGACGCGAGCGCGTTCCCGACGTCGTCGGGCGTGAACCCGACGCTCACGATCATGGCCCTCGCGATGCGCAACGCCCGCCGCATGCTCGCCGTATCGTCGCGCGCGTGACCGTCGCCGAGCCGGAGACCGTCGTCGTCCGCGCGGGCGACGAGCTGCTCGGCGACCCGCCGCGAACGGAGCACGTGAACGTGTTCGCGATCGCCCCGCACGCGGTGACGAACGATCAGTACGCGCGCTTCCGCGCGGATCACGCGCCGCGTGATGGCGCGCCGGTGCGTGGCGTGACGTGGGCCGACGCGGTCGCGTACTGCCGCTGGCTCACCCAGGCGACGGGGCACATCTACCGGCTGGCCGACGAGCGCGAGTGGGAGAAGGCCGCGCGGGCCGGTGTCCTCGAGGACCCGCAGCCGCGCGAGTGGACGAACACGTGGAGCGAGCGCGGCCGCGTGCTGCGCGGCGGGAGCGACGTGGCGCGCCGCTTCTTCGCGCACGACGATCCGCACGAGGCGGGCTTCCGCGTCGTGCGGTCGATGACGGGAAGGTGATCGGGGTGGAAGGGGCGGAGCCCCTGCGATGAGCAGGCCGACGCCGCTCCTGGCCGCGAGCGCGAACGGCGCGAAGGCGCTCCCCGCCGCGATGGCGGTGCTGCGCAGGGGCGGCAGCGCGCTCGACGCGGTCGAGGCCGCCGCGCGCGTCGTCGAGGCGGACCCATCCGATACGAGCGTCGGCAAGGGCGGCTGGCCGAACATCCTCGGGCAGGTCGAGGTCGACGCGTCGATCGTCGACGGGTCGACGCGCCGCGCAGGCGCGGTCGGCGCCGTGCGCGGGTACCTCCATCCGATCTCTATCGCGCGCGCGGTCATGGAGCGACTGCCGCACGTCATGCTCGTCGGCGAAGGCGCGATGCGCTTCGCGGAGGAGATCGGCGCCGAGCGCGCGCGGCTCCTGGTGCCGCGCACGCGCGAGCTGTGGATCGACTTCCTCAAGGAGGCGCGCGAGACCCCCGCGTCGATCGCGAGGCGGCGCCGCCTCGCGCCGGTCGTGCGGCGCACCGTGAGCCTCGCGCGCAAGGGGACGGTGAACTTCATCGCGATCGATCTGAGGGGACGCATCGCGTCGGCCGTTTCGACGAGCGGCTGGGGCTACAAGTACCCCGGCCGCGTCGGCGACTCGCCGATCGTCGGCGCGGGGAACTACTGCGACGGGCGTTACGGCGCGGCGACGTGCACGGGCTTCGGCGAGCTCGCGATGCGCTGCCTGACGGCGAAGACGGCCCTCGACCGCCTTGCCGCTGGGATGTCCCCGGCGGACGCGGCGCGGCGCGCGATCGCCGAGGTGAACGGGCTCGAGCGCCCGGCGCCGCCGATGAACGTCATCGTCGTCGCGAGGGACGGCCGCTACGCGTCGGCGACGAACCGCGCGGGCCGCGAGTTCGCCGTCATGACCACCGAAATGCGCGAAGCGCGGCTCGAACGCCGGATCGTCGTGGCCGCGAGATGAGGCGAGGCGGGAGGCGCGTGCCTCCCGCCTCGATGCGCCGCGAGCCGTCCGGCGAAGCGGCGGCCGACCGAGCCCAGGAGCGGTCGGCGGCCGTGGTAGCGGCGGTGACGTCGTCGCGACATGCGGCGGACGAGCGCGCAGATCGGATGCCAGGCGGATCAGAGCGCGGCGACGGCGGCCTCGATCCGCTTGGTCGCTTCGTTCGGATCGGTGAGCGCGGGGAAGTAGAGCGGTTCGCCGAACACCACCTCGACGTCGCCCCGCCAACCGTCCGCCCGCTCGCGCTCCCACTTCCGATCGATGTGGTCGAGGATCGAGACGCGACGGATCTTCAGCTTCATCGGCACGACCGGCGTGCCTCCCTCGACGGCGATGAGGCCGGTGCCCGCCTTGAACGGCTGCATCGGCCCGCCGACCGTGAGCTTCCCCTCGGGATAGATGAGCACCGAGAATCGCCGGTCGAGCCGCGCACCGAGCAGCTCGAGGCTCCGCCGGATGGCGCCCTCCCGCGCGAGCGGGAACGCGTTCGCGAGCACGGCGGACACGAGGCCGTTCAGCCGGTCCCCGAAGACGTCGTCCGCGGCCGCGGCGACCGCGAGACGCCATCGCCAGCCGAGCGGGATCGTCGTGAGGATGATCCCGTTGTCCCAGTGCAGGCAGTGGTTCGGGGCGAACAGCACGGGGCCGCGCAGCGCGTCGAGCCTCTCCGCGCCGCTCACGCGTACCCGGTAGAAGAGGTGCACGAGGGGCCACACGATGGCCTCCTGCATGAGGAGCCCGAGCGAGCGCACGAACGGGCTGAGCGGCCAGCCGAAGATCCCCGTGTCGTGCTTCGCGTCGCGCGCGGCCGCGACCATACGCTCGAGGTCGCCCACCGTCGCGTTCGGCTCGAGCGCGGCGTCGTCGATGTACGGGCCGAGCTCCTCCTCGATGACGCCGAGGAGCTCGACGCGGCCGAGCGAGTCGAGGGCCAGGTCCGCGGAGAGCTGCGCGTCCGGCCGGATCGCCGTCGCCGGGACGCTCGCGACCTGGGCGACGAGCCGGCCGACGTCGCTCAGGGGGACCGCCGCGGCCATCGGGCCGACCGCGACGACCGGCTCGCCGCGCGAGAGCTCGACGAGCCGCTCGACGACGAGCCGCTTCTTCACCTTCTGCGTCGGCGTGGTCGGGAAGTCGTCGTCGGGCCAGATCGTCCACCCGCGGATCTGCTGGCTCGACGACAGCTTCGCGTTCGCGTCGCGGACGACCTGGCGCACGGTGGCGGCGTCCTTCAGCAGGAACGCCGCGTGGACGTGCACCTCCTCGCCCGGCCGCCGCAGCCCGACGACGCTCGCGACGACGGGGCGCTGCGGCGTCGCCGCGGCCTGCACGCGCGGATCGGCCGCGAGGACGTTCTCGACGTCCTCCGGGTACACGTTCAGGCCGTCCGCGAGGACGATCACGTCCTTCTTCCGCCCGCGCAGCCACAGGAACCCGTCGGCGTCGAGCTCGCCGAGGTCGCCCGTGTGGTACCAGCCGTCGGCGTCGAGCACCGCGCGCGTCGCCTCGTCGTTCTCCCAGTACCCCTTGAATACGTTCGCCCCGCGGACGAGCACCTCACCGTCGGCGCCGATCCGCACCTCGACGCCCGGGAGCGGCACGCCCACGGAGCCGAGCCTGTTCCGGTGGATGCGGTTGAACGTGACGGCGGGCGCGCACTCCGTGGTGCCGTAGCCCTGGAGCACGTCGACGCCGAGCTCCCGCCACGCCTCGCCGAGCGCCGGGTCGAGCGCGGCGCCACCCGAGATGATGTAGCGGAACCGGCCGCCGAACTGGCGGTGCACGCTCGTGAACAGGATCCGCCGGGCCCACATCGGCAGGCGCCGCGCGGGCCGGCGCAGCCGCCGCAGGAGCGCGCCGCGGCCCTGCGCCTCGGCGGCGCGCTCGATCGCGACGAGGAGCGAGCGCACCACCGCCGGCGTGATGAGGATCATCGACACGCGGCGCTCCCTGAACGTGCGCCGCACCACGGCGGGCTGGCGGCTCGTCGGGTACACGACGGACGCGCCTGAGAGGAGCAGCGTCCAGAAGCCCGCGAGCTGCTCGAACATGTGCGAGAGGGGGATGAACGAGAGCAGCCGCTGGGTCGGCCCGATGGGGAAGATCCCCGTCGCGGCCTCGGCGTTCGCGAGGATGTTGCGGTGGGTGAGCATCGCGCCCTTCGGATCTCCGGTCGTCCCCGACGTGAACACGACCTCGGCCAGATCGTCCGGGCCGACGTCCGGGGCGGGGAGCGGATCGCGGGCGCGGGCGCGGTCCGGGAAGAGCTCCATCTCGTGGAGGGGCAG
>CAZSRI010000029.1:0-24035 GCA_964609145.1 uncultured Chloroflexota bacterium
GGCCGACACCGTCGCGGAGCTCGCGATGCGCCATCCTTCGCGCGCGATCTGCGTCCTCACGGACCCGCACCCCCGACCCGACGAGCTCGCGGGCATCGAGCTCCACGCGCAGCTCCCCGCGCTCGACCGGTACGAGCAGGTGAACCACGAGCAGGTCCTCGTGCGCGGACGCGGCGCCGTCGCGGACCGGCTGCTCAGCGTCGTCATCCCGCTCCTCGTGCCCGACCTGCCGGTGTTCCTGTGGTGGACCGGGACGCCGCCGATCGGCGCGCGGCACTTCGAGGACCTCGCGGCGCTCGCGGGCCGGCTCGTCGTCGACTCCGCTGACTTCGCCCGGCCCGAGCGGATGCTGCCGGAGCTCGCGCGCATGTGCGTCGGCGTGCGGTCGCACCACGCGCTCACCGACCTCAACTGGTCGCGCCTCACCGGATGGCGCGAGCTCCTCACGCAGTTCTTCGACGTGCCCGCGTGGCGCGGCCTCCTCCCGTGCCTCGACGGCGTGCGCGTGAGCTTCGCCGTCGACGCCGACGGGCGCGAGATCCACCCGTCGCAGGCGCTCCTCTTCATCGGCTGGCTCGCCTCGCGCCTCGGCTGGAAGGCGGCCGATCCGATCGCGCCGTCGGAGGCGGGCGGCCTCCTGTTCGCCATGCGGCGCGCGGACGGCGGGACGGTGCGGATCCGCGTGCGCCCGCGGTACGAGCGTGGGATCGAGGAGGGCGACGTGACCGGCGTCCGCGTCGAGGGCGAACGCGACGGGCGCCGCAGCGAGTTCCGCATCGACTGCGACGGCCGGCGCTACGCGGCGCTGACGGTGAGCCAGGACCGCGAGCTCGCGTCGGAGCGGATCGTGCCGCTGCCCCGGACGGATGTGGTGGAGCTGCTGGGGGAGGAGCTCACGATCCTCTCGCGCGACCGGATCTATGAACAGGCGCTCGCCGCGCTCATGACGCTGTCGTGAGCCCCGGGGGTGGAAGGGGGCCGCGGCCCCCTGCGATGAGAGAGCCCGGACGCGCCCTCGCCGGGCGATACCGGCTCATCGAGCGGATCGACGCCGGCGGCGCGGGCGAGGTGTGGCGCGCGCGCGACGAGGTGCTCGACCGGGACGTCGCGGTGAAGCTCCTCGGCGCCGAGGCCGACCCCGCGTTCCGCGAGCGCTTCACGGACGAGGCGCGCCGCGCGGCCGTCGTCTCGCATCCGAACGTCGTCACCGTGTTCGACCAGGGCCAGGACGGGCCCGACGCGTTCATGGTCATGGAGCACGTGCGCGGGCGGACGCTGCGAGACATCGTCGTCGACCGCGGCGCGCTCGCGCCGATCGAGGCCGCGCGCGTCGTCGCGCAGATCGCCGACGCGCTCGACGCCGCGCACGCCGCGGGCGTCATCCACTGCGACGTGAAGCCGGCGAACATCATCGTCGACGAGCGCGGAACGGCGAAGCTCACGGACTTCGGCGTCGCGCGCGCGGCGCGCGACGTGCCCGAGCACGAGCTCGTCGCCACGCCGCGGTACATCGCGCCGGAGCGGATCGAGGGAAAGGCGCCGACGGCGGCGAGCGACGTGTACGGGCTCGGGCTCGTCGCGTACGAGCTGTTCGCGGGCCGGTCGCCCTTCGAGGGCCGGGAGACCGACGACCTGCTCCGCGAGCGCCTCTCCGGTCCATCCCCGTCGCTGCGCGGCATCCCCGGAGTGCCGACGGACATCGACCTCGTCGTCGCGAAGGCGCTCGCGCGCGATCCGTCGCGGCGCTACGCGAGCGCGGGCGCATTCGCGCGCGACCTCCTCGCGGCGGTGCGCGGCGACCGGACCGCGACGGTGCCCGTCATCCCGCCCGCGCCGCGTCCGCTCCCGCGCGGACGGAGCGGGCCGCGGATCGACTCCGCGGTCGCGATCCTCGCCGTGCTCGCGGTCGTCCTCGCCGTCGCGCTCCTCTTCATGGGTTTCCCGCGGTTGCCGCAGCTGCCGAGCATCGCGGGGACGGCGAGCCCGACCCCGACGGCGCCGCTCACGCCGAACGTCGTCGGGAAGGACGTGCGCGAGGCCGCCAGCACCCTTCTGGCGGCGGGCTTCCGCGGAAGTCCCGACCCGGCTCGGATCTCGTGGACGACGACGAACGCACAGGGGAAGGCGTGCACGGTCGTCACCCAGCAGCCGGCCGCGAACTCGCCGTACAAGCGCGGCGACATCGCGAGCCTCGTGCTCATCGGTCCGTGCAGCCCGTGAGCGTCGCGGCCGTCAGCGACCGCGGTCGGTCGCGCGAGGAGAACCAGGACCGCTCGCTCGCGACGCGCGCGCGCGGCGTGACGCTCCTCGCCGTCGCCGACGGCGTCGCCGGCGAGGCGGGCGGCGCGGTCGCGGCCACGGCGGCGATCGACGCGCTCGCGTCGTCGTTCGAGTTCGCCGCGCGCGACGGGGCCGCGGCGCTCGCCGCGGCGGTGCGCGACGCGAACGACGCGGTCCTGCGCGCGACCCGCGAGAGCGGCCACCCGCACGCCGCGACGACGCTCGTCGCCGCCAGCGTGCGCGGCCGCACCGCCGCGATCGCGAACCTCGGCGACTCGCGCGCGTACCTCGTGCGCGGCGCGGCCGCGCGCCAGGTGACCGACGACCACAGCGGCGCCACGCCGCGCTCGATCACGCGGTTCCTCGGCGATCCCCGCGGGGTCGCGCCGGACGTGTTCGTCGAGCCGCTCCGCCCGCGCGACCGCCTCGTGCTCTGCTCGGACGGTCTGACGCTGCACGTCACCGCCGACGAGATCGCGGCGAGGTCGCGCGGCGCGCCGGAGCGCGCGGCGCGCGCGCTGGTCGATCTCGCGAACGAGCGGGGTGGCGAGGACAACGTCACGGTCGTCGTGTACGCGGCGCCGCGGCGGCTGTGGCCCTACGTGCTCGCCGCGGTGGTCGTGGCCATCGCGCTCGGCGCCCTCACCGCCGCCGCGCTCCTCACGGGGCGGTAGCGCCGCCGTCCGTGCGGCGGCGTGGGAGGGACCCGGAGGAAGCCGTGCGCGGCCCCCGGTGTCCCGCTCCTCGAGGTCGTCCCCGGCGTGGCCTCAGTCGGGGCTCGGCGTGCCCCGACGGACCGCGATGCGGCTGGTCCAGTCGCGCAGGCGGTCGAGCGCACCCTGCTCGAGCGCGATGGCCGCGGCGACGCCGATCGCGCCGATCCCGATCGCGATCGCGATCCGGCCGAGGACGCCCTCCCACGGGATCGCCGATGCGCCGATCGCGCAGCGGAACGACGGGTAGAACTGGCAGTCGTACTGCCACGTCGGAAGGATGTAGAAGGCCGCGGCCTGGTCCGCGGGGATGGGCTGCCCCGAGATGAACGGGTAGAAGAAGACGAATGCCGCGGCGGCGATCGCGAGGTACACCGCGACGAGCCGCCGGCGCCCGCGCTCCCACAGCATCCCGAGCGCCGCGGCGAGGATGAGCAGGTAGAAGGGCAGCGCCGTGAAGAAGTGATAGAAGAACAGGACCCGCGAGATCGGGATCCACGCGACGTACTGCGTGAGGAGCGCGAACACGAGGAGCGCGAGCGCCGCCGACCGCGCGCGTATCGAGGCCAGGACCGCCCACCCGAACGCGACGATCCCGGCCCAGAAGAGGACGACGTTGCCCGCGTCGTAGATGACGGCGGTCTGGCCCCCGCCCGGCGATCCGAGGTACCAGTAGACGGGCTTGAGCACGAGCGGCCAGCTCCACCACGGTGAGGCCGCGGGGTGCGGCGCGGTGAGGCCCGAGTGGTACCAGTACATCTGCTGCTGGAGCTCCCAGAGGCTCCACCCGTACGGGATCGTCGTCCCGCCGTACCACGGCACGTAGCTCGCGACGTAGATCGCGAGCGGGATCAGGAGGAAGCAGAGCGCGAGGTAGAGCGCGTGCACCGGGAGGAGCGCCGTGCGGCTGCCGACGCGGAGGGGTCGCGCGCCCTGGAAGAGGTCGAACGGACCGCCGCCGCCGGGACGCTCGCGTGACCACGCGTACGCCGTGATCGCGACGCTCATGAGCCCGAGGCCCGCGAGCGAATAGAACGCGGCCCACTTCGAGGCGGCCGCGAGGCCGAAGAGGATCCCCGCGATGAGGAGGTCGAGCCGCGCCGAGCGGCGCGGCCGGAACGAAGCGGCGACGAAGTACCAGCCCGCGACGAGGAACGTCCCGACATAGACGTCGTTCATGCCGATGCGCGCCTGCGCGAACATCGACCCGTCGAGGATGACGGCGAGCCCCGCGACGACCGGGATCGCGCGCGACGCGAACAGGCGGCTCGCGAGCAGCACGACGAAGAACGCGAGGGCGCCCGCGAGGAGGACGCCGGGCAGGCGCCACGCGAGCGCGTGCCGTCCCGTCGGGACGATCTCGGCGTCGGGTCCGCCCGCGACGACGAGCCGGTCCGAGGTCCCGTCGACGCCGAGCATCGTCCCCTCGACGGGGATGGACGCGTACGGCGAGGCGCCGTGCGTCTCGACGACGACGACGCGGCCCTCGGCGAGCGCGTACAGGAACTGCGTCCGCGGCACGAGCGCGAGGGCGGTGACGGGACCGCTCAGCGCGCCGGTCCGCGCGTTCGAGAGCGGGACGCTCCCGCCGAACGCGCCCGACCCCGGCTGGCCCGGCTTCGGCGGGTCGTACCAGTCGAGCGCCGCGCCGTCGGCACGTCCCGCGTAGAGCCGCTCCGCGGCCTCGGCATACGCGAGCGAGGCGACGCGGCCGTCGCCGGCCATCTTCGCCGTCTCCCTGCCCGTCGCGGCGTCGACGACGTGGATCGCGCCGGCCTCGTCGGCGACGTACAGCGTGCCCGCCGGCCCCGCGGTCATCGCCGTCGCCACGATCGGCACGCGCTGCGGCGCGGCGTTCGACCCGATCTGATGGATCTCGACGTCCGCGTCGGTCGCGACGATCGCGCGTCCCTGCGCGACGACGAGCGAGCGAGGTGACGAGGCCAGCGCCGACGCGGAGCCGGCGCGTACCCGTCCGTCGGGCTCGACGACGTACATCGCCTTCTCGCCGACGACGATGACGTCCGCGCCTTCCAGCGCGATGGCGCGTGCGGGACCATAGGGCAGGGTCGCTCTGACGGTCGGCCCCCGAGACGGCTCGATCGTGAGACCGCGATCCGTGGCGTAGTAACGCGTACCGTCGTTCGCCACCGCGAACGCGGTGACGCCGGAAGGCGCGGGCTCGCGCGTCTCCACGCGGTCGCCGCCGAAGGCGAGGATGCTGAGCGCCATGATCTCCTTCGCGAGGTGCGGGTGCGTCCACTCGTACGGCTCGCGCTGCGCGAGGAGCTCGAACGCCGTGCGCGCGTGGTAGACCTCGTCGAAGTACATGTCGCGCGGCTGATCGAGCCTGAAGCCGCGCGTGCCGACGACGACGAGCGCGACGGCGAGCGCGACGATCACGTCGCGCTTCGTCGGTGGACGGCCGGGGCCGAGGCCCGCGGGGAGGCGCCACGGCCCGGCGATCGCGGCCGGCGCCGCCCCGATCTCGGGCGTGTCCTCCGCCGCCTCGAGGCGCGCGCCGCCGCGCGCGAGGAGCCACACGATCGCGAGCGCCGAGCCCATGAGGACGAGCGCGAGCGCGATCTGCCCGTTCCGCGAGAAGATCGTGCTCTCGAGGATCGCGGGCGCCTGCAGCCCGTTCTGCTCGTACCGGGTGAAGGCGAAGTAGAGGGTCCCGAAGAACGTGAGCGCCATGACGACGTACGGCCACACCAGCCGCACGCGGGTCACGGCGAACGGCAGCAGCAGCGCGAGCGCGGGATAGAGGTAGCGCTCGTGGGCGCGCGTCGGCAGGAAGTAGAACGCCATGGCCGCGAACGCCCCCGTCGCGAGGAGCATGGCGGTGTCGCGCCGCCACCACAGCGGCGCGACCGACGCCGCGATCCCGACGACGAGCAGCACGCCGCCGGCGAAGACGTACTGCACGTCGGGCTTCCAGAAGTCCCCGACGATCGACCAGCCGTTGAACGCGTAGAGCGACGTGTAGGGGTAGGTCTCGGACGCGCCGCGGACGAGCGCGATGAAGGCGCCGGGCGTCATCCCGAACGGAAGCGCGATGAGCAGGCCCGTGACGAGGCCGGAGAGGAGGACGTCGACGAGCGGCCGCCATCTGCCCGTGCGCACGAACTCGAACGCCGCCGCCGCCGCGACGACGACCGCGACGATCCCGAACTGCGGCTTGACCATGCCCGCGATCGCCGCGAGCACGCCCGCCCAGACCCACCGGCGCCGTCCGGCGGCGACGAGCGCGGCGAGGTACGGGAGCGTGCCCCAGGCGTCCACCTGGCCCCAGAAGGGACCGGCGAAGATCCCAGCGGGCTGGAGCATCCAGACGGCACCGGCGACGGCGCCCGTCGTCGCGCCCGCGTACGGGCGCAGCAGCCGGTAGAGGAGGATCGCGATCGCGATGTCGGCAGGGATCGAGAGCCCCTTCACCACGAGGCGCAGGACCTCGCCGTCGAAGAGCTTGCCCGCGATCCAGAGCACGTAGAGGAAGCCCGGCGGGTAATCGGAGAAGTAGCCCGGCGCGTAGAAGCGGCCCGGGCCGATCTCGGCCATGCGCTCGGCCCACGCCATGAACGTCGCGACGTCGCTCGGGAACCCGCTCCCGCGGAAGACGAGCAGGCGGATGACGACGCCGAGCGCGATGGCGGCGCCGAGGACGAGCGCCGCGTCGCGGGAGGGGCGGGTGCGCGTCACTGCCAGTATCCGTAGCGCGTGATCGCGATCGTCGCGTACGCGTTCAGCACGAGGGCGAGCACGGCGGCGACGATGAAGAGGACGGAGGGGCGGCGGCGCCAGACCCCGCCGGCGACGGCGTCGCCGACGAGCGCGAGCGCGATGAGGAACGGCTGCGCGTCGATGCTGAAGCGGTAGCCGAACTGCGCGAACCCGATCGTCCCGTGGAGCACGTTCGGCAGGAGCGCGAGCGCCGCAGCGAGCGCCGTCGCCGCGACCGCGGCGCTGCGGCGCACCTCGCGCAGCCCGGCGAAGACCCAGAGGAAGACGGGCGTCGTGAAGAAGAGGCTCATCCCCTCGTAGCGCGGGCGGATGAACCAGGGCGTGCCCTCGACGACGTCGGGCGCGAGGAAGAAGATCGCGCGCAGGTGCCGCACGAGGTAGAGCGGCGAAAAGAGGCCGTGGTCGAAGAAGACGTCGCCCTCGGCGAGCCGGCCGTACCCGAGGTCGAGGATCGACCCCCAGCGCGCGAGGTCGTACGCGACGTAGATCAGCGCGAACGGCGCGCCGCCGGCGATCACGCCCGCGAGCGCTTTCGCCAGCGGCGTCGCCGTGCGGCGAGCGAGGAGGAGCGCGAGCGCGGGCGTCGCCGCCGCGAACGGGAGGCGCGCGAGCGCGGCGAGCCCGATCGCCACACCGACGGCCCACGCCGGCCCGCCGCGCGCCGCGAGGGCGAACGCGATCGCCGCGAAGAGCATGGCGACGGCCTGCGCGGCGTACCACGAACGGCCGTCGACGCTCGTGAAGAGGAGCGTCGTGCCGAGCGCCGAGACGACGACGCCGGCGAGGGCCACGGGTCGCGGGGCGCCGAAGGAGCGCAGCCCGAGGTAGAGCGGACCCGCCGAGAGGCCGCCCGCGACGCGCGACATGAGGCTCTGCGCCGCGGCCGTCCCGAGCGGCAGCAACGGGATCGAGAGGACCGCGGGCAGCGGCGGATACGCGACGCACCACCGGCCCGCGCCGCAGGTCAGGAGCTCGTTCAGCCACGGCGGCGCCTCGGTGAGCCACCAGCGGCCGTGCACGAGCGCGTCGGCGAGGCGCCCGTAGTAGTCGTACACGGTCTCGGTGCCGAACCCGAACGCGACGTACGCGACGGCACCGCCGATCGCGAGGGCGAGCGCGACGACGCGGTCGGACGGGCGCACGAGTGGACCTTACTCGCTGCGCTCGTACGCGCGTCGCTCGTCGTCACCCGTCATGCACACGGAGGCCTGGTCCTCGCTAGCGTGTAGGGCATGCGGGCGGGAGGTGCGACGTGGCGCGGTTCCAGATACTGCCGGTCGAGAACCGGTTCTTCGACCTGTTCGAGCATCACGCGCGGACGATCCGACAGGCGGCCGCGCGGCTCCGCGGCCTCATCGAGGACTTCACCGACGTCGAGGGCAAGGTCGCGCAGCTCACCGAGACGGAGCACGAGGCCGACTTCATCACGCACGAGGTGATCGACCTCGCTCGCCGCTCCTTCAGCACGCCGTTCGATACCGAGGACATCGCCGCGCTCGCGGGACGCATGGACGACGTCGTCGACGAGATGCAGGAGACGGCGGACGAGCTCGTGCTGTGGCAGGTCGAGCGTCCCACCTCGCAGGCCGTCGAGCTCGCGCGGATCATCGAGAAGGCCGCGGCTGAGATCGAGGCGGCGGTCCCGAACCTCCGCGACCGGCGCTCGTACGGGAAGATCCGCGAGCACATCGTCGAGGTGAACCGCTACGAGAACGACGCGGACCGGATCGGCCGGCAGGCGCTTCGGGACCTCCTCGCGCACCGCGGCGACTGGTTCGAGGTGACGCGGTGGAAGGAGATCTACGAGCACCTCGAGGACGTGACGGACCGCATGGAGGACGTCGCGGACGTCCTCGAGGGTCTCACCGTGAAGCATGGATAGCACCGTCCTGCTGCTCGGGATGGTGCTCGTCGCGGCCGTCGTCTTCGACTTCATCAACGGCTTCCACGACACGGCGAACGCGATCGCCACCGTCATCTCCACGCGCGTCCTCGCCCCCTGGCAGGCGATCCTGATGGCGGCCGCGCTGAACTTCCTCGGCGCGCTCTCCGGCACGGCCGTCGCGAAGACGATCGGATCGGGGCTCATCGATCCCGGGGCGATCACTCAGTCGGCGGTGCTCGCGGCGCTCCTCGGCGGGATCTTCTGGAACCTGCTCACCTGGTACTACGGGATCCCGTCGAGCTCGAGCCATGCGCTCGTCGGCGGGATAGTCGGCGCCGCCGTCGCGCACGCCGGCGCGCAGGCGCCGCTGTGGGGCACGATCGTGCAGAAGACGATCCTTCCATTCGTCGCGTCGCCGATCGCCGGATTCGCGATCGCGCTCGTGCTCATGACGGTCGTCCTGAACGCGTTCCAGCGCGCGAGCCGCGCGGGGATGCATTCGATCTTCGGCCGCGCCCAGCTCCTCTCGTCCGCGTTCATGGCCTTCAGCCACGGGAGCAACGACGCCCAGAAGACGATGGGCGTCGTCACGATCGCGCTCATCGCGGGAGGCCTGCTTCCGAAGGACTCGGCCATCCCGCCGTGGGTCATCGGCATGGCGGCGACGGCGATGGCGCTCGGCACCGCGGCCGGCGGCTGGCGGATCATCCGGACGATGGGGACCCGCCTCACGTACCTCCAGCCCGTCCATGGCTTCGTCGCGGAGACGAGCGCGGCGACCGTCATCGAGGCGGCGTCGCGCTTCGGCTTCCCGCTCTCGACGACCCACGTGATCGCGTCCACGATCATGGGCGTCGGCGCGACGCGCGGGACGAGCTACGTGCGCTGGAACGTCGCGGGGAACATGGTGACCGCGTGGATCCTCACGATCCCCGCCGCGGCGACGGTCGCCTTCGTCGCGTATCAGATCCTGAGAGCCGTCGGACTCGGCTAGACCGTGGCGCGGCTCGCGAGCCTCACCTTCTTCTGCCCCGCGTACAACGAGCGCGACAACGTCGAGCGGGCCGTCCGTGACGCGCTCGCCGTGCTGCCGCGCTTCGCCGACGACCTCGAGGTCGTCGTCGTCGACGACGGCAGCACGGACGGCACGGGCGAGATCGCGGACCGCCTCGCCGCCGAGGACGCCCGTGTGCGCGTGGTGCACCACATGCCGAACCGCGGGTACGGCGGCGCGGTCCGCTCGGGGCTGCGCTCGGCGACTCGCGAGCACGTCTTCTTCACCGACAGCGACCTGCAGTTCGACCTCGCGGACCTCGGGCTGCTCATCCCACACCTCGACCGCGCCGACGTCGTCGTCGGCTACCGTGCGAGGCGCGCCGATCCACCGCGGCGCCTCTTCATCGCCGCCGTCTACAACCTGCTCATCCGCATCCTGTTCGCGGCGCCGTTCCGCGACGTCGACTGCGCCTTCAAGCTCTTCCGGCGGTCCGTCTTCGACCGCGTGCCGCTCGACCGCGTGCGCTCGAACGGCGCCTTCTTCTCGCCCGAGCTGCTGCTCGTCCTGCGGTCGGCGGGCGTCGAGATCGGCCAGGTCCCGGTGCGCCACTTCCCGCGGCGCGCCGGCGAGGAGAAGGGCGCGACCGTAGGCGTCGTCGCGCGCGCGGTGCGCGACCTCTTCGAGCTGCGGCTGCGGCTGCTCCTAGGCGGGTAGCCCCTCCTCGACGACGAACAGCGTCCCGGATGCGAGGCTCACCCCAGCGCCGTCCCCTTGGACGACGTTGCTGACGCCGCGCGACGAACCGAGCCGAAGCGTCTCGCACCGCAGCGGATACCGCAGCCCCTCCGTCTCCACCCGCTCGGCGTCGCCGCCGACGGCGAGGAGCGTGACGAGCGAACCCGGCCCGGCCTCGATCGCGATCCGGCCCGGGCCGCGCAGGGCGGAGATGCGCAGCGGTCCGCGGACGATGCGCACGCGGGGATCGAGCGCCGCGAGGAGCACGTTCGCGAGCGCGTGATCCGTGCGCGCGCCGCCGAGGGCGCCGAGCACGACGACCTCGTCCGCACCCCGGGCGAGCGCGCGGTCGACCGCGAGCTCCGTGTCGGTCTTGTCCTTCGCCGCGGGATGGCGCTCGACGCGCGTCGACGGTTCGATCGCGACGGCCGAGTCCAGATCGCCGACGACGAGGTGCGGCCGGATGCCCCAGCGAGCGAGGTGCGCCGAGCCGCCGTCGGCCGCGATGACGAGGTCCGCGCCGCGCGCGACGTCCGCGTCGGCGGGATCGACGTCGCCGCTGGCGACGACGACGGCCCTCACGGCCGCGACACTAACGGCGCTCGAGGCGCCAGATGTCCGCGGGGCGCTCCCGCGCGCGGATGAGCCGCGCGCGGCCGTCGTCGACGAGGACGACGGCGGGCCGTGGCCTGTGGTTGTAGTTCGAGGCCATGGCCACGGCGTACGCGCCCGCCGACGGGACGGCGAGCACCTCGCCGCGGCGCGCCGTCGGCAGCGCGACGGAGCGGATGAGGAGGTCGCCGCTCTCGCAGTAGCTGCCGGCCACCGCGACCTCCTCCGCCGCCGGCGCGGACGCGCGGTCCGCGAGGAGCGCCGTGTACGCCGCACCGTAGAGCGTCGGGCGGATGTTGTCGCCCATCCCGCCGTCGACGGAGACGAACGTGCGCACGCCGCTCACGCGCTTGGTCCCGACGACGCGATACAGCGCGACGCCGGCGCGGCCGACGAGCGATCGCCCCGGCTCGAGGTAGATCGTCGCGTGCAGGTCGGAAGCCGCACGGACGGCGGGACCGACCGCGGACGCGTACTCCTCGAGCGCGAGCACGCGGTCGTCGGGCCGCTGCGGGATCTTCAGCCCGCCGCCGAGGCCGATCTCGCGCACGCGCACGCCGATCCCGCGGAGCTCTCGTGCGAACGCGACGAGCACGTCGGCGAGCTCGCGGTAGCGATCCGCCTCGTGCAGCTCGGTCCCGATGTGCGCGTGGACGCCGACCAGGCGCAGCCCCTTCGTCGCCGCGACCGCGCGCGCCTGCGCGAGCGCGTCGCCCGTCGCCAGCGGCGCGCCGAACTTCGAGTCGAGCGCGCCGGTGCGGAAGGCCGGATGCGTGTCGGACGTGATGCCCGGCGACACGCGGAGCCAGACCGCCTGCGGATCGACGCGCCGGCGGACGAGCGGCGCGAGCGCGGCGATCTCGTCGGCGCCGTCGACCACGATCCGGCCGACGCCCGCGCGCAGCGCGGCGCGCAGCTCCTCGTCGGTCTTCGCGTTCCCGTGGAGCTGGATCCGCTCGGGCTTGAATCCGGCGCGGCGCGCCGCGAGGACCTCGCCGATCGACGCCGCGTTCGCGTCGGCGCCGAGCGCCGCGATCACGCCGGCGACGCCGGCGAGCGCGCACGCCTTGATCGCGTACGACACGCGCACCGGCCGGTACGGATGGAACGCGCGGACGTACGCGCGGTACGCCCCACGGATCGTGGCCGCGTCGTACACGTAGAGCGGCGTCCCGTTGCGCTCGGCGAGGCGCACGAGGTCGACGCCGTCGACGCGCAGGTGTCCGTCGGCCCCGGCCGTCGTCGCGGCCGGCCAGACGCTACTGCGGAGTGTCGTTCGGGCCGTCGGTCGTGCCCTGCGCGGGAGGCTCGCCACCGGATGCCGACTCGTCGGAGAGGGTGTCGATGAACCGCTTCCACACCGCGAGCTTCTCGTCGTCCTCCTCGGATCCCTCCGGCGCCAGCGAGGCGCGCTCGAAGACGTCGCCGCTCACCAGGATCCGCGCGCCCGCGCGCACCGCGAGGGCGATGGCGTCGGACGCGCGCGAGTCGACCTCGATCTCGCGCTCGCCGGCCTGGAGGTAGACGCTCCCGTGGAACACACCGCTGCCGTTGCCGTCGTCGACGAGGTCCTTCACGACGACGCGCGTCACCTCGACGCCCAGCCGGCCGAGCATCTCGGCCATGAGATCGTGCGTGAGCGGACGCTCGCTGCCGATCCCCGCGATGCTCACGGCGATGCTGTGCGCCTGATCCGCGCCGATCCAGATCGGGACGATCCGGCGCGAGTCGCGGCCCTGCAAGAAGACGACGTGCTGGCCCGTCAAGGAGTTCACCCGGACCGACTCGACCGCGCAGGGGACGTACATCTCGGTCCGTCCGATCGTATCAGCGTCATCGGTGCTCACCACCCTCTCGGACGCGACCGCGAGGGGCCGGGACGGAGCACCCAGACGAGCACGGCACCCGCCAGTGCGCCTCCGACGTGCGCGACGTACGCCACGTTGCCGGTCGCGGTCGCCGGCAGGCGCATCGACTCGAGCCCCGACAGGACCTGGACGAGCAGCCACTCGCCGATGACGAGCCAGGCGGGCAGCGTCACGACCGTGATGAAGATCCCGAGGAACACGAGCGTGCGGACCCCCGCGGTGGGCGAGGTGACGAGGTACGCGCCGAGCACGCCGGCGATCGCGCCCGACGCGCCGACCATCTGCGCGGGCGCGACGACCGCCTGCGCCGCCGCCGCGATCACGCCGGACACGAGGTAGAAGATGAGGAAGCGACCCGAGCCGAGCCGCCCCTCGACGTTGTCGCCGAAGATCCAGAGATAGAGCATGTTGCCGAGCAGGTGCAGCCAGCCCGCCTGCAGGAACTGGTGCGTGATGAGCGGCGCGAGGACGGCGAACGTGACGTTCCCCGCGGCGATCGCGTCGCGCAGCGCGAACGGGTCGAAGGACCAGCGGCCGTAGAACGCCTCGAGCGCTCGGGGCTGGTCGGCGAGCGAGAGGACGTAGAGCCAGACGAGGACGTTCACGAGGATGAGCACGCGCGTGACGATCGGCTGTCCGCGCGCGGGCTCGACGTCGTGGAGCGGTATCAACGCGCGACGTCCGTGACGACGATCTTGGATCCGTGAACGGTGTAGGCGCGCGACTGGCCCTCGGAGACGAAGAACGCGGTGGGCGGCGGGAGGCGCTCGGGGATGGAGAAGCGCGCGAGCTCGCGGCCGTCGCGCGTGACCTGCGCGATCGCGTGCGCCGCCGCGTCGAGGAGCCAGATGGAGCGCTGCGTCTCGATCGCCTGCATGGCCGACGGACGGAGCGGCGCGCCGCTCCACTGCACGGTGAACGGGATGCGCGTGAGGACCGGCTCGAGGCCCTGCTTGCGGTAGCGCTGCACCTCGCCCGAGGTCGTGAGGACCCAGATGTCGCCGTCGACGGCGAGCCCCGCGGCGGATCCGGCGGGGAGGATCTGGGGAAGGAACGGCAGGGGGCCATCGAGCACGCCCGCGAAGTTCGGCGCATACCGCCACACCTGGCCGGCGGCGGGATCGAGGAGGTACACGTTCCCCGCGAACGTAGCGATGTGCGTCGCGCTCTTCCACGTCTCGGGCTTCGGCAGATCGACCGGCGCCACGGTGTTGCCCTGCGCGCGCCACACCGTGCGCGTGTCGTCGAGCGTGAGGAGCGCCTCGCCGTCGGCGGTCACGGCGAGCGGCGTCCCGACCTTCTGGCTGCCGCGCTGGAGCACGACGCCCGTCCCGATCGGCTCGCCGTAGATCCGCCAGAGGCGACCCGTGCCCGGGTCGGCGGCGTACAGCCCGTTCACCGTCTGCGTGAGGTCCGCGGGCTTTGCCCCGGCGGACGAGGGCACGGCGGCGAGGTCGATGATCACGCCGTTCAGCTGGTCCTCGACCGCGGCGATGTCCTTCCGCAGCGCCGCGACCTTCTCGGGCTCGGCGGCGGGGGAGCGCGCCGCGGCGTCGAGCCGCTCGGTCGCGCGCGTCACGCTGTCCCACGCGCGCTCCTTGTCGCGCGACGCGAGGCCACGCGCCGCGACGAGCTCGTTCTCGACGGCGACGATCGCGATCCGGTAGTCGTTCACGACCTGGTTCGCGCGGTAGTCCTGCAGCACGAGCGCGCCGATACCGGCCGTCACGAGGAGGAGGAGCGCGGCGAGCAGCGCGGTGACGCGCCGGCCATGCGCGGAGCGGACGCGCGCGCTCCGCGGGCGCCGCGGAAGGGTCGCGCTCCGATGCGGCATGAGCTCCACGACGACGCCGAGTGCGCCCGCGAGCGCCCGCGCGATCGGCCGTCCGAGCGCCGCGAGCGCGTCGCCGACGCGGGGCATCCGGCTCCAGACGGTGTCGACGCGCGAACGGATCGTCTCCGCGATGACGACCTCCGCCGGCTCCTGTAGCGGGACCTCGGGCTCGCCGACGAGGCGCGCCGCCGCGCCCGTCGCCGGCGCGACCTCGACGAAGAGCGTCGCGTGGCTCCCCGGCGCGCCCTCCGCGACCGCGCGTGCGCCGATGTGCTCGGCCGCGGCGCGCGGGTGGAGCGTGATCGCCGCGTTCTTCAGCGCGTCCGCCCCGACGCCGTCGACGACGCCGCGGCTCGCGAGGACGACGGTGTCCCCCGCCTCGACGGTCTGCCGCCACACGAGCGGGACGAGGTCCATCTCGGCGCCGAGAGAGCCGGCCTGGCGCGTGGTCGTGCGATGCACGAAGTCGGCGAGCTCCCCGGGCTCGTCGCCGGGAAGGAAGAGGCGGGCGTGACGGACGAGGAAGACGTGCGCGCCGCCCACGCGCACGGCGTAGAGCTCGTTGTTCACGACGACGGCGCATGCGAGGTGGAGGAGCGGTCGAGCGCGCTCCTCGCGCACGAGCTGCGCCGCGCGCCGGTTCGCCTTGCGCACGGCGCGGCGCAGGCCGACCTCGATCCCCGCGGAGAGGTCGTAGTAGTGATCGTGCTCGATCGTCTCGCCGACCTCGCGCGCGATCTCGAGAGCGCGCCGCGAGGGCGGATCGGCTTCGCAGATAAGGAAGAACCGGCCGCGCGTGCGCAGCGTGGATCCGAGCGTGGGCTCGTTGACGATGACGACCTCGCGGCCGTCGCGGCCTCCCCCGAACGCGCCCACGGTCGTCGAGAAGGTCGTCGGGCGCACGTCGCGGAGTGTATGAACGGCTCCGCCGCGTCAGCGCGCGGGCACGCTCCGGATGGCGCGGATGCCGCTGCGCGGCGCGGCGCTGGCCAGGCGGGCGAGCAAGCTGCGCTCTCGGAGGCGGATCTCCGACGCCCACGCCGGATCGGGTACGGCGACGATGAGCGTCGTCCCGTCGACGGCGACGGCCCGCGTCGACGACGCGTCGTCGCCGAGGACCTCGCGCGCCGCCGGCCCCCACGCGTCGATAGCGCCTGCGCGGTCCACCTCGGCCGCGATCCCGAGGCCGCGGAGGAGGCGGCCGATGCCGCGCGAGACGGGCTTCATCCCACGCGCCCCCGGCTCACCGGGACGATCGCGGCGTCGGCCGAGAGCCGCGACGGCAGCCCCGCGGGCAGCGCCGAGGTCACGAGCGCCTGCGCGTCGGGCGGGAGCGCGTCGACGAGGCGCTGCCGCCGCTCGGCATCGAGCTCCGAGAGCACGTCGTCGAGCAGGAAGATCGGGGTCGTGCCGGTACGCGCCGCGAGCCACGACGCCTCCGCGAGCTTCAGCGCGAGCACGATGCTGCGCTGCTCGCCGCGCGACGCGAACGACGGAAGGTCGCGCCCGCCCGACGTGACGGCGACGTCCTCGCGGTGCGGACCGACGAGCGTCGACCCCTGCCACAGCTCGCGCTCGCGCTTCTCCGCGAGGAGCCGGCGATACGACTCGCCGCGCTCCGCCGGCGTCTCGCCCTCCGCGGGCGTCGCGTACGCGACGTCGACGACATGCTCGCCGCTCCACCGCTCGACGGCGTCGCGGAACGGCCCGCGCAGCTCGTGCACTGCGGCGATGCGCCGCGCCGAGATCGAGGCACCCAGCCGCGCGATCTCGCTGTCCCAGAACGCGAGCTCGGTCTCGCCGGCGCGACCCTCGTCGCGGAGCGTCCGCAGCAGCGCGTTGCGCTGCTCCAGCACGCGCTGGTACTCGCGCGCCTCGCCGCGATGCACCCGGTCGACCTGCGAGATCATCGCGTCGAGGTAGCGTCGCCGTGCGCTCGGCGCTTCGCTCAGCAGCTCGACGTCCTCGGGGAAGAACGCGACGACGACGATCCGCCCGAGCGCGTCGTCGGCGCGCTTCGACGCGCCGTCGACGAGGTAGCGCCGCGGCCGTCGCCGCTCGCCGGCGACGGGGGCGAAGAGGAGCACCTCCGCGCGCCCCGCATCGTCCTCGCGCACGAACGAGGCGGCGAGGCGGGCCATGCTCGCGCCCCAGCGGATCGTCTCCGCGTCTTCGCGGGCTCGCGGGGAGTCGCCGCGCGCGAGGAGGTGGATCGCCTCGAGGAGGTTCGTCTTGCCCGCGCCGTTCGGGCCGACGAGGGCGGTGAGCGCGGGTGCGAGCGTCACGTCAGCTCGGTCGTAGCTGCGGAAGTCCTCTAGCACCAGCCGCTCGATCTTCATGGGCTCAGCGCGGCCGGTCCGCGGATCGTGCGCCCGACACACCGCATGGCGGATCCGGGTTCAACGCCTCGCAGGCCCGGGGTCGCTCTCGGGACTTCCGTGACTAGCTTGGTATGCGGAGCGGCATCACCACGTGGAGGTACGCCTCCTCCTCCCCGACGACGCGGACGACACCCGGTGCGAGCGGCCCGCCGAGCTCGAGCTTGACCTCGGGCGCAGCGAGGCTGCCGAGCGCGTCTTGGACGAAGCGGCTGTTGAACGCGATCGTCGTCGCCTGCCCCTGCACGGTCGCCTCGATGCGGCCGACGTTGTCGCCGACCTCGGCCGCGGTCGCGCTGATGACGAGCGGCGTGTCGCTCGACGGGTCGATCTGGAAGCGAACGATGTTCGCCGCGTCGCGAGCGAAGTAGGAGGCCAGCCGTGTCGCCTTCAGGAGCTCGTCGCGCTGGACGACCACCGTCGTCTGGCTCGATGACGGGATGACCTGTCGGTAGTTCGGGAATTGCCCCTCGATGACACGGGAGACGAGGTCGACGTCGCCGGCGTGGAAGATGACTTGGCTCTTGTTCGGCGTGACGAAGAGGTCGACGGGGTCGTCACTCTCAGCGAGGATCCGCTCGACCTCGGCGAGGCTCTTCGCCGGGATGATCACCTCGACCTTCTCGGCGACGTTCGCGAGGAGCGGTGAGCGGCGCACCGAGAGGCGGTAGGGATCGGCGGCCGCCATCGTCATCTCGTCGCCCTCGAACGTCGTGAGCACGCCGGTGAGGACGGGGCGGCTGTCGTCCGTCGCGGCAACGAAGGCCACCTCGCGCACGGCTCGGCGCAGCACACCCTGCGCGACCTGCGTCGTCGGCCGCCCAGGGACGCCCGGCATGATCGGGAACTCCTCCGCGTCGAGGCCCTTCAGGTTCGCCTCGAAGGGGCCGCTCTTGATGTGCACCGTCTTCGTGCGCACGTTGAGCGATAGCTCGATCGGTCCGGGTGAGAGCGAGTTGACGAAGTCGGTGAAGAGCTTCGCTGGCACGGTGATCGCGCCCTCGTCCTCGACCCGTGCCGCTACCCAGCAGGTGATCCCCACCTCGAGGTTCGTCGCGGTGAGGCGCAGACGGCCGCCCTCGGTCCGCAGGAGCACGTTCCCGAGGATCGGAAGGGTCGTCCGGGAAGAGACCGCCCGGCCCGCGACCTGGAGCCCGCGTGTGAGGTTCTCCTGAAGGCAGGTGACCTTCACGCCTCAATGCATCCCTTCCCGTGTGGTGGACTGGAGATCGATCGATACGCCGCCGGTCGCCGTAGTGCTGTGGAACATACGGCTAAGCCCCTTTCGCCGCACAGCCACGGCCGCAGCGGCGGTGGACCCGCCGTGGACGGAGCCGGGGATCCCCTGGACGCCCCACCACGCCGTGTCGGGCTGACAGACAACCGTCACCTGGAACGACACGCTCGGAGGCCCTTTCTCCACGATCGAGGCCCCTTCTCCACATGAAAGAGGGCCTTATCCACAGGGATGGCGGGACCAGAGGGCCCTCGCATACGCGGTCATTCAGCGTACAGGAGCTCGCGCACGGAGCTGACCTCGCGCCGGAAGTCGTCGCTCTCCTGCATCTCGCGCTCGATCTTCTCGCAGCCATGCAGGACGGTGGAGTGGTCGCGGCCGCCGAGGGCGGCGCCGATGCGCAGGAGCGGCGCCTCCGTCTCCTCGCGCATGAGGTACATCGCGACCTGGCGCGGCAGGACGATCTGCTTGTCGCGGGCCTTGCCCCGGAGCTGGTCGGCGGGCACCTGGTAGTAGCGCGCGACGACCTCGACGATCTTCTCCGGCGAGAGCGAGCGCCGCTGCGGCGACGAGAGGAGGTGCTGCAGCATCTGCTGGGCGAGGTCCGTCGTGACCGGGACGGCATGCAGCGTCGCGTACGCAACGACGCGCGTGAGCGCCCCCTCGAGCTCGCGGATGTTCGACACGATCCGCTGCGCGAGGAAGTCGATCACCGGGGGCGGCACCGCGACGTTCTGCGCCTCGGCCTTCGCGCGGAGGATCGCGATGCGCGTCTCCAGGTCAGGCGGCGAGATGTCCGCGATGAGGCCCCACTCGAAGCGCGACCGGAGGCGCTCCTCCAGGCTCGCGATCGCCTTCGGGGGACGGTCGCTCGACAGGACGATCTGCTTCCCCTCCTCGTGGATCGCGTTGAAGGTGTGGAAGAACTCGTCCTGCGTGCCCTCCTTCCCGGCGATGAACTGGATGTCGTCGATGAGGAGGACATCGATCCGCCGGTAGCGCTCGCGGAACTCCTCGGTCTTCTGCGTGCGGATCGCGTTGATGAACTCGTTCGTGAACTTCTCGCTCTGCGCGTACACGACGCGCTTGCGCGGGTGCCGCGCCGACACAGCGTTCCCGATCGCATGGAGAAGGTGTGTCTTCCCGAGCCCGCTGCCGCCGTAGATGAAGAGCGGGTTGTAGGAGTGGCCCGGCCGCTCGGCGACGGAGAGCGCCGCGGCGTGGGCCAGGCGGTTGTTCGAGCCGACGACGAAGGTCGAGAACGTATAGCGAGCGCTCAGGACGGCCGACGGGAGCTGGTCCCGGCGCTCGGCGACGGGCGCCGCGCCGGTCGCCTGGGCCTGCGGGCCGGCCGGCTGACGCGATACCGCGGGCCGCGGCGCCCCCGCGGGCGCCGTCACGAACCGCACGTCGACCGTCTTGCCGATGATGTGCGTGATCGCCTCCCGCACCGCCGTGCGGTACTTCGTGTCGAGCCACTCGCGCGCGAAGGCGTTCGGGACGCCGATGAGGTAGACATCGTCCTCTTCGGAGAGGAGCGTCGTGCCCTTGAACCACGTGTCGAAGTTCGCCTTCGTCACGGTGATCTGCAGCTCGCCGAGGGCGGCCGCCCACGTTCGCTGGAGGTCAGTGCGGCCCTCTACGCCTTCGGATGTCATCCTGTCCTTCCCCATCCTGCGACTGATGACGCGACGACCGCACCTGGAGCGCGAACAGCGGGAACGCGACCGGAAGCGCGGGGAACTATACCCCCGGCCCGATGGCCGCGGACTCGTCCGATCGGTGTCGTCCATGACGGGCGCGCACATGTATGCTCGTCACGACCGGCCGATCACCGCGCGGTGCCGGCCGCGTCCTTCCGAAGAGCTTTTCCGAGAGGGGACCCACCGAGTGAAGCGCACGTACCAGCCAAAGGCGCGCCGCCGCGCGCGCGTGCACGGTTTCCGTGCGCGCATGCGGACGACCACCGGGCGTGCGGTGCTCGCGCGCCGCCGCGCGCGCGCCCGCAAGCGTCTCACCGTCTCGAAGTAGCGCGCGCCGTGATGCGCGCGACGAGGCTGCGCCGCACGAAGGATATCGAGCTCGCGCGGATGAAAGGCGAGACCCGGAGCGATCCCCTGTTCACGCTGCGCGCGAGGCCGAATGGGACCGATCGAGTGCGCGTCGCCGTCGCCTCGCCACGGGCGATCGGTACCGCCGTGCGGCGCAACCGCGCCCGGCGGCGGCTCCGCGACGCGGTCCGCACGCTGCTCGCGCCGCGCGCGGCGTCTCGCGGCATCGACCTCTTCTTCGTCGCGCGCCCCCCGGCGGTCGACGCGCCCGCCGCCTCCCTCAGGGCGGCCGCCGCGCGCCATCTCGATGCCCTCTTTTCCGAACCTCGCTCGGGGGACGAATGACCGAGGTAGCTCTCCGGCTGCTGCGCTGGTACAAGCGATCGGTGAGCCCGATGCTGCCGCCGTCCTGCCGCTACACCCCGACGTGCTCGGAGTACGCGATGGAGGCGATCGAGCGCCACGGGCTGGCGCGCGGCTCGATCCTCGCCGCCCGCCGGCTGTTGTCGTGCCATCCCTTCGCGAGGGGCGGGTACGACCCGGTGCCCGCACCGGGACGACGGCCGTGACCGGCGACCCGAGGACCGACCTATGGAACTTCGTCCTCGTTCACCCCCTGCTGTCCGTGCTCGTCGGCGCGTACGACCTCCTCTTCCAGGACTTCGGCCTGGCGATCGTCGCGGTGACGGTGGCCATCCGGCTCGTCCTGTATCCGCTGTTCGTCACGCAGATCCGCTCCCAGCGCGCGATGCAGGAGGTCGCGCCCGCGCTGAAGGAGCTGCAGGAGCGTTACAAGGCGGACCGCCAGCGGCTCACCGAGGAGCAGATGAAGCTCTACCGCGAGCGCGGCGTGAACCCCGCGATGGGGTGCCTCCCGCTCCTCGTGCAGATGCCGATCCTCTTCGCCATGTATGCGGCGTTCCTGCAGGCGCCGCAGCTCACCGGCGACCAGCTGCGCAACGCGCTCTGGCCGTTCATCCCGATCCCCGTCTCGGGTGACCAGACGCTCGACATGACGGCGCACTGGCTGCCGTGGATCGCGAGCTGCCCCGGGCCCAACGAGACGACGCTGAGCGGGCTCGCGTGCCCCGACCTCGTGCTCGGTGTCACCGGGATCCTGCCGCTCATCGCCGGCGTGACGCAGCTCGTCGCGTCGGTCATGGCGCAGTCCGCGAAGCCCGCGAGCGCTGACCCGCAAGCCCGGATGATGCAGTCGATGAGCTACTACTTCCCGATCATCACCGTCGTCATCGCGTCACGATTGCCGGCGGGGCTCGCGGTCTACTGGGTGACGACGACGCTCTTCCAGATCGTGCAGCAGTACTTCGTGACCGGGTGGGGTGCACTCGCACGGTGGCTCCCGTTCCTGAGAGGGATCCCGACGCCCGCCGACCGCGGGCTCGCGCGCGAGCAGCGCGCGGCGGTCGCGGAGGTCGAGGCGGACATGGCCGCAGTGCCGGCGCGCGCGAACGAAGGCGACGAGCGCCGGTCGCGGCGACGGCGGAGGAGAGGAAAGTGAGCCCGATCCGCGGCGAGGAATTCACCGGACGCACCGTCGAGGAGGCGATCGAACGCGGCCTGCGCGAGCTGGGCAGGCGCCGCGACCAGGTCGACATCGAGGTCCTCGACCGCGGCAAGCCCGCGAACATGCTCGGGATGGGCGGCGAGGACGCCCGCGTGCTCCTCTCGTACGAGGAGACCGAGGTCGAGGAGCCACAGCCCCCGGTCGACGAGGCAGAGGTCCCGCGGCGCCCGCTCGACCGCGGCGAGGCCGCCGTCGAGGACGACGAGGAGCAGGTCTCCGCGCTCGCCGAGGATCTCCCGGTGGGCGCGACCGTCGCGAGCGAGCTGCTCGGTGTGATGGGCATCGACGCCGAGGTGAAGATCGAGCGGATCCCCGGACGCGAGGGCGTCGAGATCAGCGGCGAGGATCTCGGGGTCCTCATCGGTCGCGGCGGGGAGAACCTCATCGCGCTGCAGCAGGTCGTGTCGGCGATCACGTCGAAGCGCGTCGGGCGGACGGTCCACGTGCCCGTCGACGTCGAGGGCTACCGCCGCCGGCGCGAGGACCAGCTTCGCGAGGTCGCGCGCCGCGTCGCGGACCGCGTGCGCGCGAGCGGGCAGGCCGTGACGCTCGAGCCGATGCTCGCGTACGAGCGGCGGATCGTGCACCTCGCGGTGCAGGGCACGCCGGGGCTGCGGACGGAGTCCGTGGGCGTCGAGCCGAACCGGCGCGTCGTCATCAGCTCGACCGCGCCGGGCGCGCGCGGGCCTGTGGACATGCGCTTCGGCGGGCGCCCCCCGATGCCCGGCCGGCGCACGTTCGGTCCGGGGCCGGATCGCTACCGCACGCGCTACGGCGGGCCGCCGCGGGGCCGGTCCTCTTAGCAGCCTCGTTCCGATCCGCGGCTGTGCGTCGTCCGGCACTGATCCCGCGCGGCCGCGGCCGCTAACGTGACGCGCTCGTGATCCGCCCGCATTCGCCGGAGACCGTCCGCCGCAACTTCCGCATCGACCTCTTCGGCGGGATCTGCGCCGGCCTGTACGGCGCGATCCTCCTGACGTTCATGCCTGTCGTCGTGCGCCGCATGGGCGGCAGCACGTTCGACGTCGCGCTCGTCGTCGCGGGCCCGTTCATCGGCCACCTCCTCTCGCCGATCGGCATCTACCTGCTCTCGGGGTTCCCGCCCGTGCGCGTCGTCGCCGGCGCCGTGACCGCGTCGCGCGCGGTGTTCCTGACCGGCGTGCTCGTCGCGACGACGCCGCTCATGCTGGCGATGACGACCGCGGCGTTCTGGGTCACGACGCTCGCGAACATCGCCGCATACACGACCGTCATGGCCGCGATCTACCCCGACGCGGAGCGCGCGCAGGCGATGGGGAAGGTCCGCGTGGGCGCGGCCGTCGCCGGGATCGCCGCGGCCGCGATCGGCGGCGTGCTCATCGACGCGATCCCGGCGCCGTGGGTCTTCGCCGCGGCCGCGATCGTCTCCCTGCCGGGCGCGGTCGGGTTCTGGCGGATCGACGACGAGGGCCGCTCCGAGATGCCCCCGCGCCGCTCGCTCCTCTCGGTCGCGCGTCTCATCTGGGACGACCGCCGCTACGTGCGGCTGCTCGTCGCGAACAGCGTGTTCGGCCTCGGCAACCTCATGACCGCGACGATCATCCCGCTCATGCTCGTCGACCGCTTCAACGCGCCGAACACGTTCGTCGGCGCGCTCGCCGCGATCTCGTCAGCCACCGCGATCGGCGCGTACATCGTGTGGGGACGGATCATCGACCGCGGCAGCTCGCTCGAGCTCTCCGCGTGGACGAGCGCGTTCCTCGTCCTCGTACCGATCACGTATCTCGTCGCGCCGAACATGTGGTTCCTCGTGCCGCTCGCGCTCGTCCAGGGCGCGGTGAACGCGGCGTTCGACGTCACGTTCCACACGAACATCGTCCACGTCGCGCCGCGCGGCCGCGTCCTCGACTACGCGACCGCGCAGTCGTTCCTCCTCGGGATCCGCGGGACGATCGCGCCGTTCCTCGCGTCGGCGCTCCTCGGCGTCGTCGATCGCCGCGCCGTCCTCCTCCTCGTCCTCGTGCTGATGGGCGCGGGCGTGTGGCTGTGGTTCCGCGCGGTACGCGCGTTCGCGCCACGCGAGGAAGCGCTCGTCGCACCGGAGCCGGCGATCGTCTCGTGACCCGGCGCGCACCCT
>CAZSRI010000030.1:0-21869 GCA_964609145.1 uncultured Chloroflexota bacterium
AGTTCTCGCACTTGTGGCAGGAGCCGTTGCGCACGGTCAGCCAGCCGCAGCGCGGGCACGGCGGCGCGTCCGGCGTCGAGTTCATGCGCCGGACCGGCGCGCCGGCCCCCGTCGCCTCGGTCGGGGCGTGCGTGGCCGGGACGAGGGCGCTCAGGAGCTCGAGCTGCGGCGTGGGGTCGGCGATCCCCGTCGTCTTCGCGAGCCCGAGCGTCTCGCGCTCGCTCTGCGACAGGAAGCGGTACCCGAGCCACCGGAACACGTAGTCGACGATCGACTTCGCGAAGCCGATCTCGCTGTTCCCGGTCCAGCCGCTCGGCTCGAACCGCATGTGCCCGAACTTCTCCACCAGATGCGCCAGTGGAACGCGGTACTGCAGGAGCAGCGACACGCTCGTCGCGAACGCGTCCATCATCCCGGAGAGGGTCGAGCCCTCCTTCGCCATCGTCACGAACAGCTCACCGGGCGTCCCATCCTCGAAGAGGCCGACGGTGATGTACCCCTCGTGTCCTTCGATCGAGAACTTGTGCGTGAGCGAGGCGCGCGTGTCGGGCAGGCGACGCCGCTCCATCGGGACCTGCTGGATGACGACACCCGCCTTCTTCTCGTTCGCGCCCTTGTCGCTCGTCGACACGGGCTGCGTCTTCTTGCTGCCGTCGCGGTAGATCGCGATGGCCTTCACGCCGTGCTTCCACGCCTGGACGTACGCGTCCATGACGTCCTCGACCGTCGCGTCCTCGGGGAGGTTGACCGTCTTGCTGATCGCGCCCGAGATGAAGGGCTGGACGGCGCCCATCATCTTGATGTGTCCCATGTGGGTGATCGAGCGCACGCCGTTCGGTGAACGGAACGCGCAGTCGAACACCGCGAGGTGCTCGTCCTTCAGGCCGGACGCGCCTTCGATCGTGCCGGCCTGCTCGATGTGCGCCGTGATCGCGGCGGACTGGGTCTCGGTGTAGCCGAGACGCGCGAGCGCGGACGGGACGGTCTGATTGACGAGCTTCAGCATCCCGCCGCCGACGAGCTTCTTGTACTTCACGAGCGCGATGTCGGGCTCGATGCCGGTCGTGTCGCAATCCATCATGAACGACACGGTGCCGGTCGGCGCCAAGACGCTGGCCTGCGCGTTGCGGTACCCGCTGGCCTTCCCAAGCTCGAGCGCGTCGTCCCACGCCTGTCGCGCGGCGCGCAGGAGCGACGGCGGCAGCAGGTCCTCGGCGATGCGATACGCGGCGGAGCGGTGCTTCTCCATGACACGGTCGTGACCGAGGCTGTTCTTCGCGTAGGCCTCGTACGGGCCGACGACCGCGGCCATGCGCGCCGACTGCGCGTACGCCTCGCCCGTCATCACCGCCGTGATCGCGGCGGCGTACGCGCGCCCCTCGTTGCTGTCGTAGGGGAGCCCGCGCTGCATGAGGACGGCGCCGAGGTTCGCGTATCCGATGCCGAGCTGCCGATGCGACCTCGCATTGCGCGCGATCGCCGGCGTCGGGTAGTCGGCCGCACCGACGAGGATCTCCTGCGCGGTGAACACGACGTCGACGGCGCGTGCGAAGCGCTCGACGTCGAACTCGCCGTCGGCCTTCACGAACCGCATGAGGTTGAGCGACGCGAGGTTGCAGGCCGAGTCGTCGATGTGCATGTATTCCGAACAGGGGTTGGACCCGTTGATGCGCCCGGACACGGGGCACGTGTGCCAGTCGTTGATCGTCGTGTCGAACTGCATGCCGGGGTCGCCGCATTCCCACGCGGCCTGCGACAGGTCGCGGAGCAGCTCGCGCGCCTCCAAAGTCTCGAGCCTCTTGCCGTCGACACGCGCCGTGAGGTCCCAACTGCCGCCGCTCGTCGCGCGGCGCATGAACTCGTCCGTCGCGCGGACGGAGTTGTTCGCGTTCTGGAACTGGATCGACCGCCAGGCTTCTCCGTTGAGAGACATGTCGTAGCCCTGCTCGCCGAGCGCCCAGGCCTTCTTCTCTTCCTTCGCCTTGCACCAGATGAACTCGCGGACGTCCGGATGGTCCGCGTCGAGAACGACCATCTTCGCCGCGCGGCGCGTCGTACCGCCCGACTTGATCGAGCCCGCGACGCTGTCGGCGCCGCGCATGAACGAGACGGGCCCCGAGGCCCAGCCGCCGCCCGAGAGCTGCTCCTTGCCCGAGCGGATCCTCGAGACGTTGATGCCGGAGCCCGACCCGCCCTTGAAGATGATCCCCTCGTTCTTGAACCAGTCGAGGATCGAGTGCATGTCGTCGGCGACCGAGAGGATGAAGCACGCGCTCGCCTGCTGCGGGACGCCCTCGACGCCGATGTTGAACCACACCGGCGAGTTGAATGAGGCGTGCTGCGCCACCATGAGGTGCTTCAACTCGTGGTCGAACACCTCGGCGTCCTTCTCGCAGAAGTAGCCGCCCTCGATCCCCCACTTCGTGATGCGGCCGACGACGCGGTCGACCATCTGCTTCACGGACCACTCGCGCTCGGGGGTGCCGAGCTTGCCGCGGAAGTACTTCGACGCGACGACGTTCGTGGCCGTCTGCGACCAGAACGCGGGCACCTCGACGCCCTTCTGCTCGAAGACGTTCCCGCCATCGCCCGGGATCACGGCGTCCCGGAGCGCCCATTCGAACTCGTCGTATGGGTGCACCCCCGCCCGGGTGAACGTCCGCTGGAAGGTGAGGCCGCGCGTCGGCTCGGAGGGGGTGTGCTCGCGGGAGATCTCGGCGATGGCCATAGCTCGCGCCTCCTGGACTTGTCTTCTCTCCTCAGCTCCCCCGGCACCTAGATACTGGGCCCGAACCTCGGGCGGGCCCAACATCTAGTGGTCGGGCCGCGAACTATTGTCCTGCATCCAGATCGTGTCAATACCCCAAAAAGCGGTCGATCCCAGGCCGCTTCCCGGACGGCGTCTGACGCCCGCTCACGCCCGCCGCGCATGCCGCTGGCGCGAGCCGGAGCGGCGCGAGGCGGGGGTGACGTCGCGGGGGAGGGGCGGCCTCGTACGCGAAGCCTGAGCGTCGCGGCGCCGGACCGTGTCACGTCACGCTCGGCGCGGCGCCGCAGCCAGGAGAGCGGGCGAGGCCGTCCCCTCCCCCAGCGGGTGCGTCACCCCGCCGAGCGGCGCTCCCTTAGCGCTCTATGCGGGCGCGGGCTCCCGAACGCCAGCGACCGCCTCGACGAAGGCGCGGACGCCGTGGCGGAGGTCGGCCTCCGCGATGTTGAGCGCCGGGATGAAGCGTACGACCTGGTCGTGCGATCCGCACGTGATGAGCAGGACGTCGCGCTCGAGCGCGCCCGCGACGACCGCCTTCGACGCGGCCTTCGACTCGAACTCGACGGCGATCATCGCGCCGATGCGCCGGATCTCGCGCACGCGCGGATCGCGCCGGATCGGCGCGAGCTCCTCGTCGACCGTCGCGCCGACCATCTCGGCGCGCTCGACGAGCCCCTCGCGCTCGATGGCCTGCAGCGTCGCGAGGCCCGCCGCGCAGGAGACCGGGTTGCCTCCGAACGTCGAGCCGTGCGTGCCGGTCGGCCAGCGCTCGTGGAGCGCGCGCGGCGCCGCGACCGCGCCGAGCGGCAGCCCGCCGCCGAGCGCTTTCGCGAGCGTGACGACGTCGGGAACGACGCCGTAGCGCTCCGCGACGGTCCACGCGCCGGCGCGGCCGAACGCCGTCTGGATCTCGTCGAGGACGAGGAGCGCGCCGATCCGCGTCGCGAGCTCCCGCACGGCGCGCAGGAACGTCCGCGGCGCGGGGACATACCCGCCCTCCCCGAGCACGGGCTCGATGACGAACGCGGCGACGTTCTCGGGCGGGATCTCGTGCTCGAGCATGAGCGAGATCTCGCGGAGGCAGTACGCCTCGGCGTCGTCGCCGCGCGCGATCGGCAGCTCGGACGGGTACGGGTACGGCGCGACGTACACCTCGGGAAGGAGCGCGCCGTACGCGCGGCGGTATGCGGCCTTCGACGTCGTGAGCGTGGCCGCGCCCGTCGTGCGCCCGTGGAACCCGCCGCGGAACGCGACGATGCCCTGGCGGCCCGTGGCGGCGCGCGCGAGCTTGATCGCGCCTTCGATCGCCTCGGTGCCGGAGTTCTGAAAGACGAACGTGTCGATGCCGCGCGGGAGGACGCGCTGCAGCATCTCGCCGAGCGCGACGTTCGACTCGTACTTCGCGACGCCACCGGAGATGTGCATGAGGCGCGAGGCCTGCTCGGTCACCGCGCGGACGACCGCGGGATGCGAGTGGCCGAGCGGCAGGACGGAGATGCCTGTCGTGAGGTCGAGGACGCGGCGGCCGCCGATCGTGATGAGCCAGCTGCCCTCGCCGCGCTGGACCGGGAGCCACGTGTAGTTCCCGAGGACGGGCGAGAGGACGCGCCGCCCGCGCTCTTCGAGCGTCACGGGGCCAGTGTCCCGCAAGTCAGCGGGACGCGCTCGCGAGCAGCTCCCCGATGCGGTCGAGCAGCGCCGAGGGCGCCGCGGGCAGCTCGAGCCCGCCCTCGTCACCGAGCGTGCGCTGCGCGGCGGCGAGGGCGTCGCGGTCGCTCGTCGTGATGAGGATCGGCAGCGAGCTCGTGCGGCCGTCGCGCCGCAGGTACGCCGCGTACGCGACGGCGCTCCCGTCCTCGAGCTGCGCATCGCTCACGAGGATGTCGATGCCCTCCCGAGCCGCCTGGGGGATCTCGCGCATCGCCCCGACCTCGACGACGCGGTAGCCGCCGAGGCGGAGATGCAGCGCCGTCGCGTGACGCCGCCCGGGGTCGGCGTCCGCGAGGAGGACGCAGTGCCTGCGCGGCTCGGCCGTGCCGTCGCTCATCGGGCGCCGTTGTACCAGCCCGGATGGGGCGGCGACAGGCCCGCGGCATGGGCCGCAGGGGTCTCAAGAAGGTGTCGGACGGCGCCGCTCCCGCCATCGGCCGACCGGTCCCCGCCCGGCCGCGCATCTATAGAGTGTGAGCCCGAATGGCGGCCGCGCCAGACGCGCGTTGGCAAGCGCTCTACACGGCCTGCCGGCCGACCCTCTACCGCACGGCCGCGCTCCTGGTGGGCGAGAGCGAGGCCGAGGAAGTGGTCCAGGACGCCTTCGAGCGCGCGATGCGCGAGCACGACTTCTTCGGAGAGGTACGCGAGCCGACGGCCTGGCTCCGAACGGTCGCGACGCGGGTCGCCCTCGGACGGCTCCGCCGGCGGGCCCTGTTCGACCGCGCGCTGGCGATCGTCGGCCGTTCGGACCATCACGTGGATCCACGGCGGACGGACCTCGAGGCCGCGCTGGAGCGGCTCCCCGCCGACCAGCGCGCCGCGATCGTCCTTCGCTACTACCAGGACGCAGCGTACGCGGAGATCGCCTCGGCGCTCGGCATCAAGACGGACAGCGTCGGGCCGCTCCTCACGCGGGCGCGCTCGGCGCTCCGTGAGGCGCTGAAGTGACGTTCGGCCGCGGCCCGCTCGGCGGGAACGAGGAAGAGCGCCTCCGCACCGGCGTCCGGCGCCTCGCGGAGCGGATCACGGTGCCCGAGGGACGGCTCGGGATGCGCGGGCGCCGAGTGCGCGCGCGCCGCGTCGAGAGCGACGCGAGCGTCATGGCCACCGTCCGCGAGCGCATGGCGCACCGCCCGACGCGCGCGATCGCCGGCGTCGTCCTCCTCGCGATCCTCATCACGACGGTCCTCGGCGTCGTCACGCCGAGCCGCGCGATCGCGTCGAGCTCCATCCTCACGATCATCGAGGGCAACGTGCAGGTGCAGGAGACGCCCGGCGCGCCGTTCAAGCCCGGCCAGGACGGACAGACGCTGAAGGCGGGCATGACCGTGCAGGCGTCGAGCAACGCGCGCGCCGTGCTCACCTTCGAGGACGGATCGACGGTGGAGCTCGAGCCCGGCGCCGTCGTCTCGATCGACGAGGTCGCGCAGGGCAGCCGCGGCGAGCTGCTCGTGCGGCTCGGGCAGACGCTCGGCCAGACGTGGTCGCACGTGCAGCCGCTCCTCTCGTCGAACTCTCGGTTCAACGTGAAGACGCCGACGGCGACGGCCGTCGTCCGCGGCACGAGCTTCCAGATCACGGTCTCCGTCGTCAGTGCGACGGGCGAGGTCGTGACGAGCGTGAACGTGTTCCAGGGCCAGGTCGACATGGTCGCCGCCGGGCAGGTGCAGCCGGTCCCCGCGGGGCAGAAGGCGGACGTGCAGCAGGGCAAGGCGCCCGAGAAACCGCAGCAGATCGTGCCGCCGGACAAGCGCCTCCGCATCGGGCTGCTCGGGCCGTCCGCGATCATGACCGCGACCGACCCGTCGGGGCGCACCGCCGGTCAGACGCCGCTCGGGACGGTCGACCAGATCCCGCAGGCGACCGTCACGGGGCCGCAGGACCAGCCGCAGATGGTGGACGTCTTCTCGCCCACGACAGGCGACTGGGAGATCGGCGTCCAGCCGAAGTCCGACGGCGGCAGCTTCCAGCTCATCGTGAACACGATCGTCGGCCAGAACGGGCAGAGCGGGACGGTCGACGACAGCAATAGACAGGTGTTGACGGGCACGATCGGCCCCGGCGAGCGGCTCGTGACGCACGTGACGATCCTCGACGACGGCAAGCCGACGAGCATGCCCGGCTTCACGAAGACGAGCGAGACGCGCGCGAAGACCGCGACGACGCAAGCGACGACGAGCGCCGTGCTGCCGCAGGCGCGCCAGTTCGCGCCGCCGATCGACCAGCTGCCGCCGGTCGCCGTCGCCGCGGCGGCTCCGAGTGAGACGGGCGGCCCGGCGGCGACTGGCCAGCCGGCCCTGCTGTTCCTGCTCGCGCCGAAGGGGCCGGTGGCGGTCGTGTCGCCGACGCCCGCGCCCTTCAACCTCCAGCCGACGCCGCCGCCCGTGACCGCGGCGCCGGTCGCGCTGCAGACACCCGGCTTCGCGATCCCGACCGTGCCCGCGCTGTTCACGACGACCCCGTCGCCCACGCCGACGCCGCCCCCACCGACGCCGACGCCGCCGCCGAGCGCATCACCCACCCCGAGCTCCGCACCGTCGCGGACGCCGGCGCCGACGCCGACGCCGCCGCCGACCGCGTCGCCCACCCCCAGCCCCGCACCGTTGCGGACGCCGGCGCCGACGCGAACGCCTTCGCCCGTCGTCGCGAAGCCGTCGCCTCCGCCTCCGGGAGGCGGCCCGGTGCCCGTGTCCATGACCGTCACCTCGAGCGGAGGGTTCCCCGCGACGAACGTGGCCGCGGGCGCGACGCTGAGCGGCACCGGCTCGATCCCGGTGACGAGCGCGACATCGACGAACGTCAGCGGTGACCTGTGGGTCGTGAGCGTCACCGTCGACGTCCCGTCGACCGCGACGCCCGGCGATCAGACGCTGACCGTGTGCGTCGTCGACAACGACTTCAACTCGACGTGCGCGAGCACCAGCATCACGATCCCGCCGGCGCCCACACCCACGCCGACGGCGTCGCCGACGCCGACGGCCGCGCCGTCCCCGACCCCGTCGCCGACACCGAGCCCGACGCCGACGCCCACGCCCACCGCGACGCCCGCGCCTGTCCTCTCGGTGAGCGGGCCGCCCGCCTCGGGCGGCGGTCCCGTGAGCGCGACGCTGACCGCGACGTCGACGAGCGGATTCCCGGCGACCGACGTGCCGACCGGCGCGACGCTCACCGGCACGGGAAGCCTCAGCGTGACGAGCGCGACCGCGACGAACACCGGCGGGGACCAGTGGTCGATCGCGCTCGTCGTGCAGATCCCGTCGACCGCCGCGCCCGGCACGCAGACGCTGACCGTCTGCGTCGTCGACAACGCGTTCCGGCAGATCTGCGCGTCGGCGTCGATCACGGTCCCGAACCCGCCCACGCCATCGCCCACGCCGACACCCACGGCATCTCCGACGCCGTCGCCGACTCCGACGCCGAGCCCATCTCCTACGCCGTCGCCGACGCCGACGCCGACGCCGAGCCCCACGCCGCCTCCGCAGGCGCCGACGGTCGAGATCGACTCGCCGTCGAACCCGGTGAACGTACGCGCGGTGGAGCAGATCCGCGCCGAGATCTCCTCGAGCGCCGGCTTCAACCCCTCGACCCTCGACTTCACGGTCAGGATCGCCGGCATCCAGCTCGTTCCTGACGGTGCCGCGTCACTCTCGACGTCCGGACGGGACATCGAGATCTCCGGGAAGTTCCAGGTCCCGGACAACGTGCCGGCGGGCGACCAGACGCTCCAGGTCTGCGTCACCGACGCCGCGGGAGCGACCGGCTGCGATAGCACGACCGTGCGCGTCATCGTTCCGCCGCCCGTGTCGCCGACGCCGACGCCCACGCCGTCGCCGACCGCCACGCCAACGCCCACGGCGACGCCATCGCCCACGCCGACCGCGACGCCGACCGCGTCGCCGTCGCCCACGCCGAGCGCGACAGCCTCGCCGACTGCGACCCCGACCGCGAGCCCGACCGCCTCGCCCACGCCGACCGCGACCGCCTCACCCACGCCGACCGCGAGCCCCACGGCCTCGCCCACGCCGACCCCGACCGCCTCGCCGACGCCGACACCGGCGCCGCAGGGCGCGACCCTACAGATCAAGGTCCCTGGCGAGCGCGGCCACGTGAACGTCGGGAACCCGCTGAACACCGTCTCGACGGTGAGCTCGGGCTCGGGCTTCGCGGCGCTGCCTCCGGTGACCGTGACGATCGGCGGACGCTCGGTCGAAGTCGAGCGCACGCAGCTCATCAACGACACGCTCACCGTGAAGGTGGATGTGCCGGAGGATCTGCCGACGGGCGACCAGCCGCTGCGGATCTGCATCACCGATCTCGCGGGTTCGTCGGGGTGCGGCAGCGTCACGATCACGATCACGTCGTCTGCGAAGGAGAGCTCGGAGCAGACGGCGATACCGACGCCGTCACCCACACCGTCGCCCGCTCCAACTCCATCGCCGACGCCGTCACCCACGCCCACGCCGTCGCCGACGCCCACGCCCACGCCGTCACCGACGCCTTCGCCGACGCGAACGCCGAACCCGGGCCAGGGCGGCGACAACGGCGGCGGGAACGACAAGGGCAACAAGGGCAACGGTCCATAGCGCTCGGAGCGAGCGACCGAGCGTGATAGCGTTCGCACGCTGATGGGCCTGCGCCCGATCGAGCGTCGCGTGGACCAGCCTCCCACCGCGAGGCCGAACGCGCCGCGGCGACGCGGTGTCCTCGGCGGCCTCGTGGTCTTCGCGGTCGGCCTCGCCTTCTTCCTTCCCGCGATCGGCATCGCGAACCAGATCGCGGGACCGATCCTCTTCGTGGCGCTCGGGGGCGCCTTCGCGGCCGCGTACGCCCTCGGCTACCGGCAGTTCGTGTATCTCGTCCCGGCGGCGGTGATGATCGGCCTCGGCGTCGGCCTGCTGCTGGCGGCCCTCTTCGACCTCGGCCGCTTCGCGGCGCCGATCTTCTTCGGCGCCCTCGCCGCCGCCTTCGTGATCGTCACGGTGCTCGCGCCGGACCACCGCTGGCCCCTCGTGCCCGCGGTGCCGCTCGCCCTGCTCGGGGTGCTCGGGGTCGCGGGCGGCGTCGACGTCGCTCCGAGCTGGCAGCCCTTCATCCTCCCGGTAGTGCTCATGGCCGTGGGCGCATACCTCCTCGTCGAGCCGACGAGCCGCTAGTGGAGCGTCTCGGAGGGCACGCGCAGATGCCCGGCGTGAGGCCGCCGAGGCCAAGGAGCCGAGGAGGACGCACCGGAGCGTATCCGCAGATACGCGAGGAGCGCCCGGACGAAGGCGACACAGGCCTCGGCGGTGCCGGGCCGATGCAGATGCGCGTGGATCCCGGGACGCGCCGCTAGGCGGCGCAGCGATGCGCATGGCCATGGCGCGGCCGGTCATGCGGCTCGGACCGGTGCACGTCGTCGTCGTCGTCCCGTCCACGGCGCTCCGCGACGCCCTCGTGCAGTGGCTGCGCCGCGACGGACGCGTCCGCATCGTGCGCGCGGCGGCGAGCGCCGCGGAGCTGGGACAGCACGAGCTCGACTGCGACCTCGTGCTCGCGAGCGCGCTCGCGGGGACGCGCGAGCTGCGGGTGCTCGCGCGCCGCTTCGCGGAGCGCGCCGGCCTCGTCGCGCTGTCGCTCGGCGAGGCGCCGCTGCCGCCGCCGTGGACCGCGATCCGCCCGGGAGCGTCCCAACGCGTCGTGCTCGAGCGCGCGCGGGCGCACCCCGAGCGCACCGTCGCGCGGACCTCGACGGTGCTCGCGTCCATCGCCGTCGCGTTCCTCGCGGTGATCCTGTCGGTCCTGTACGTCCCGGCCGACGGCGTGTCGTACCAGCGCGCCGCGCTCGCGTACGCCGCGCGCTTCCCCGACGTGGGGACCTGGTGGCACGTGTTCGGGCTCGGCGGCCCGTACCTCACGTCAGCGGCGTGGCCGCTCCTCAAGGCCGCCGCGGCGCTCGGCGGCGGACCGGAGGCGTTCATCCCGCTCGCGGGGGTCACCGTCGCGGCGTTCGCGGTGTCGTTCCTGCTGCTCGCGATCCGGCTCGGCTCGACGCGAGGCGGGTTCGCGGTCGCGCTCGCGACGGTCGCGCTGCCCGCGATCTGGCTGTGGCCGCGGACGGGCGACGTCAGCAGCCTCACCGGCGCCGCGGGCGTCGCCGTCGCACTCGCGACGTCCCGCTCGACGCGCATGCGGCTCCTCGCGGCCGCGGCCGGACCGGCGATCTCGTCCTTCGGCGGGATCCTGTGGGTGCTCGCGAGCGCCGTCGTCGCGATCGTGGCGGGCGTCCGCGGGCGGCGCGTCCGCTCGAGCGTGTCCGGCGCGATCCTCGGCACCGTCGCGACCGCCGCCGTGACCGCGCCGCCGCTCCTCGAGCGCGGCTGGGCGGGGCTGCGACCGGTCCTCGCGCGGCCGCCCGCGCTCAGCGACCTCGCGCCGATGGTCGCGGCGGCCGCCGCGCTCGGCGTCTTCGTCGCGTGGCAGCGGCAGCGGCGCGCGCTCGCGGCGGCGGCGGCGGCGCTCCTCCTCGGCGCGAACGTGCTCGCGATGCTCGTGCCGGTCGAGCGCATCAGCGTCTGGAGCGTCCCGTCGACCGGCGCGATGGGCCGCCTCGCCGTGCATCCCGACGTCGCGCTCCAGTACGCGACGCTCGAGCCGGACCTCCCGACGACGGGCATGGACGTGAGCGCGGATCTCATCCTCGGCGCGCGGCCGAGGGCCGAGACGAACGGGCGGCTCGAGGCATTCGGCGCCGACCGCGCCGTCCTCCCCGACCGCTCCGCGGCCATCGTCTTCAACGAGCGCGACTGGTCGCTGCTCGACCGCGACCGGCTCCTCTTCTCCGCGCCGAGCGTGCGTCCGATCCTCACCTCGGGCATCACCGCGACGATGCTCGTCGTCGCCGACGACCAGGACGCGAGCGTCTTCGGCGACGCGCTCGTCGCGCTCGGCACGACGACCGAGCAGGTCATCGCGGTGCGCGCGGGGCGCACGCTCGACGAGCTCGACCGCGACACGCTGCGCTCGTTCACGATGCTCGTCGTCTACGGCCAGCCGTGGAAGGACGTCGGGAAGGCCGAGGCCGTCCTCGACGATTACCTCCAGCTCTCGGGGTTCGTGTACATGGACGCGGCCGGCCGTGCGGGGCGCACGCCGCTCGTCCAGCAGGCGCGGACGGTGAACGCGACAGCCGCCGACACCCGCGCGATCGGCGATACGTCGCTCCTCGCCGCCAATGGCTTCGACGGCCGGGTCGTGGGCATCGAGCCGTTCAGCTTCCACTCCGACCCCGACTGGGAGAAGAGCGCGCTCGCGGTCGGCAACGAGCGCGTGCTCACGTACGGCACGCGGAAGATCGCCGGTGATGCCGGCGTCGCGGCGCACATGGTCTGGTCGGGCGTCGATCTCCCGGCGCGCGCCGCTGCGGGCGACACGAAGGCGATCGGGCAGCTGCGAAGCGCGCTCGAGTGGATGCTCACCGACGCGGGCATCAGCGTCACGGGCAGCTACGGCCGGCCCGCCGGCGGCAACGTGCTCGACAGCGAGCTCGCGACGAGCACGTTCCTCTCGCCGACGCACTGGCGGATCCAGATGAAGGTCGCATCCACAGGCGTGCTCTTCAAGGAGCGCTACGACGACCACTGGGTCGCGTACCAGGTCGACAGGACGGGAGCGCAGGAGACGCGCACGCCGCTGAAGGGTCTGCGCGCGACGACGCAGGATGAGATGTACGTGACGCTGCCGCCGAACGCGCGCATCGTCGACTTCGTGTTCGAGCGGCACCCGCTCGAGGCCGCCGCGCGCGGCGCCTCCGGCGTCGCGCTCTTCATCATCGCGGGCGTGTCGATCATCCTCGCGAGGCGCAGGTGACGACGGTCGGGGTCCTCACGGCCGAGCTGGCGGCGATCGTCGCGTCGCGGCGCGCCGACGCGGCCGATGACGCACTCGCGCTCCTGGCCGACGCGTACTTCCTCCAGACCGCCGGGCTCTGGACGCTCGGCCTCGCGCTCCTCCATTACCGCACAGGGTTCGGCGTCGCCGACGAGCGGCCGATCCCCGAGGAGCTGTGGGGCGGCGAGCTCGCGCGCGCCGTCGCCGAGCGCGTCGCGCTGCGCGTCGAGTCGCCGCCGGTCGCGTGGCGCCAGGCGGACCGCCCGCATCTCGTCATCCCGATCGTCGATGGGACCACGACTCGCGGCGTCGTCATCGCGAGCAGCGACGCCCCCGACCTGCCGGACGACCTCGTCGAGCACGCGCAGGGCCTCGCGCCGCTCCTGGCCTTCACCGAGGCGTCGCCACGGCAGATCGCCGACGAGCTCGAGCGCGACGTCGCCTCCGCGCTCTGGGCCGCGCTCCTGCGCGTGCAGGACGCCGAGGACGCGTCGGCGCGGCTCGCCGCGGGCGCCGTGTCGGCCGCGCTCGCCGACGTGCGCGCGACGATCGCGCGGCTGCGCGACGGGCTGCCCGAGGTGACCTCGCTCGCGGAGGCCGTCGCAAGGTACGGCGAGGCGTACGGGGTCGCCGTCGAGGACGACGGGTTCCCCGGCGAGGCGTCGCTCCCGCCCGCGGATCGCTCCGCGCTCGTCGCCGTGATACGCGAAGCGCTCGCGAACGCGGCGATCCACGGGCGAGCGCAGCGCGCTCGCATCCAGGCGGGACGCGCGGACGACGGCTCCCTCGTGCTCATCGTCGAGGACGACGGCGCGGGGACCGTGCGGGAGGACATCGACCGGGCGCGCACGCGCGGCGGGCTCGGGATCGCCTCGATCGAGGGGCGCGCGGCCGCGCGCGGCGGATCGCTCAGCCTCTCGCGATCGGAGCTCGGCGGGCTGCGCCTCGAGGTCGCCATACCCGCCCAGTAGCCGTCGGCTCGCTTCGCCCGCTCGCGGCTAGCCGCTCGTTCCCTTCCGCCGCGCGTCGCGGCGGCGGAGCATGTCGAGGAGCGACTCCGTCCCGCTCTCGAGCGCGTGCGTGTCGAGCTGCCATCCCGGCGGCACGCGCAGGTCGTCGCGCGTCACGGCGACCAGCCGCGCGCGGACGAGGAGCGGCAGACGGTCGGGCGCGAGCCATTGCAGGTGACGCGCGTCGATGAACACGATGCTCGGCCAGGCGCGCGAGCTGAACGCCTCTGCGACGCTGCGCAGGACGACCGGCGCGAACCCGGCCGCGTCGAGCTGCCGCTCCATCTCGGTCGCGAGGTCGCCGTCCCACGTGACGACCGCAACGCGGTTCGTCGGGACGGCGGTCGGCGCGACGGGCGTGAGCGGGCGCGGCGCGGCGCGCGCGAGGCCGGGGCGCGCCCACTGCGTCCGTGGCTGCGCGGGTGCGGGGATGGCCGCCGCGGGCGCCGATGGCGTCGCCTTCGCGAGGACCTGCGCGATGAGCTCGGCCTGACGCGCGAGCGACTCCTCCGTGAGGACGGCCTGCGCCGGGGCGGGCGCGATGAGCGCCGCGAGGCGGCGCCGCACCGCGCGCAGCGGCTCGAGCACGACGTACACACCAGCGACCCCGGTCACGAACGCCGCGAGCGTCCAGCGGAACGCGAGGCTCGTGACGGCCGGCTTGAGCGTCGCGTAGAGGCGGCTCGCGACGAGGCTCTCGAAGAGCCGCAAGCTCGTGATCGGCGCCTCGCCCGGAGCAGGCTGCAGCTTGACGAGCATGTCGTTCAGGACGTCGCCCGTCATCCACGTCGCGACGATGTCGCCGAGCGCGGCGAACGTGATGAGGAGCTGGCCGAGACCGTCCGCGAGGACGGTCGGCGAGGGCCCCTCCGTCGCCGCGCCGACGAGCGCGAGAAGCAGAAGAACGCCGACCAGTCGAAGGCCGGCGTCCCGGGCGATGCGGCCGAACGGGGCGAGCGGACCCGCGCGGACGTCCTCGTCGATCCGCTCGACGATCGGATCGACGACGAGCCGCAGGAGCGTCGAGATGAGCCGCGTGAAGAGGAGTGCGACCGCAGCGGGCAGGACGGCGGCGAGCCCGAGGTACAGGGCGAGGAGGACGCCACCGGAGATCGTCTCGAGGAGCTCGAGCATCGCTCTCCCTTACGCCACCGTCTGCGGCAGCCGCGTCGTGACATCGGACGCCGCCACGATGCCGTCGCTCACGAGGCGCAGCAGCGACTGGCGCAGCGTGGGGAGGCCGGCGCGCGCCGCGATCTCGCGCGCCTCCTCGATCTTCGCGCCGCGCTCGATCGCCGACCGCAGCTCCTCGTTCGGGATGATCATCTCGAACGCGGCCGCGCGCCCGCGGCGGCCGGTGCCGTCGCAGCGCGCGCAGCCCCGCGCGGTCTGGACGCGGTCCGCCGGCAGTCCCACCTGTCGGAGGAGCGCGGCTTCCACCATCGTCGGCTGCGCGGCGACCTTGCAGTGCTCGCAGAGCCGCGGGACGAGCTGCTCCGCGAGCACCGCGACGACGCTCGCGCTCACGAGGTACGGCTCGGCGCCGAGCGACGTGAGGCGGTAGAGCGCGCCGAGCGCGTCGGCCGCCGGCACCGTCGAGAGCGCGAGACGCCCCGCGAGCGCGGCGTTCATCAGCGCCTCCGTCACCTCCTTGTCGCGGAGGTCGCTCACCGCGATGACGTCGGGCTCCTGCGCGAGCACCGGGCGCAGCGTCGACGCGAGCGTCGCGCCGCTCGCGCGGTCGACCTGCACCTGGTCGATCCCGTCGAGCGCGTACGCGACGGGATCCTCGACCGTCGTGATGTCCTTCGTGGCCGCGGGAAGCTCGCGCAGCGACGCGTACAGCGTCGTCGTCTTCCCCATCCCCGGCGCGCCGGCGACGAGGAGGAGGCCGTACGGCAAGCGCAGGATCTCGCGCCAGCGCTCGAGCGTGCCGGGCTCCATCCCGAGATCGTCGAGGTCGGGCGTCGCGTCGCCGCGCTCGACCAGGCGAAGGACGATCTTCTCGCCGTGCAGCGTCCCGACCACGCTCACGTCGAACGCCGCCTCGCGCGTGTCGTCGCGCACGAGGAGGCGGCCCTGCGCGTCGTCGCGCCCCATCCGCGCGAGCGAGCGGATCCGCGCCGCGACGGGCGCGGCCATGTCGCGCGGGAGCTGCGTGATCTCGCGCAGCGCACCCTCGACGCGGGACCGCACGCGCAGCCGGTCCGCGAGCGGCTCGATGCGCACGTCCACGGCGCCCTCGCGGATCGCCTGCGCGAGGAAGAAGCGAACGATCTGCCATTCGGGGGCGGTCTCCGAGGGCGGGCGCAGCGTCTCGGGCGGCATGACGCGCTCCGGCTCGCGCACCGGCTCGCGCTCGACTCCGCGCAGCCGGGGAGGCTCGGGCTCGCGCGTGAGGGGCTCCTGGCGCTCTTCGGGCTCAGGGACCGATGGGGGCGCTTGCGCGCCTGGACGTCCAAAGGGGACGAGAACGCCCTTCGGAGGCTCCTCCACGGTCTCGCGCACCGGGATGGCCACGGGCTGCGTCCGCTCGGCCGGCGCGGCGGCGGCGCGGACAGGCTGTGGCTCAGGCTCGGCCTCCGAGCGGATGCCGAGGCGCTCCTGGGCGCGCTCGATCTCGCCGGACAGGGCGAGGAGCGGAACGATGCGCCGGCCGACCCGCTCCGCCAGCGCGGTGCGCGCGGCGAGGTCCGTCGGGTCGGCCATCGCGACGAGGACGTCGTCGTCGCGCACGCCCACGATGAGGAGACGATGGCGCCGGGCGAGCTCCGGCGGCGTGAGGAGCGCGGCGACCTCGTCGATCGGATACGAGCCGAGGAGCACGAACGGGACGTCGAGCTGGTACGCCAGCGCCGCCGCGAGGTCGACGTCGGTGACGGCCCTGTCCGCGAGGAGCTGCTGGCCGATCGTGCGCTCGTTCAGGCGATGGACGGCGGCGGCCGCGTCAGCCTGCTCCGGCGTGATGACGCCGGCGCGGACGAGCAGCTCCCCGAGCCGCGGGCGCGAGGCGCGAGCCATGGCGCGAGGAGTCTCGCCACGGGACGCCTGTTCGGACATCCGACAGGCGGCTGAGCGGGCCTACGACGTTTTACGTATGCCTTCCGACCCTCGGTCGGTCTACCTCGCCAAGAGCCCCTTCGCCGTGGCCGTAGCGACGGCCTCGAGCTTCGAGTGGACGCCGAGCTTGGCGAAGAGGTTCTGGAGGTGCGTCCGGACGGTGTTCGCGCTGATCGTGAGCTCGTCGGCGATGGCCTGGGCGTCCTTGCCGAGCGCGAGCAGCCGCAGGATCTCGAGCTCGCGCTCGGTGAGCGCGCCGCCGGTCCCCCCGCCCACCGGCGACTGGACGCGCGCGAGCTGCTCGTCGCTGAGGTAGCGGCCGCCGCCCGCGACCGTGCGCAGCGCGTCGAGGACGTCGTCGAGCGCTCGCTCCTTCGTGAGGTAGCCGTCGACGCCCGCGCGCAGGTCCTTCACGAGCGTCGCCTCGCTCGTGTCGCTCGTGAGGATGACGATGCGCGCGCTCGGGCTGAGCGCGCGCAGGCGCGGGACGAGCTCCGCGGCGTCGTAGCCGGGGAGGTGGTGGTCGAGGAGGATCACGTCGGGCCGCGACGTGCGCGCGACGCTGATCGCCTGCGCGCCGCTCTGCGCGACGCCGACGACCTCGTACCCCTCGAGCGAGCGGATCACGCTCCCGAGCGCGTCGGCGAAGAGAAAGTGATCGTCGACGATCTCGACACGGACGGTCATCGGCGCGTCACTCCTCGCCGCGCCACGTGACGTTCGGCCGCGATCGGGAGCGAGAACCTGAATGCGTTCGCGTGATAGTCGATCCTGCCATCGTGATCCTCGACGATGGCCTTGCAGATGTACAGACCGAGGCCGGAGCCGCGCGTGCCCTCGGCCGTCGAGAGGCGTGTGAACTTGCGGAAGAGCTTCGCGCGCTCACGGGCGGGGATGCCAGGGCCGTGGTCGCGCACCTCCACGCGCGCCGAACCGCCGCGCTGCGTAAGAACGACGTCGATCGGAGCGCGTGGCGGTGAGTACTGCGCGCCGTTCACGAGGAGGTTCGCGAGCACCTGACGGATGCGCATCGCATCCGCGCGCACGACGATCGGTCGCTCCGCGCCGTTCACATTGACGCGCCGGCCGTCGAGCTGCGTCGCTGAAACGGTGTCGCGGACGAGGGCGGCGAGATCGACCGGCAGCAGCTTCGAGCGGAGACGCCCCGCGGAGGCCGCCTCGGCGTCCGCAACGGCTTCGAGCATGCCGAGCAGGTGTCGGGCCTCCGAAGAGATCGCTGACGCGCGCGCCGCCCCAGGGTGCGCGCCGAGCTCGCGCGCCAGGACGCGCGCTGACGTGTCGATCCCGACGAGCGGGTTGCGCAGCTCATGGAGGACGAGCGACAGATCGTCGGGGCGGCGTCGGCTCCGCGTGGGCCGGCCCGCTCGCGCCGCGATCTCGGTCACGACCCCTGCGCGTCCGTGGAACCGTCGAGTCCGATCGAGCCGAGGTCGAAGCGGTCCCCGAACGGATCGAGGAACGTCACGCCCTCGATCGACCGTCCGTGCTCGGCGTCCTCCGTGAGCACGTACGGGGTCTGATCGAGCTTCGCCGCCGCCCACAGGAGCGCGTCCCAGAACGACATGCCGTGCTCCGCCGTGCCGCGGCATCCCTCCAGGACGACGGGGGCGGTCACATCGAGCACGCGGCAGGAGGCCGCGAAGCGCTCGACCTGGCGCATCGCGGCAGCGTGCGCTATGCGCTCGGGCAGGCGCTGCGTCACGACGACGTAGAACTCGGAAAGGCTCTGTGCGCTGACCGTCGCACGCTCGGCGCCGATCGCGCGGTCGAGGACGCTCAGCGCGATCTCCTGCTTGCGGCGGTCGCGAGGATCGTGCGCGTAGACGAGAACGTTAGTGTCGAGCAGCAGGCGGACCGACCCGTTGCTCATACAGCTCCTCTCGCCGCCACGTCCGACCCGTCTGCGGAGCGCGCAGGTCCATCCGCTTGCGGATCAAAGCCTTCGCGGCGCGCCATGCTTGCGCCCGCCGCGGCAGGAGAGCGGGGCTCTCGCCGATCCGATCGAGGCCGCGGCGGATGAGCTCCGCCTCGCTGACGCCGAGCTCGCGCGCTCGCCTTTTCAGCTGACGCTCCTGCCGCGCCTCGATGTAGACCTGCTTTCGGATCATTCGGGCCATCGGAGAGAATATACATCGCGCTGTACATCGTACGTCGACGGAGCGGCCCCGGCACCGGCGCGCGAGCCGGCGATGGCGGGCTATCGCCCGCCCGTGGAGGGGAGCTCCGCCTCCTCGACGAGCATCACGGGGATGCCGTCGCGGATCGGATAGCGCCGCCCGCACTGCGAGCACACGATGCGCTCGTCCTCCTCGCGGACCGGGGCGTGGTCGACCGGGCACGCGAGGATCTCCATGAGCTCCTTGTCGATCACGGGCGAAAGGTTAGACCCCAAGCCGTCCCCCCGGCGCGCAGACCCTACTCCGACCGTCGGTGGGGCGAAGCCCTCCCTCCGGCCCGGGTGCTCGACCTCGCCTGCGCCTCGGTCTGCGCGCCCGTGGGACCGTCGAGCGTCGCGAACAGCGGGATGAAGGCGAAGTAGCTCTGGAGGGCGCGGTACGACAGCCAGAGCGGGAGCAGCGGCAGCACGAGCGCGCCGCGGCCGCCGGACCGGCCCACCACGTACGCGCCGAGGACGACGATGTACGCCGCTCCCGCGGCGACGGTGTAGGCCTCGCGCGGCACCAGCGCGCCGAGCCCGAGATCGGCGAGGAGCTTCGCGGGGCCGACGCCCCACGGCTCGAGCGGCAGCAGGGCGGAGTCGAGGAGTCCGCCGATGAGCGAGGCGGGGTCGGCGAGCAGGAACGGAACGTGGATGGCGGCCGCGGTCGCGGCGACGGCCGCGGTGCGGACGGCGGCCTCGCGCCCGCCGAGCTCGCGCCACGCCCACGCGAGCACGAACGGCGCGATGAGCCAGGCCTGCTGCCGCGTCGCGACGGCGAGCCCGAGGAGCACCGCGGACGCGGCGTGCCGGCGCGTGAGCCACGCCGCCAGCGCGAGCAGCGCCCAGAGCGGGTCGATGCCGGCGGCGACGAACTGCCGCAGCACGGCGAGGCTCCCCACGCAGGTCGCGAGCGCGAGCGCCCGCGCGGGCCGGGGAGCGGCGAGGACGAGGAGCCCGAAGACCGCGATGAGCTCGCCGAGGTAGAGCGCGCGCACGTCGGCGAGCCCGGCGGCGATGAGCGGCGCCGGCACGAGGAACTCGAGTGCGGGGTACTGCAGCGTGCGCACGCGCCGGCCGTCCTCGAGCGGTGTCGCGAACTCGGGCGGCAGGCCGAAGCGTGCGAGCTGCTCGACGAGGTCGAAGCTCTGATACGGGTCGCGGCCGGCGAGGACGAGGTCGGCCGCGCCGTGCGCCGACACGACGGCGTCCGAGCGGTACGGGATCGCCGCGATGAGCGCCGCGCCCGCCATGACGTAGGTGGCGAGGACGGTCGCCACGCCGACCGCCGCCCACCGCGGCCCGCGCGGCAGGACGAACGCGCCGACGACGACGATCGCGGCGAGCACGTCGTCGGGGGCGACGACGGACGACGAGACGAGGAGGTGCCGGTCCGCGACGGCTGCGACGGTCGCGAGCGCGACGGCCGCGCGCGCCGGGCGCGGCGAGAGCGTCGCGTCGCCCCAGCGCGGCGCGACCGCGAGCAGCACGAGCCCCGCGGCGAACGCGGCGAAGGCGATGAGCGGATGGAGCCCCTCGCTCGCCGCGACCGCACCGGCGGACATGGCCGCGGCCGCGAGGAGCGCGCCGACCGTAGGCGCGTCGCTCGTCGTCACGCGGCGCTCCGCGCCGCTCTCCTCCTCGCTAGCACGTAGATCAGCACGGCCGCGATCTGCACGACCGCGGACGCCGCGAGGACGATGCGGACCATCGTCGCGCCGTCCGTCGCGAAGCCGACGAGCGCGGCGAGCTCGGCCGCCACCGCCGCGGCGAGGACGGCGCCGATCCGCATCGAGCCGCGTCCGACGAAGTACGCGACCCAGATGGAGAGGAGCGCGTTCGAGAGCGCGGCGACCCCGTACGGGCCGATGAGGCCGATCGTCTCGGGGTACTGATCGCCGACGATGACCCGCGTGAAGAAGGCTGGGGCGACGATGTACGCGAGCGCGACCACGCCGCCCGTGACGAGCACGAAGCCGAGCGCGGCGAAGAGGTACCGGTCGGGGTCGCGCCCGAGCGCGTCGGCGTGGCTCACGCGCTCGAGGAGGATGAAGCCGACGGCGATCGGCGCGAACAGGATCACCTTCGCCATCGTGATCGCGCCGGCGTACGCACCCGCCTCGGCGGGGATGCGCAGCGGCGCGACGAGCCCGTCGACGAACGTGAGCGTCGCGTACGCGAGGAAGATGACCGAGGCGAGGACGAAGAAGCGCGTCTCGGCCGCGGAGAGGTCGATCTCGTGGCGGCTGCGGCGCGCCTGGCGGAACAGCGGCGCGAGCGGCACGAGCGTCATGACGGCGCTGACGAAGAGCGCGACCGCGGCGCCGAGGTACGCGCCGTGGACCGGTCGCAGCGGTCCGGTCGTGCTCTGGAAGAGGAGCACGAGCGTGACGCCGGCGACCAGACGCACGAGCGCCTGCGCGATGTAGACCGTCCCGAACCAGCCGAAGCGCGCGAGGCCCTGGAGGAGGCCGAGCGTGAACGTGAGCACGATCGCGAGGAAGAGCGTCGCCCCGAGCGTGACGATCGCGACCGACGAGAAGTCGCGCACGCGCAGGAACGGCGCGGCGAGGATGACGAGCGCCGCCGGGGCGCCCGCGATGACGAGGATGCGACGCGTCCACCGCCGCACGAACGAGTGGAGGGCGGGCTCGTCCTCGCGCGCGGCGTGCTGCGCGACGAGCCGCGCGGTCGCGGACTGCACGACCTGCCCGCCGAGCTGCTCGAGGATGAGGAGCGCGAAGAACGCCGTGAGCCCGGCGTAGTCGGCGGGCCGCAGCAGGCGCGCCATGACGACCTGGTAGCCGTACGCGAGAACGTTCGCGAGGCTCGTGGCGACGAGCAGCCAGAGCGCGCCCGCGTTGCGGCGCGCGATGCCGGCGGCGCGACCGGCGAGCACCTAGTGCGTGTGCTGGTGAGCGGCGCCGACCGGTTCGGCCGGCGCGCTGGGCGCGACGGCGAGGAAGTTCTCGACGAGCTCGTCGAACGCCGACGACTCGTACGACTCGATCCCGCCGTTGTCCGCGAGCTCCGCGATCTTCGGATCGATCGGGAGCTTCGCGAGGAGCGGCGCGTTCGCCTCGATGACGAGCTTCAGGCCCTGCGACGGCCCGAACACCTCGAGGCGCGACCCGTCGGGCGCGGTGACGTAGCTCATGTTCTCGACGACGCCCACGATGTCCCCGCCGAGCTGCTTCACGAGGCGGACCGCCTTCGTCACGACCATCGTGGCGAGCGCCTGCGGCGTCGTCACGAGCACGACGCCGTCGACGGG
>CAZSRI010000031.1:0-11721 GCA_964609145.1 uncultured Chloroflexota bacterium
TGCTCGCGCGCGGCGAGCTGCACGCCATCGGCGCGACGACGCTCGACGAGTACCGCAAGCACATCGAGAAGGACGCCGCGCTCGAGCGGCGCTTCCAGCCGGTCCAGGTCGGCGAGCCGACGGTCGACGACACGATCTCGATCCTCCGCGGGCTGCGCGAGCGGTACGAGGTCCACCACGGCGTGCGCATCCAGGACAGCGCGCTCGTCGGCGCGGCGGTCCTCTCCGACCGCTACATCAGCGACCGCTTCCTGCCGGACAAGGCCATCGACCTCATCGACGAGGCGGCCTCGAAGCTCCGTATGGAGATCGACTCGATGCCCGTCGAGGTGGACGAGGTCGAGCGGCGCATCCGCCAGCTCGAGATCGAGCGCGAGGCGCTGCGCAAGGAGACCGACCCCGCCAGCAGGGAGCGCCTCTCCAAGCTCGAGCACGAGCTCGCGGACCTGAAGGAGCGCTCCGCCGGGCTCCGCGGCCAGTGGCAGCAGGAGAAGGGCGCCATCGGGGAGATCCGCGAGAAGAAGTCGCGGCTCGAGAGCCTGCGCTCCGAGATCGAGAAGGCCGAGCGCGCCGCCGACTACGCGAAGGCGGCCGAGCTGAAGTACGGAACGCTCGCACAGGTCGAGCGCGAGGTCGCGGCGGCCGAGGCGAAGCTGAAGGAGCTCCAGGCGGGCCGGAAGATGCTCGCCGAGGAGGTCACGCCAGACGACGTCGCCGAGGTCGTCTCGCGCTGGACGCACATCCCCGTGACGAAGCTCCTCGAGGGCGAGGTGCAGAAGCTCCTGCGCATGGAGGAGCGGCTCCACCAGCGCGTCGTCGGCCAGGACGAGGCCGTGGACGCCGTCTCGAACGCGATCCGGCGCTCCAGAGCAGGTCTGCAGGATCCCGACCGGCCGCTCGCGTCGTTCCTCTTCCTCGGGCCGACCGGGGTGGGCAAGACGCTGCTCGCGCGCGCCCTCGCCGGCTTCCTCTTCGACGACGAGAAAGCGATGGTCCGCCTCGACATGAGCGAGTACATGGAGAAGCACACCGTCTCGCGCCTCGTCGGCGCGCCCCCGGGGTACGTCGGGTACGAAGAGGGCGGGCAGCTCACGGAGGCGGTCCGCCGCCGGCCGTACTCGGTCATCCTGCTCGACGAGATCGAGAAGGCGGCAAGCGACGTCTTCAACGTCCTCCTCCAGGTGCTCGACGACGGCCGCCTCACCGACGGCCACGGGCGCACCGTCGACCTCAAGAACACGGTCATCGTCATGACGAGCAACGTCGGCTCGACGTTCCTGTCGGAGACGGGGGTCGACGAGGACGCGCAGCGCCGGCAGGTGATGGACGCGCTCCGCGGGCACTTCCGCCCCGAGTTCCTCAACCGCATCGACGAGATCGTCTTCTTCCGGCGCCTCACCCAAGACCAGCTCATGGAGGTCGTCGAGAAGGAGACGAGGATCCTCGCGAAGCGGCTCGCCGATCGCAAGGTCGGGATCGAGCTGTCGCTCGGCGCGAAGGCGCTCCTCGCGCGCGAGGGCTTCGACCCGGTGTTCGGCGCGCGGCCGATCCGCCGCGCGATCCAGCGCCTCGTGCTCGATCCGCTCGCGCAGAAGCTCCTCGCCGGCGAGTTCGGCGAGGGCGACACGGTGTACGTCGACGCGCAGAAGGGGCAGGTCGCGTTCGCGAAGCAGGAGTACGCGAAGCCTGTCGAGGAGCGCGAGCCCGTCGGGGCGAAGCTGAATTGAGGCGCGCGAGCGCGATCGCGCTCGCGTGCCTCTCCGTCCTGGCCGGCTGCGGTCCCGGGCCCACCGTCGTGCTCCCGCCGCCGGCGAACCCGTCCCCCTCGGCGTCCGCGACGGTCGCGGCACCCGCCCTGACCGCGACGCCGCAGCCGACGTGGCAGCCGTGCCCGCGCGACGCGCCCTGCCCCGAGGTCGCGAACGCGATCGCGGCGGTCGACCCGGCGAAGATGAACGACCACCTCCTCGCGCTCACCTCGTTCGGCTCGCGCGATCCGCGCGGTCCCGGGCACGCGAAGGCGATCGCTTACATCAAGGAGCAGCTCGAGGCGCTCTCCTACTACGGCTGGAAGGTCTCCAGCCAGCGCACCGTCGTGAACGGCGTCCCGCTCGAGAACGTTCTCGCGAGGATCGAGGGTGCGACGGCCGCGTCGAGCGGCGCGATCCTCCAGCGTACCGCGCCGGCCACCGAGTGGGTCGTCATCGCCGCGCACTACGACTCGACCGCCGTGCTCACGCCGGGATGGCGTCCGTCGATCGATCCCGCACCCGGCGCGGACGACAACGCGACCGGCACCGCCGCGCTCCTCGAGTTCGCTCGGGTCATCTCCGGGACGCGCGAAGCGTTGCGTCGGCGCATCGTCCTCGCGTTCTTCGACGGCGAGGAGCTCTTCTTCGAGGGAAGCGCGGCGTGGCTGCAGACGCTCCCGCAGCCGCCTCCGATCGCCGCGTTCCTGAACATCGACATGGTGGGCTTCAACCCCATCGAAGACCGGCTCGACCTCATCTGGTACGGGCCGCGGTCCGACGGGCTGCGCGACCGCGTGACGGCGGCGAACGAGCGCTACGGCACGGGCCTGCGGCTCGTCGCCTATCCCGCGAACGATCCCTCGCGGGTCATCGTCGACGCCGCGCCGTTCGGCATGGCCGGCATCCCGTCCGTCACGCTGACCGAGCGCTACGGAGCGCTGCGAGATCCGCTCTATCCCGGCAACTCTTTCTTCCACACCGTGAACGACACGCCCGGCAAGGTGACGAACCGGAGCCTCTGGCGCAGGGCCGCGCGGCTCACGCTCGCGGCCGCCCTCGAGCTCGCTCTCTCCGACTAACCGGGACCGAGGTCACCCTCGGCCCAGCCGTCGGTCGAGGTCACGATCGTGACCGGGCCGTCGCCCTCGAGGCTCACGCGCATCGACGCGCCGAAGCGGCCCGTCGCCACGCGCGCGCCGGCAGCGCGGAGCGCGCCGCAGAACGCGTCGAACAGCCGCCGCCCGACGTCCGGCGCCGCCGCCCTCGTGAAGTCGGGGCGGCGGCCATCGCGTACGTCGCCGTAGAGCGTGAACTGCGGGACAGCGAGGATCGCGCCGCCGACGTCGATGACCGAGCGCGCCATCCTCCCGCGCTCGTCGTCGAAGATCCGCAGCGTGGCGATCTTCGCCGCGAGCCGCTCGGCGTCCTCGGGTTCGTCGCTCGCGCCGACGCCGACGAGCACGACCAGGCCGCGCTCGATCGAGGCGACGCGTTCGGGGTCGACGTGGACGGCGGCGGCGCTGACGCGCTGCGTTATGGCGCGGACCGAGCTACTCCAGCATCCACGGGTTGTCGCCGCGGACGACCGCCTCGACCTCTTCCGCCGTGAGGTGGCCGGGGGACCAGACGGTCATGCTCTTCATGAGCGGCAGGCGCGTGACGTACGTCACCTTGCCGAACCGGTAGCCGTGCTGGAAGAGGAAGGTCTTGCCCTCGATGTCGATCAGCTGGCGCCGATCGGTGGAGATGGCAGCGGGCACGCGGCCAGTATGCCGACGTGCCCGCCGCTACGCGAAAAGCCCGCTCCTTAAGTCGCTAGTTGCCCCAGCCGCCGTCGCCCGGGTCCGAGCTCGAGGTGCTCGCCGTGCTCGTCCTCGTCGGGGTGACGGTGACGCTGCCCGGAGCCGAGATCTGGACCGTGACGGAAGGCGTGTAGATGGTCGGATCGCCGAAGCCGCCGTCGCCGGGATCGGCTGACGCGACCCCACCGAGCGGCAACAGGAGCGCGAGCGCCAGGGCCGCCAGCAGAAGCCACTGTCGGACGCGTGTCATGTGCCCCCACCCTTCTTGCCGCCCACCTTGCGGGGCCGCTAGAGTCACTCCAGTTGACGCCCGACCAGGCAGGCGGTCAAGGCCCGCGATCATCGATCGCGTGTAGGGAAGGTGACTCGAACTGGCTAGTACGAAAGGCATAGGGACCGTCGCGGCCACCGACGGCCTGGGTGAACGGGTCCGAAGGGCCCGCAAGGAGCTCGGTCTCAGCCAGGCGCAGCTCGCCGGCAGCGAGCTCACGAAGGGCTTCATCTCGCAGCTCGAGTCGGGCATGGTCCGGCCATCGGTCCGCTCTCTCCAGCTCATCGCCTCGCGGCTCAACAAGCCGCTCGATTACTTCCTCGGCGACGGCACGCTCGACACCGAGAAGCGCATCGCCTTCCACACGCTCGCCGCCGAAGCGGCGGCGGAACGCCGCGACTGGGACGAGGTCCGCTCACACGCGCTCGACGGGCTTGCCGCGGCGACGGACCGCGCGTCGCGCGCCCGGCTCACATACCAGCTCGCGCGCGCCGAGGTCGGCGTGCGAGAGTACGAACGCGCCTTCGAGCTCATCGCCGAGGCGCTGGGTCTCGTCACGCCTGAGGCCGAGTCGCGGCTGGTCGCATCGCTCCTGTACCTGCGCGGCGTCGCGTATGCCGAGACGGGCCGCGTCGTCGCGGCCGCCGAGTCCTTCGAGATCAGCCGCGACACGATCGAGCGTCACGAGGTCATCGATCCTCGGCTGCGCTCGCGCGTCCTCGTGGCGCTCGGGACGGCGTACCGCCGTCTGCGCCGGTCCTCACGGGCCCTGTCGACGTACGAGTCCGGCCTCGCGACGGCATCGCGCGCCTCCGAGCTCGCGCTCGCCGCCCGCGGCTACATGGGCATCGCGGCGACGCACTACGACGCGGGTGACCTCGACGCCGCGATCGCGAGCTACCGCCGCGCGCTCGAGCTGTTCCACCGCGTCTCCGACATCGACTTCGAGCTGAACGCGCTCCAGTCGATCGCGACCGTGCAGCTCGAGAGCGGCGAGGTCGCCGCGGCGGCCGCCTCGGCGCAGCGCGCGATGCAGCGCGCGATCGAGGTCGGCAACGGGCGGTGGGCCGCGGTCGTCGAGATCACGCTCTCGCGCATCACGCTGCGCCAGGGCCACGCCGAGCCGGCGCTGCGCCAGGCGAGGCACGCGGCGGAGATCCTGGAGCGCTCGAACGACGAGGTGAACCACGCCGACGCGCTCGGCGCGTGCGGCGCCGCGCTCGAGGCGCTCGGGCGCACCGCCGACGCCGACGCCGCGTACCGCTCGTCGATCGACCTCTACACCAAGGCGAACGACCTCGCCGACCGCTCGGGCATGGCGGCCGAGTACGCGCAGCTGCTGCGCGCGCGCGGCGAGATCGACAAGGCGTTCGAGATGCTCGAGCTCGCGCGGGGAGCCGCCACGACCTACTGATCCCCGCGACCTAGCATCGGAGCGTGCCCCGCGTCTCGCTCGCCCAGGAGAACGAGCGCGTCGCCGAGCTCCTCGAGGAGATCGCCGACCTCAGCGACCTGAAGGGCGAGAACCCGTTCCGCGGCGTCACGTTCCGCGCGGTCGCGCGCGCGATCCGCGACCTGCGCGAGCCGCTGCGCACGCTCATGGAGCAGAAGCGGCTCGGCGAGGTCCCGAAGGTCGGCCCGACGATGCAGGAGGTCATCGAGCAGTTCCTCACGACCGGGAGATCGCCGCGGCGCGACGAGCTCGAACGCGCGGTCCCGAAGGGGTTGATCACCCTCCTGCGCGTGCCGGGCGTGGGGCCGGCCACCGCGCGGCTGATCCACGAGCACCTGCGGATCACGACGCTCGACGAGCTCGAGGACGCCGCGAAGAGCGGCCGGCTGCGCGCGCTACCGAAGATCCAGGCGAGGACCGAGGAGAACATCCTCAAGGCGATCGCGTCGCTGAAGCAGCGCACCGGCCGCGCGCTCATCGTCGACGCGCGCGCCGCCGCGACGCGCATGGTCGCGCACCTCCGCGAGCGGTGCGACCTCGACCGCATCGAGATCGCCGGGAGCGTGCGGCGCTGGCGCGAGACGATCGGCGACGTCGACGTCGTCGTCGGCTCGACGAAGGCGAGGCCGATCATGGACGCCTTCGTCGCCGCGCCGGCCGTCGAGCGGATCCTCGCGCACGGCGAGACGAAGTCGTCGGTCGTCGTCGAGAAGGGGCTGCAGATCGACCTGCGGGTCGTCGCGCCCGCGCAGCTCGGCGCCGCGCTCCTCTACTTCACGGGCTCGAAGGACCACAACGTCCACATGCGCGGCCTCGCGCTCAAGCGCAAGCTCCTCCTGAACGAGTACGGCCTCTTCCGCGTCGGCGAGGAGAAGGACGGCGCTCCGATCGCGTCGCGGAGCGAGGAGGAGATCTTCGCCGCGCTCGGGATGGACTGGATCCCGCCCGAGCTGCGCGAGGACCGCGGCGAGATCGAGGCCGCGCTCGCGCACGAGCTGCCCGACCTCGTCGAGCTCGGCGACATCAAAGGTGACCTCCACGCGCACACGAGCTGGACCGACGGGCGCGACGGCGTCGCCGACATGGCCGAGCGCGCGCGGTCGAAGGGCTACGAGTACCTCGCGCTCACCGACCATTCGATCGGTCTCGGGATGACGCACGGTCTCGACCGTGAGCGGATCGCCGCGCGGACGGAGGAGATCGCCGCGGTGAACGAGCGCATGGCGCCGTTCCGCGTCCTCGTCGGCAGCGAGGTCGACATCCGCTCGACCGGACGGCTCGACTACGACGAGGGGACGCTCGCGCTCTTCGAGGTCGTCACCGCGTCGATCCACTCGTCCTTCCAGCGCTCTCGCGAGGAGCAGACGAAGCGGCTCCTCGGCGCGATGGAGAGCCGGTACGTGAACGCGATCTCGCATCCGACGGGGCGCCTCCTCGAGAAGCGCGACGCATACGACGTCGACCTCGAGGCCGTCATCGCCGCCGCCGTGCGCACGAAGACGCGTCTCGAGGTGAACGGCGGTCCCGAACGTCTCGACCTCTCGGACGTCGCGGTGCGCCGCGCGATGGACGCGGGAGCGATGCTCGTGTGCAACTCCGACGCGCACGCGGTCGAGGAGCTCGACCAGCTCGAGTACGCCGTCGCGACCGCGCGGAGAGGCTGGGCGACGAAGGACCGCGTGCAGAACACGCTGCCGCTGGCACAGCTCGTGGAGCACCTCAAGGGAAAGGGATGAGGCGGCGCTTCGTCGTGCGCGGGATGGTCCAGGGCGTGTTCTTCCGCGCGGCCGCGGCCGAGGAAGCGCGCGCGCTCGGCCTCACCGGGCGCGTGTGGAACCGCGAGGACGGCGCCGTCGAGTGCGTCGCCGAAGGCAGCGCTGACGCGATCGAGCGGTTCCGCTCCTGGCTCCGACGCGGGCCGCCGCGGGCGCGCGTCGAGGAGGTACAGGAGACGGAGCTGAGCGGCGAGACGCGCTATCCGGACTTCGCCGTAGCGCGCGAGTGAGTTAGCGGCGGCGACGCCGCTCCGGCTTGGGGATGTACTTCTGGCGGCGCAGCTCGCGCTCCCACGCGCGGTCGCGCGGCGGCAGCCAGTACGCGTAGACGTAGACCAGGAGCGCGACGTTCAGCGCGAGCGACGCGACGTACCAGAGGAACGGCACCTTCGCGAGGAGCAGGACGAGCGCCCAGATGAGGAAGATGACGTCGATCCAGTACACCCACGGCCGTGCCGCCTGCTCGTCGGGCGAGCGGCCCTCGCCGCGCGGGCGCCAGTAGTACCAGACGGTGTGCGCGACGATCGCTACGAGGACGGCCGCGGCGAGCGGCCAGTAGAACCGCGACTCCGCGTTGAACGGCTCGACGAGGCGCTGCATGAAGTGGGCGAGGTCGATGGGCACGGGATGGCTATACTACCGAGGCTTTTCCGGCATTTCGCGCGCCGTTCAGACATCGAAGGGGAGATCACGTGCGCGCCCTACTGTCCGTTTCCGACCCGACCGGGCTCGCTGAGTTCGCCCACGGCCTGCGCGAGCTCGGCTGGGAGATCGTCGCGACCGACGGCACGCGCGCGCTGCTCACCAGCGAGGGCATCGAGGCCCGCTCCGTCGAGGAGGTGACGGGCTCGCCCGTCCTGCTCGGCGGGCGAGTGAAGACGCTTCACCCGAACATCCACGCCGGGATCCTCGCGCGCCGGTCCGACATGTCGCACCGTGCCGACCTCGAGCGCGAGGGCATCGTCCCGATCGACCTCGTCGCGGTGAACCTGTACCCGTTCCGCGAGGCCGTGGCGAAGGGCCTCACGGGCGTCGAGCTCATGGAGAAGATCGACATCGGCGGCGTCACGCTCCTGCGCGCGGCGGCGAAGAACCACGAGGACGTGATCGTCGTGGCGCGGCCGGAGCGCTACAGCGCCGTGCTCGAGGAGCTCCGGCAGCGCGGGACGGTCGATCCCGAGACGCGCCGCGAGCTCGCCGCCGAGGCGTACGCGCACACCGCGAGCTACGACGCGTCGATCGCGACGCGCCTCTACGCCGAGGCCGGGACGTGCTTCCCGGACGAGCTGGTCATGCCGCTCCGCAAGGTGCGCGACCTGCGGTACGGCGAGAACCCGCACCAGCAGGCGGCCTTCTACGCCGTGCGCGGCGAGAAGGGCGCGCTCACGGGGATGGAGCAGCTCCACGGGAAGGCGCCGTCGTTCAACAACCTGGTCGATCTCGACGCCGCGTGGCGCATCGTCGCGGACTTCCGCCAGCCGACGGTGGCGATCGCGAAGCGCGCGAACCCGGTCGGCGTCGCGTCGGACCCCGACATCGCGCGCGCGTACCGCAACGCGTTCCGCGCGGACTCAGTGTCCGCGTACGGCTCGATCCTCGGCGTGAACCGCCCCGTGACGATGGACCTCGCGCGCGCGCTCCAGGACACCTTCTACGAGGCGATCATCGCGCCGGGGTATGAGGAGGGCGCGCTCGACACCCTCAAGCGCGGCGACCTCGAGATCTTCCGCGCGCCCATGAACGAGCGCCGGCGCGGGGGCGGCCCCGAGGGGCTCGACCTCCACCGCGTCGCGGGCGGCGTGCTCGTGCAGACGCCCGACGACGGCGTCGCCGACGAGTCGAGCTTCAAGGCCGTCACCGGCCGCCACCCCACGCTCGAGGAGCTCAGCGACCTCATCTTCGCGTGGCGGTGCGTGCGCCACGTCACCTCGAGCGGGATCGTCCTCGTGAAGGGCCTCACGACGGTCGGCATCGGCCCGGGTCAGGTGTCGCGCGTGTCGGCGGTCGAGACGGCGGTGCGCAAGGCGGGGGAGAGCGCGCGCCTCTCGGTGATGGCCTCCGATGCCTACTTCCCGTTCCCCGACGGGATCGAGGTCGCCGCGCGCGCCGGCGTGACGGCGCTCATCCAGCCGGGCGGCTCGGTGCGCGACGAGATGATGATCGACACCGCGGACCGCTACCGCATGGCGATGCTGTTCACGGGAAGGCGTCACTACAAGCACTAGCGCAGCACGGCGCCGCGGACTATCGTCTGTCGATCGTCAAGCGCCGCTATCCGCCCCTCGTCTCGAGCGAGCTCGTCTTCTCCATGCCGCGCGCCGGCTGATCCGGCTGTGGGGGACGTGACGGACCGCTACAGCCTCGCGCGCGCGGGCTGGTCGCCCTGGTGCCTCGGCCGCATCGGTATCGACCACGAGGAGTGCACGACGAAAGGCTGTCCCTGCCCGTGCCACCGAGAAGCGCGTACCGCCAGTGACGCGGCAGAGGGCGGCCCGAAGGACCGGCCGGGCGGCGACGACCCTCCCGTCTAGACCACGCCGTCCCATGCGTGAGACGCCGTCACGCGCCATGCGGCGTAGCGTTCCCTGACGCATGCGCATCCAGGACGCGGAGCGCGTCTCGAAGGCCGTGCAGACGCTGCGAGGCACGCGCTCGCTCGACGGCCTCGTCGACCGCCTCTTCGACATCACCGAGGGCAGCCTCGCGCTCGACCGCGCGACGCTGCACCGGATCGCGAAGGGCCACACGCGCGTCGCGCGCGCGATCGACACGCCGCAGGACTGCATCCGCCTGTACTTCGCGCTGATGATCGTCGGCTGCGAGGAGAACGTCGCGATCGAGACCGTCGTCGAGGAGGGGCACGCGATCCTCGCGGGGTTCGTCGGCGAGCCGCTCGCCGGGCTCGTGTTCCGCGACCTCTCGGCGACGCTGCCGAAACTGCGCGACCGGAACGCGCTGAAGGAGTACCTCGAGGAGGGCCTGCGGGTATGGCTACCGAGCTGAGCGTCCGCGCCGAGAGCCACACGCTGCTCACGTTCGAGGAGCGGCTGCGGACGTACCTCGACGAGCGCCTCCAGGTGCGTACGCGCTTCGCGTCGCTCGGCGACACGCGCGCGCTCCTCGTGAGCCCGGCCGACCGTGACCGCCCGAAGGGCCTCGTCATCGACGAACGCACGACCGCCGCCGAGCGCGTGTACACGTACGTGCACGTCGCGGCGCACATCGCGCTCGGCCACAACGTGCCGCTCGTGACCGTCGTCGAGTCGGACGAGTCGGCGCCGCAGGACGAGATGCGCCACGAGCTCGCCGACCGGCTCGCGCGCTCGATGTGGTGGCGGGGGTCCGACGCCGGCGTCGCCGCGTCGCTGCCCGCCGTGACGACCTCGCGCGTGCTGCGGCAGCTGCTGCGTTGGCGCGCGACGCGCGGGCTCACGCGCTGGGCGCTCATCGCGGTCCGCGCGCTCGCCTACCGCACCGGGATCGTCCGCGCGCTCGAGCGCAGCGCCGTGACGCGCTGGCTCGGCGAGGCGCTCTGCGTCGCAGCGGTCGTCAGCGCCGCGCCGCAGCTCGTCGAGGCGTCATAGGGTCAGCGCGCCGGCGGCGCGACGACGAGCACGTACCTGCCGTCCGGGCTCCATACCACGCCGCCGCCGGCGCTCGACCGGCCGTAGCCGAGGGTGATGCGGAGACGTCCGCCGGTCGACAGCGTCTCGGCACCCGTCGCGGCATCGACCACGACGAGCTCGGCCACGCCGCAGGAGGTGAAGCACCGCGACGACTGGATCTCGCCTTGCGTCCAGCGCGCGAATGCGATCTTCGCCCCGTCGGGTGAGAACAGCGGCCGCGCCACGCGCGCGACGCACGTGACGAGCTTCGCGTCGGCGTAGATCGCGACGCCGTCGCATCCCGCCGCATCCGTGAGCGTGGCGACGAACCCTCCCGCCCTCGCCACGATCGGTCGCGGAACATCGGGCGGGCCGGCCACCCCGGAGTAGGTCCGTGGCGTGGGTTGGCCTGGAAGCGATGCGAGAAGCCGGCGCGTCGCGACCTCAAAGATCTTCGTGGCGCGGCCCTGCGCCTCGTCATCGACCCAGCCGGGCGCATACAGGTAGGTGCCCGAGGTGTCGAAGATCGCCGGCCACGCGACGTCGGCGAGGACCAATCTCGATCCGGCGGCGAGGTCCTCCAGCACCGTCCCGCCGCTGCCGTCCGAATACAGTAGGAGATCCGCCACGGGTGACCACGCCGGGACATCGAACGCCGCGTGCGGCGTGTGGGTGAGCTGCCGGGCGGTGCCCGTCCGCACATCACGAAGGAAGAAGCGCTCGCCGCCCGCGATCACGTCCGAGAAGTACAGGTAGCGGCTGCTGGCGGACCACGTCGGTCCGGGGACGCTGTCGCATCCGCCGCAGAACCGGAGCCCTGCCTGGAGGAGATGGCGGTCCCCGCTCGCGAGGTCGATGACCCACTGGTCGAACCGCCGAGCGTCGGACGCGGTGGCGCTCCAGAGCCAGTACGCCATCCAGCGCCCGTCGGGCGAGATCGGCCCGCAGCTGGCGTTGTCGATCGGTCGACCGTCGACCTCGACTTGGGGCAGCGGTCCGCCCGCGGCGGGCGGCCCGCGAGGTCGAAGCGCACGAGGGACTCGGTGCGCGGGAAGCCTTCGCTG
>CAZSRI010000031.1:11821-21612 GCA_964609145.1 uncultured Chloroflexota bacterium
GCGGCCCGCGAGGTCGAAGCGCACGAGGGACTCGGTGCGCGGGAAGCCTTCGCTGATGCCGATCGAGACCTCCGCGCCCGACGGGGAGAACTGCCAACCGAAGAGGTCGCCCGTCGTCTCGACGCGCTTGGTCACGCTTCGGTCGCGCACGTCCACGATCCAGGCGGCCTCGACGCCGAGATCGGGTGTCGGTGTCGGGTTCGCCGAGGTGACGATCGGGGTGGACCTTACGCTCGAGGCCACGCTTGGCGTCGCCGCCGGCACAGGGCTCGTCGAACGCGTCACCGATGCGGGAGGCAGAGCGACAGGGGCGGATCGGCTGAGTACCGCGATCACGACGATCGCGATCGTGGCGGCACCCGCGGCGAGAGCCCATCCGGTGCGACGATCCATGCTTCCTGTCTCCCGCTCAGCTAACGCCGCGGCATGCTCGCCGTGACAGTGCTTGTCGGCCCGATCCGACCGCGGAGCCGCACCGCGCGCGCGAACACCGCGTCGAACGCGTGCTCCGTGAGCTTCCCCGTGAACGTGTTCTGCTGGCTCGGGTGGAAAGACCCGAGGAGCACGTCGGGGCCGACGCGCGTTTCCGCACCGTGCCCGAAGCGCGGACGCGGACGGGGGATCGTGAAGCCGAGGTCCGCCAGCGCGCGAAGGATCGCGTCCCATGCGAAAGCGCCGAGCGCGACGATCACGCGCACCTCGCGGAGCGCTCGCAGCTCGCGCGCGAGGTACTCGCGGCAGTTGTCGCGCTCCGCGGGCCAGGGCGAGTTCCCGGGCGGGGCGCACCGGACCGCGGCCGTCACGTAGCAGTCGCGAAGGCGTAAGCCGTCGTTCCGATCGACGGACGTGGGCTGGTTCGCGAGGCCGACGCGATGCAGCGCGCGATAGAGCCAGTCGCCGCTGCGGTCGCCCGTGAAGATCCGCCCGGTGCGGTTCCCGCCGTTCGCCGCCGGCGCGAGGCCGACGACGAGGATCCGTGCGCGCGGGTCGCCGAACCCGGGGACCGGCCGCGCCCAGTAGCGCTGTCCGCGGAAGCGCGCGGGCGGCGTGCGCGCCGACTTCTCGCGCCACTCGACGAGGCGCGGGCAGCGCGTGCATGCGACGATATCGCGCGAGATGCGCGCGAGTGTGTCCCGCGTCCTTGTGCTCACGTTCGCATCAGGCGGCTTCGCGTGCGGATTCGCAACTGAGCGCACTCAGTCGCCGAGCACGACAAAGCGTTACCGGCTCGGCGATGGCTGCGGTGACGGCGGGAGTGTCCCACCAACTTGCGTCGTCGCTGCAGGAATGAACACGGTTGCGACACCTGCGACGATTGCTATCAGCGCGAGCGCCATGTAGATCCAGAAGAACATCTGGGGTTTCTTCCAAGCCACGACACGCATGTTCGTGTACAGCCCGTAGCTGTGCGCCGCGAGTGCGGCGTCCGCGGCGGGCCTCAGGCGAGGGTTGTCCTCGCCCCGAGCGAGCGCATCGAAGTGCTCGTTCGTAATGCGCTCCAGCTCTCGTGCGCGCGTCAACGTTTGCACGTACAACGAGGAGTAATACGTGTCCACGAGCGCGAACGCGACGACCGCCAGGAAGCCCAGGTAGGCCAATACGGGGAGCTTTGTGCTGAACGCTGCCCCAAGCAGCGCTGCCCACACCGTGATCGCCCAGCCTCGGATGCTGGTCGTCGTGCCGACCGTACCCTCGATGAACTTGGTAGTCCGGTCGTACTCGGCCTCGACGAGCTGCAGCATTTCTTTGCGGTCTGCGTCCTTCACCGTCTCTTCTTCCGTGCCTTTCGCAGGCTCGCTAGCGCGTCCGCATAAGTGGTCGCCGCATTCTCGGCTTGCGTGCTCAGTTGCAGGTCGCCCGCGCCAACTGCCCATCCGCGGATCGCCGCCAACAACGACGGCACGAACGTCGTGTGGAAGTCAAGGAGATCATCGCGTAAGAACCCTGAGAGCATTCCCAGCACCTCGGTCCACTCGTCGCAGAGCTCTTCGAACAGGGCGAGGAGCGCGCGGCGTGGCTCCGCCGCGGGAAGCGCCTGACGGAACGAAAACGCATTCCTCCTTGGCGTGCTGGTCGATCCCCTCTATCGGCCGCTGAACGACATGATCGAAGAACCAAACATAGAAGCCCTGGCAGAAGAGGATGACCCCCATCGTGTCAGCGAGCGGCTTGTCGAGGCGGATCTTCCCGTCGGCGAGGTCCTGCGAGTATGCGTTCAGCTCGCCAAAGAGACTGGGCGAGAGTGCTTGGGCTGGGCGCGTCGGCCCCGTCATTCGACGACAGCGGCGATTCGACGGATGGAGGCGATTACGTGACGCACGCGTTCCTCTGCGTCCCGGTATGGGTAGGGCAGGTCGCCTCTGGTGCCGCGTGTGACGAGCCGATAAAAGGGCTTCAGCTCGGCGATCGCGTCGACATCGGCGCGTAACTCCGGCTGAAGAGCGCCGAGCGCTTGGAAGGCACGGTCCTTGTTGTACTCAGGACGCCCCTTGGCCGCCAGGATCAGCATCACGACGGCCTTGCCGATGACGAACAGATGAGTGAGGCAGAAAAGGAAGTTGCGGTTGAACTGCTCTAGGCGATCGAAGTGTTCGAGGCGCTTGAGTTCGAATTCGAGCTCGCCGCGAACGTCGACCGTCTCCACCTTGTGACCATCAAGCAGGCGTCGAAGCTTGCCGTGACGGTCAAAGAGAACGCGACCCTCGCTGACGAGATGGTCGGCGAACGATGGTTTCGCGGAGAGTAGGTCCTCGAACTCCCTGAGGCTGTAGAACGCGACGGAGGGCCTGGCCGGCCGCAGCTCCATCGGCACGAGATCCCGAATTGCGCGACCAGAGACCTTTGTCTTGTCGCCGACGACTATCAGGTCGATGTCGCTCTCCGGCGTAGCGTCGCCCCGTGCGACCGATCCGTAGACGTAGACGCCTTCGACCTCGCGGGCAGCTGCGAGTGCATGCGCGATCGACGTGGCGGTCTCCATCGGCGACGTGCCTGGATCGATCATCGCTTCGATCATACGGACCCTGCAAGACGGGACGTGCGCGCCAGCGTCTGTCTGCGGAAGAGCGAGCGCCGGGACATCCGTGTTGGCCACCGTGACGACTCGATACCTCGCTGTGGGATCGCACGCACGAAGAGGTCGGCCCGCGCGCAGGTCCGAAGGGTCTCGCTCATCTCGCCACGCGTCCATGCACATCGGAGCAAGTCAGAGGCGCTGATCACATGGCGCGTTTGCTCCCTCATCTCGCTGGAGTGCCGCGCCTAGACTTCTGCTGCGTGAAGTGGCTGCTCGGCTGCATTCTGCTCCTTGTGTCCTGTAGTGGCGCGGCGCAACCGAGCCCCGTACCGACCGAGGATCCGCGCGTTGCGGAACTGAACGCACAGCTCGCATCGGCCCGCGCACTGAGCCATGACCTGATCGAGCAACTGAGAACGACGACCGATCAACTAGCGATCGAGCGTTGCTGCGGCACGTTCCTGATGTGGGAAACGGCGATGACGATCACACCGCCGAACTACTTGGTCGGCGGGGTCCCCGACACGTTCACGCTGCACGTCAAACTCACCGCCACGGCACCGATCCGAATACGGATCATGGACATCGATCAGTACGTCAGGTTGGCGCGAGGAGAGATACCCGTAGCCCTGTCGTGGGGTCCGGCAACATCGTTCGACTTCGATTTCCACGACGCCGAGGGCTGCGCTTCATACGTCTACGTCATCGACGCCGTACGGCCAACGATCGTGACACCTGAGTTCACCATCACCCGTCATGTCACGGACCCGACAGGCGTGTGCCGCTAGCGGCCGGACAGCCTCATCGTCGGAGCGGGCCTTGTGGTCGGAGCGGCGCGCGGAGTCTTCGGCTCCTTCGGTGCCGGGCCGCCCACAGGCATCTCCTCCCTCAGTCCAGCAGTGTCTCTTTGAGGTTCTGCTTGCCGGCGGCCCCGGTCGATCCGGATTGCCACACGGGCGATGGTGCGAACGAGCGGGATCTCGCTAGCGGTTGGATCGACGTAACGTGGGGACTTCTGTCGTAGCGAGCACGGACGCATGGGTCGAAAGGCCACGGGACGTCCGCTGCTCTATCAGTGGTGGAAGAGCCGCATGCCGGTCAAGGCCATGACCATGCCGTGTTCATCGGCAGCCGCGACCACCTCGGCGTCGCGGGCGGATCCGCCAGGCTGCGCGACGTAGCGCGCCCCCGCCGCGTACGCGCGGTCGACGTTGTCGCGGAACGGCAGGAACGCGTCGGACACGTAGCTCACGGGAGGGATCCGCGAGAGCCAGTCGCGCCGCTCGTCCGCGGAGAGCCGCTCGGGCTCGTGGTCGAACGCGGTCCGCCACGCGGCGATCTCGGGATCGGTGAGGTCGGTGCGCAGGTATCCGTCGATCGCGTTGTCGCGCTCCGGACGGCCGATCCGCCCGCGGAGCGGCAGCTCGAGGACGCGCGGATGCTGGCGCAGCCACCACAGCTCGGCCTTCTCCGCCGCCAGGCGGGTGCAGTGGATGCGCGACTGCTGTCCGGCGCCGACGCCGATGACCTGTCCGTCGAGCGCGAACGCGACGGAGTTCGACTGCGTGTACTTGAGCGCGATGAGGCCGACGAGGAGGTCCCGCTTCGCGTCGTCGGGGATCCGCTTCTCGCGGGTGACGACGTTGTCGAGGACGCTCGCGTCGAGCGCGCGGTCGTTGCGCCGCTGCTCGATCGTCACGCCGAAGACCTCGCGTGTCTCCGTCGGGCCCGGCTCATAGGCGGGGTCGGCCTCGAGCACGAGGTAACCGCCGTCCTTCTTGGCGCGCAGCAGCTCGAGCGCCTTCGCCTCGTACCCCGGGGCGATGCACCCGTCGGATACCTCGTGACGCAGGATCCTCGCGGCCGGCTCGTCCACGGGATCGGAGAACGCGGCGAGGTCGCCGAACGACGACACGCGGTCGGCGCCGCGCGCGCGGACGTACGCCGTCGCGAGCGGGGAGAGCTCCGCGGGCCCATCCACACGCAGCGCGCGCGCGAGCGTCTCGCCGATCGGCACGGCGACGGCGGCGCCCGCCGGGCTCACGTGCTTGAACGACGCCGCCGCGGCGAGGCCGGTCGCGCGGCGCAGCTCGCGCACGAGCTGCCAGCCGTTCAGCGCGTCGAGGAGGTTGATGTACCCGGGCGCGCCGTTGCGGACGCTGAACGGCAGCTCGCCGGACGCGAACGCGCGCGCCGGCTTCTGATGAGGATTCGCGCCGTACCGCAGCCCGATCTCGCGCGGCACGTCGCCCTATCCGAGCTCGAGGTAGCGGAAGCCCTCGGCCGCCTCGAGCCCCCACGCACGCCCGGTCGTCGCGGCCCACTGCCGGATGCGGTCGAGCACGCCGGAGTCGCGGATCTGGCTCGAGTGCTTCCGCAGGGCCGCGACCTTCTTGTCGATGCTCGAGGAGATGTCGAACCAGATCGTCGGCTCGCTCGACATGAAGAGGAGCACGCGCGGGACGCGGTGGTGCTTGAGCCCGCCGTGCAGCTGCTCGGGGAAGAAGAGATGGTCGCGCGCCGCGATGACGCCGTCCATGCCCACCCAGCCGGCGACGCGGTGGTCGGGGTGGATCTGGTACGGCCGCCACGGATCCTGCGTGAGGACGAGGTCGGGCCTCTGCTGGCGGATCGCGAGGCAGACCTCGCCGCGCAGGGCCATCGTGTTCTCGAGCTCGCCGTCGTCCTTGCCGAGGAACACGAAGTCGCGCACGCCGAGCACCTTGCCCGCGGCGCGCTGCTCGCGCTCGCGGATCCGCGCGAGCTTGTCGGGCGGCATGTTCGGGTCGTGCGTCCCCTTGTTCCCGCTCGTGATGAGGCAGTACGTGACGTGGACGCCCATCGCTGCCCACAGCGCGACCGTGCCGGAGCAGCCGAAGTCGGCGTCGTCGGGGTGCGCGACGATGACCATCGCGCGCTTCGGGAGCTCGAACGCTTTCGCCATCAGATCCTCGCCCGCGCGCCGAGCACGCGGTCGTACAGCAGCTCGACACCGTCGGCGACGCGGCGCCACGTGAACTGCTCCGCGCGGGAGCGCGCGCCGTGCGCGAGGTGCATGCGCAGGCGGTGGTCGGTGAGAAGGCGCTCCATCGCGTCGGCGAGCGCGGCGCTGTCGCTCGCCGGCACGAGGAGGCCCGACTCGCCGTGCTCCACGACCGTCTGCAGGCCGCCGACGCGCGTCGCGACGACGGGCGTCCCGCACGCCATCGACTCGAGCGCGACGAGGCCGAACGACTCCGACAGCGAGGGCACGACGCAGATGTCCGCGGCGTCGTACCAGATCGCGAGCTGGCGCTGGTCGACGGAGCCGATGAGGTCGACGTTGCCCTCGATGCTGTGCTGGCGGATGAGGCGCCGCAGCTCGTTGAACTTCTCGGTCTCGGCGCCGTCCTCCTCGGGATCGATCGCGCCGCCGATGACGACAAGGCAGAGCTCGTCGCGCAGGAACGGGCGCTTCGCGAGGAGCCGTCCCATCGCGTCGAGGAGAACGTCGATGCCCTTTATCTGCTCGATGCGCCCGACGAAAAGCAGGAGCCGCTCGTGTGACTCGTCGCGCCCCAGAGCCTCGCGCGCGTCGATCTGGCGCAGTGGCTGGAAGAGCTCGGTGTCGACGCCGCACGGGAGGATGCAGATCTTCTCCGGATCCGCTCCGTAGAGCTGCATGAGCTCGCTCATCTCGATCTCGCTCGCGGCGACGAGCGAGTCGCTCTCACGGACGGCGCGCCGCTCGACGTCGACGCGCGCGGCGATCTGGCCGTCGGTGTCCTCGACCATCACCTCGCGCTTCACGAGGCCGAGCGTGTGGAACATCTGGATCGTCGGCAGGCTCCAGCGCGCCGCGAGCCGCCGCGCGACGGCCGCGCTGAGCCAGTAGTGGCTGTGCACGAGGTCGTAGCCGCGGCCCTCCTCATCGATGAATGCCTCGACCTGCGAGGTGAAGTCGTCGATGCGCTCGTACACCTCGGTCTTCGGGACGTAGCGGACCGGGCCCGACGGGATGTGGACGACGCGCACGCCCGGCGCGAACGCGTCGATGCGCGGGGCCTTCGGCTCGCGCCAGCGGGTGAAGACGTCGACCTCGACACCGCGTCGTCCGAGCTCCCGCGAGAGCTCCCTGACGTAGACGTTCATGCCGCCGGAGTCACGCCCGCCGAGCCGCGCGAGCGGGCATGCGTGCACGGACAGCATGGCGATACGTCGGGTCAACGTTCGTAGAGTACCGGCGCATGAGCGGTGCCGCGCCGTCGCGCGTCCTCATCGCGCCGCAGGCCTTCAAGGGGAGCGCGGACGCGGTCGCGGTCGCCGCGGCGATCGCGCGCGGGCTGCGCCGGGCCTGGCCCGGCGTCGCATGCGACGAGTGCCCGCTCGCCGACGGCGGCGAAGGCACGACGCGCGCGCTCGTGCACGCGACCGGTGGAACGACGCGCCGCGCGCGCGTGCACGATCCCCTCGGGCGCGCGATCGAAGCGGAGTGGGGCATGTTGGGGGACGGTCGCACCGCCGTGATCGAGATGGCCGCGGCGAGCGGCCTGCCGCTCCTGCGCGAGGGCGAGCGCGATCCGCGCGTCGCCTCCACGCGCGGCACGGGGGAGCTGCTCCTCGAGGCGGCGATGAGCGGCGCCGCGCGCGTGGTCGTCGGGATCGGCGGCAGCGCGACGAACGACGGCGGATCCGGGATGGCGCGCGCGATCGGCTTCCGCTTCCTGGATACGGACGGTCACGAGCTGCCCGAGGGCGGCGCCGCGCTCGCGCGGCTCGCGCGTATCGAGGGGCAGGTGGATCCGCGCCTCCTGCGCGTGTCGATCGAGGCCGCGTCCGACGTCCGGAACCCACTCGTCGGTCCCGACGGCGCATCGGCGGTGTTCGGGCCGCAAAAGGGCGCGACGCCCGAGATCGTCGCGGAGCTGGACGTCGCACTCACGCGGTACGCCGACGTGGTCGAGGGGTTCGTCGGTCGTCGGATCCGCGACGTTCCCGGCGCCGGCGCCGCCGGCGGGCTCGGCGCGGGACTCATCGCGTTCGCCGACGCGAAGATGCGGTCGGGCGCCGACCTCGTGATGAAGGCTGCGCGCTTCGCCGAGCGTGCCGCCAAGGCGGACCTCATCGTCACCGGCGAAGGCCGCCTCGATGCGCAGAGCGCGTACGGCAAGCTCACCGGCTCGGTGATCGCCCAGGCCGACGGGATCGGCCGCCCCGTCGCCGCGATCGTCGGCGCTCTCGGACCCGGGTCCGACGGCATCGTCCGGCGGCTGCGCGCCGTCGGGGTCACGAGCGAGGAGGCCGCTTCGCCCGAGGACGCGATGCGCCGCGCTGAGCAATGGATCGAGCGCGCTGCGGAACGGCTCGCCAGGACGATCGGCGCATCCGCCGCCCCGGCCGTCCCATCCGAGTAGGCTGATCGGCCATGGCGGTCGGAGAGCGGCCGGCGCGCGCCGACCTCGGCGAGATCCACCCGCCACGCCCGCACCCCCTCGACCTCGTGCGGATCACCGAGGCCGCGGCGATCGCCGCGGCGCACTGGATGGGACACGGCGAGAACGACAAGGCCGACGCCGCCGCGGTCGAAGCGATGCGCCGCGCGATGGACGAGGTCTCGTTCGCGGGTCGCATCGTCATCGGGGAGGGCGAGCGCGACGAGGCGCCGATGCTCTACATCGGCGAGCGCGTCGGGCGCGGCGACGGTGCCGAGGTCGCGATCGCCGTCGACCCGCTCGAGGGCACGAACCTCGTCGCAAAGGGCCGCGCCAACGCGATCTGCGTCATGGCCGTGTCCGAGCCGGACGGCCTCCTCCACGCGCCGGACACGTACATGGAGAAGCTCATCGTCGGCCCGCCCGCGCGCGGGAAGGTCGACCTCGACCGCACCGTCGAGGAGAACCTCAGGATCATCGCGCGATCCCTCGACCGCGACGTCGACGACCTCACCGTGATCGTGCTCGACCGCCCCCGCCACGAGAAGCTCATCGCGGATATCCGCGCCGCCGGCGCGCGCATCAAGCTCATCGACGACGGCGACGTCATCGCGGCGATCTCCGCGGCGGTCGGTGGGACGAACGTCCACGCCGTGTTCGGCACGGGTGGGGCGCCGGAAGGCGTCCTCGCCGCGGCCGCGCTGCGCTGCATCGGCGGCGAGATCGTCGGGCGCCTGCGCTTCCGGAACGACGAGGAGCGGCGCCGCGCCGCGAAGATGGGGATCAGCGACGAGACGAAGGTCTACCGGACCGAGGACCTCGCGCCCGGCAGGGACCTTCGGTTCATCGCGACGGGCGTCACCGACGGCGACGTCCTCCAGGGCGTCCGCTTCTTCAAGCGCGGCGCGCGGACCCACTCGATGCTCCTCGACCGCGAGGCCGGGGAGCTCCGATTCATCGACACGACCCACTTCGAGGACCCCGCGCACCCGCCGCTCATCCGCCTCGTCTGATCCGTCGACGAGATCGTCGATAACCCTGTCAACGAGGCATTGACAGACGGCCGGTGCCTGCCTAGGGTGCGGCGATGCCCACACGCGGGAAGCTCCGCCGGCACTCCCCGGCGCCGCCGTCCGAGTCGCTGCGCGGCCTCGGCGAGCGCGTCCGCAGGGCCCGAGTAGAGGCCGGCCTCAGCCAGTCACAGCTCGGCGCGCCGCACTTCACGCGTGCCTACGTGAGCGCCCTGGAGCTCGGGAAGGTACGTCCCGCGATGGCGTCGCTCGAGTTCCTCGCCGGCAAGCTGGGGAAGCCCGTCACGTTCTTCGTCGAGGACGAGGTGAAAGAGCGGCAGCGGCAGGAGCGAG
>CAZSRI010000032.1:0-21163 GCA_964609145.1 uncultured Chloroflexota bacterium
CGTCGTCATCCTCGGCGCCGGGCCCTCGGGCGTCGAGTTCGCTCAGTACCTCGCGCGCTACGGCGTGCGCACGACGATCGTCCAGTCGAACGCGCGCCTCAGCCCGACCGACCATCCGCGCAGCAGCGAGATCCTCGCGAAGGCGTTCCGCGAGCAGGGGATCGACGTACGCACGGGCGTGCGGGCGCAGCGCGTCATCCCGCGCGGCGGGCCGAACGGCGAGCACGTCATCGAGCTCGCCGACGGCACGAGCGCGAGCGGCCAGGTCATCGCGATCGGCATCGGCCGCACCCCGAACGTGAGCGCCCTGGGGCTCGAGACCGTCGGCGTCGAGGCGAAGGAGGGCGAGTTCCTCGAGCCTGACGCGACGATGCGCGTCGCCGACGGCGTGTACGTCGTCGGCGACCTGGTCGGCCGCGAGATCAGTACGCACCTTGGGCATTACGAGGGCGAGATCGCGGCGAAGGCGGCGCTCGGCGAGGACGTGACGGCGGACCTGCGCGCGGTGCCGCGCTGCGTGTACACGGATCCCGAGCTCGCCGCCGTCGGGCTGCGCCAGGACCAGGCGAAGGAGCAGGGGATCGACGCCGTCGAGCACACGCAGGACCTCGCGACGACCGCGCGCGGCTACGTGAGCGAGGCGAAGGGCCACGTGACGATCGTCGTCGATCGCGAGCAGCGCACGCTGATCGGGACGTTCATGGCCGGCGTCGGCGCGACCGAGGCGATCCACGAGGCCGTGCTCGCGGTGAAGCTGCGGCTCACCGTCGACGTGCTCGAGGACACGATCCACGCCTTTCCCACGACCGCGCGCGCGTTCGGCTGGCTCTGCGCGACGGCGGCGCGGTCGATCTAAGGCGCCTCGAGGTCGGCCCAGGTGGTGAGAACGGAGAAGGCTCGACACCACGCGACGACGCTCTTGGAGCTCGCGAGGTCGGCCGCGGCCGGGATCTCGTAGTTGAACGAGCCGTTCGTCGCCTTGAGCGGGCCAAGGTAGAGCGAGGTCGACGCACTCCAGGTTCCGCCGGTCTCACGCGGAGAGGTACGCGTGCACGTCCGGGGACCGATGCGAATGGTGGTCACGTAGCATCGGCCGCCGTGTCGGGATGGGGCGCGTATGCGGAGCTGCTCGACTATCGGCGGCACGTCTTCGTGCTGTACGACGAGGTGCGCCGGACGACCGACCCCGCCCGGGCGCACGAGCGATGGCGCCACGTGCGCGACGAGCTCTTCGGTACGCATCCGCAGTCGGCGATCGCGCCGAAGGAGCGCGCCGCCTTCAAGGGACTGCGCTACTTCCCGTACGACCCGCGCTTCCGGTTCACGGCGCCGCTGACGGAGGACGTGGGCAAGCCGTTCGACGTGCAGACGAGCACCGGCGAGGCGATGCGCCTGCGCCCGATCGGCCGGGTCGAGATCCCGCTCGGGACGCTCCCCGTCTTCTGGATCGACGTCTACGGCGGCGGGATCTTCATCCCGTTCAAGGACGGCACGAGCGGGAATGACACGTATGGCGGCGGGCGTTATCTCCTCGACACCGTCAAGGGCGCCGATCTGGGCTCGACGGAACAGGGAGAGCTCATCCTCGATCTCAACTTCGCGTACCACCCCTCGTGCCACTACGACCACCGCTGGTCGTGCCCGCTCGCTGGGCCCGAGAGCCGCATCGACGCGCGCATCACGGCGGGCGAGATGACGTGGGAAGGGGCTGCCCACTGAGCACCTACCAGCGCTGGGTGCTCGCCGCGGCCGTGCTCGGCTCGGGCATGGTGTTCCTCGACTCGACCGTGGTCACGGTCGCGCTCCCGCGCATCGGCCGCGAGCTGCCCGCGCTCATGGTCGGCGTCCTCGAGGGGCAGTCGTACGTCTACACCGGCTACCTCCTCACGCTCTCGGCGCTCCTCATCCTCGCGGGGGCGGCGAACGACCACTACGGCCGCAAGCGGATGTTCCAGCTCGGGATCGGCGGCTTCGCGGTCACGTCGGTGCTGTGCGGCGTCGCGCCGACCATGGAGGCCCTCGTCGCGTTCCGCGTGATCCAGGGCGCGGCCGGCGCGCTCCTCGTGCCGAGCTCGCTCTCGCTGCTCACGGCGTGCTTCGAGGACGAGGTGCAGCGCGGGCGCGCGTTCGGCTACTGGTCGGGCGCATCGGCGGCGACGACGATCCTCGGACCGGTCGTCGGCGGCTTCCTCGTCGACGCCGTCTCGTGGCGCGCGGCGTTCCTCATCAACGTGCCCGTCGCGATCGCCGCGCTCTACGCGACGCGCGGGATCGTCGAGAGCCGCGACGAGCGCAGCACGGGCGAGTTCGACTGGCCGGGATCGGCCATCACCGCGCTCGCGGTCGGGGGTCTCGCGTTCGGGACGATCTACGGCCAGCAGCGGGAGTGGCGGGATCCGGTCGCGTTCGCCGCGCTCGCGATCGGGCTCGCCGCGGCCGCTTCCGTGCCGCTCTGGATGACGCGCTCACGGACCCCGCTCGTCCCGCCGTGGCTGTTCCGCTCGCGCAACTTCACCGTGACGAACGTCTCAACGTTCCTCATCTACGGCGCGCTGTACGTGATCCTCTACTACCTCACGCTGTTCCTGCAGGGCGTCCTCGGATACACCGCCGCCGCGACCGGCGTCGCGACGCTGCCGGCGACGCTCCTGCTCGTGCTCTTCTCCTCGCGCGCCGGCGCGCTCGGGGGCCGCTTCGGCCCGCGGATCTTCATGGTGGTGGGGCCGCTGATCATGGCGGCCGGCGTCCTCCTGTACGCGCTCATTCCCGCCGACACGGCTCCGTGGAGGCTCGGACAGGGCGACGCCCTGCCACCCCTCGACTACCTCACGCGGATCCTGCCGGGGCTCGTGATCTTCGGCATGGGGCTCACGCTCCTGGTCACGCCGCTCGTCACCGCGCTCATGTCGAGCATCCCCGTCGCGAACTCCGGCCTGGCGTCGGCGATCAACAACGCGATCTCGCGCATCGGACCTCAGCTCGTCGGCGCCGTCCTGTTCGTCGCGGTCACCGCGAGCTTCTACAGCGGGATCGGCGATCGCTTCGGTGGGTACGACCTCGGCAACGACCGCGTCCGCGAGCAGATCTCGCCCATGAACCCCGTGCGCGAGGGCGGTCCGGTGAACGCGGCGCGCATCCCCGAGCTCGAGCGCGCCGCGCGCGAGGCGTCCACCGACGCCTTCCATCTCGCGATGTTCATCGCTGCAGGGCTGCTGGTCGGCGGCGCGCTCGTGAACCTCGCGATCCGCAACGAGCCGGCGCGCAAGGCCGCCGAGCCGGGCGCGGCGGCCGCCGCGGAGACGGTCTAGGACGAGGCGACCGCCTCCAAGCCGAGGAGCTCGCCGAGGATCGCCGCGAGCGCGGAGCGGCGGTCGACGGTGTCGTAGCGCATGCGCTGGTCGGCCCCGAGGAGGTGCTCCGTAACGCGCCCGCCCCGGCGCACGTAGAACGCGGGGTAGTTCTCGCCCTGCGCGTTCGCCTCGATCGTCGCCGCGACGGCGTCCGGGCCGCCGTCGTCGACGAAGTGGGCCAGCGGCCAGATCCCCTCGTCGCGGATCCCCTCGCCGGGATCGGCCGTGACGACGCGGCACAGGTAGCTGCGCTGGTGCCACATCTCGGCGCCGTGGTCGAGCTCGTGGAGCAGGAACGGGACGACGTCGTCGGCGCGCAGCTCGGGGCGGGGGAGCGCGACGCCGAAGTGCGTGCGCGCGATGTGCTTCGCGAGGATGCGCCCGTTGTACCGGTGGCCGTTCACGCCGCCCGAGTTCGACGGGATCCCGTTCTTCTTCAGCCCGCCGGCCGCCTGCGTCACGGTCCCGGCGAAGTACACGCCGCGCAGCGACGCGCTCTCCCAGAACGGCGTGAGCGCGGGGAGCTTGTTGCGGCCGAACGTGACGACGCCGAGGTCGGGGAGGTCGCGCAGCGGCGGGACCCAGCCCGTCGCGGCGATGACGTCGTCGACGTCGTAGACCTGCTCCTCGTTCGTGTCGCTCTTCCGGACGCGCACGCGGAAGCCCGCGCCGAGGCGCTCGATCGACTGGATCGACGCGTTCAGCACGATGACGCCTCCGCCGAGGACGTTGTCCTCGTACGGCTGGACGTAGCGCGCGCGCACGCCGATGAGCGAGTTCGACGTCACCGACAGCTTCGTCGGGCTCGGCGACGCGAGGACGAGACGGCGCGCCCACTGGAGGAGCCCGCTCGCGAGCTCGAACGCCGAGTTCTCCTTCCCGATGATGAAGATCTCCTTGTCGGCGTACGTCTCGGCGGGGCGCGTGTCGGCGTAGTGCGTCGCGAGGTCGATCCCCGGCGTGTCGGGGCGCCAGGGCTCGGCGACGCCGATGGCGAAGACGGGGAAGCGGCAGCGGTACTCGCCGTCGCTCGTCGCCAGGACGAAGCGGTCCTCCGATCCTCCCAGGGGGTCCCGCTCCTGGCGCGTCGCCTCCCATTCGCACCCGTAGCGCACGCGCACGCCGGCGCGCTCGGCGAAGAGGGCGAGGTTGCGCTCCATCTCGGGGCGCGAGGGGAAGTAGCTCGTGCCGTCCATCACCGTCGGCGCGATCGCGCGCAGCGTCGGATCGTCGCTGACCATCGAGTTCCAGTCGTAGCGCTCGTACTCGCGCTCGCTCCGCGCGACCGGCGCGTACGGCTTCGTCCACGAGAGCAGACGCTGGAAGAAGGGGAACCGGCGGAACATGCCGCCCGCCGACCCGTCGCGCGAGAGGACCGCGTGCTCGACGCCGAGCTCGGAGAGCGCGTGGCTGATCTGGAGGCCGCCCGGTCCGCTCCCGACGACGACGACCGGGTACTCGCCCGGCGGAAAGGGCCTTACGACCGCCATCGCGTCGCGTTGCGGAGCTTGCGCGCTTCGGCCTGGAGCATGCGGTACGCGACCCTCGGGTGGGCCGTGACGAACTCCTCGACCTGCGGCGCGGCGAGGACCGCGCAGCGCAGCGGCCGCAGCGCGACCACGTCGGCGCTGGGCGGCTCGCCGAGCAGGACGCTGATCTCGCCGAAGAAGTCGCCGCGACCGAGGCGGTTCACCTCGGTGCCGTTCACCCGCGCCGCGGCCTCGCCCTCGAGGACGATGAAGAAGCCGGACCCCGAGAAGCCCTGACGGAGGATCCGTTCGCCTTCCGCGAAATAGCGCTCCTCCATCGTATGGGCGATGGCCTCGAGCTCGGCGCTCGTGAGGTCGGCGAAGAGCGCCAGCGCGGCGAGCGTGTCGAGGAGCTGGTCGGAACGGCCGTCACGTGACATGGGCGCCGACGATAATGCCGGAGTGGCCGGGCCTGCGACCGACCGCGCCGCCGAGGTGACGCTGCCGCCGCGCGCCGGCCTTCCCCGCGGCACGGTCACGTACCTCTTCACCGACATCGATGGGTCGACCTGGCTTGCGCTCGCCCTGGGCACACGGCGCGCTGGCGCGACGTCCTGGCGCAGCACGGCGCCGTCGAGGCCGCGGGCGGGATCGCGTACTGGCTCGGCGATATCGCCGCGACGGAGCGCTACTACGCGGAGCGGCTCGGGATCGTGCTGTTCTTCTACGACTTCGCGGAGTTCGCCGCGGCGCAGCGGCGCGACGAGCGCGCGCTGCGTCTGTCCGGCGCAGGCACGGCGCTGAAGGATCGGACGGGGACGCAGCTCGCGGACTTCCTGCGCGTGGAGGACCGCCCGTCCTCGCTCGAGGTGCTCGCGCTCCTCGGGCGCGCGGAGCCGGCGCGCAAGGACGCGCTCGGCGCGGCAGGCGCCGCACTCACGGACGAAGAGGCGATCGCCTTCGCGCTCTCGGAGCGCGACGCGCCCTGGCCCCTCGCGGCGGGCGCCGGGCTCGCCAGCGCCTCGGCCTTGAGCCGGAGGCGCGATCTCTCGCGCGCTGCTCGTCGTCGTCGTCGCGCGCGGCGCAGCCGATCCGGTCGGCGAGCGCGATCAGCCTGCCCATCCCCTCGCGGGGACGACTAGGACGGGCCTAGCGCCGTTCGGCCCGCGACGCGGTGCCGACCGCCTCCACCAGCAGGTCGTGCTGGAGCCGGAGCGCGCGCGGGACGGTCGGGCCGAGGCGGTCGAGCCACTCCTGATGGAGGTCGAGCTCCTTCCGCCACTCGGCCGGGTCCACGCGCAGCGTGCGCTCGACGGCCTCGGGCGTCGCCGGCAAGTCGCGCAGCTCGAGGTCCGTCGCGCGGGGCACCCACCCCACGGGCGTCTCCCTCGCCGCCGCGCGGCCGTCGCACCGCCCGAGGATCCACTCGAGGACGCGCATGTTCTCGCCGTATCCGGGCCATAGGAAGCGGCCGTTCCCGTCCTTGCGGAACCAGTTCACCAGGAACAGGCGCGGCGGCTTCGGGATCCGCGCGCCCATCTCGAGCCAGTGCTGGAGGTACTCGCCGGCGTCGTAGCCGATGAAGGGGATGTTCGCCATCGGGTCGCGCCGGAGGACGCCGACCGCGCCGGTCTTCGCCGCGGTCGTCTCCGAGCCCATCGTCCCCGCGAGGTACACGCCGTGCGTCCAGTTGAAGGACTCGAGGACGAGCGGGACCGTGTCGGAGCGGCGCCCGCCGAAGATGAGCGCCGAGACCGGCACGCCTTTCGGGTCGTTCACCGCGGGCGAGAGCGCCGGGTTGTTCTCGAGCGCCACCGTGAAGCGGCTGTTCGGATGCGCTGCCGGCTCCGGCGATCCTGGACGCCAGGCGCGCCCGCGCCAGTCGGTGAGCTCGTCCGGCGGCGGGCCGTCCATGCCCTCCCACCAAACGTCCATGTCGGAGGTGAGGCCGACGTTCGTGAAGATCGCGTCGTGCTCGAGCATCCTCATCGCGTTCGGGTTCGTCTTCGTGCTCGTCCCGGGCGCGACGCCGAAGAAGCCCGCTTCCGGGTTCATCGCGTAGAGGCGGCCGTCCTCGCCGATGCGCAGCCAGACGATGTCGTCGCCGAGCGTGCGCACGTGCCAGCCCTCGAAGACGGGCGGCGGGACGAGCATCGCGAGGTTCGTCTTGCCGCACGCGCTCGGGAAGCCGGCCGCGAGGTAGCGGACCTCGCCGCGCGGGCTCGTCGCCTCGAGCAGGAGCATGTGCTCGGCGAGCCAGCCCTCGTTGCGCGCGTAGTAGCCCGCCATGCGGAGCGCGAGGCACTTCTTGTTCAGGAGGGCGTTCCCGCCGTACCCCGACCCGACGGACCAGATCGTGTTGTCCTGCGGGAAGTGGACGATGTAGCGGCGCTTCGGGTCGAGGTCGCCGACGGAGTGGAGGCCGCGGTTGAAGTCATCGGACGCGTCGAGGCGGTCGAGCGCGGCCCGCCCCATCCGCGCCATGATCCGGATGTTCAGGACGACGTACACGGAGTCGGTGAGCTCGATGCCGACCTTGGCGAACGGCGACTCCGGCACGCCCATGATGTAGGGCACCACGTACATCGTGCGTCCCTTCATCGCGCCGTCGAACAGACCGCGGAGCTTCGCGTACATCTCGCTCGGCTCCATCCAGTTGTTCGTCGCACCCGCGCCCTCGCGCGTCGGCGTGCACACGAACGTGAGCTCCTCGGTGCGCGCGACGTCGGTCGGGTCGGAGCGGCTGTACCAGCTGCGCGGCCGCCTCTCGTCGTTCAGCGGGACGAGCACGCCCGCCGCGACCGCCTCCGCCGTCAGCCGCCGGCGTTCCTCCTCGGAGCCGTCGCACCACTGGACCTGGTCGGGCTTGCACATGCGCGCCATCTCGTCGACCCACCGCCGGAGATGGACGTTCGTTCTGGGTGCCGAGACGGTCGTCGCCATGGCCCGATCCCTCCTGATGCGTTGTGCTGAGACTAGTTGCGGCGGACGCGCGGCGCTGTCGTGAGCCGTTCGGCGCTGCCGATGGGCCGCTCAGCCCATCTGCCGCCCGCGGACCGCGCCCTCGCGCCGGCGGCGCTCGAACTCATCCCGAGCGGCCGTGAGCAGCTCCCGCTCCGAAAGCAGGTCGATCGCCACCAGCGCCATCGCCTTCGCCGCCGTCAGCGCGTTCTCGAGCGCCTGCGGCGCGGCCGCGGCGTCGCGGAACGCCGTCGAGTGCCCGGGCGTGCCCTCGGGCGCGATGGCGATGTAGGGGTGGATCGCGGGGATGACCTGACTGACGTTCCCCATGTCGGTCGAGCCCATCCGCTCGTCCGTCGCGGGCGGCGCGACGGCGATGCCGAGCTCCGCGAGGTGCTCGCCCCAGCGCTCGGAGAGCGGCGTCGAGGGGACCATGTTCTCGTAGCCGGAGTTCTCGTGGACGGTGATCTTCACGGTCGTCCCCGTCGCGGTCGCCGCGCCCTCGGCGCACGCGATGAAGCGGCGCAGCACCTCCTGTTGATAGACGCGATCGAGCGCGCGCACGCTGAACTTCGCGACGGCGCGGTCGGGGATGATGTTCGGCGCGCTCCCGCCCTCGGTGATGATCCCGTGCACGCGCGCGTCGGAGCGGAGCACGAGCCGCAGCGCGTGCACCGCGTTGAACGTCTGCAGGACGCCGTCGAGCGCGCTGATGCCGCGGTCGGGCTGCGCCGCGGCGTGCGCCGCCTTCCCGCTGAACTCGACGTCGACGCGGTCGGATGCGAGCGACGTGCGCGTGGCGAGCGTGCGGCTCGAGGGGTGGATCATCATCGCCGCGTCGACGTCGTCGAAGGCGCCTGCGCGCAGCAGCGCGACCTTGCCGCCGCCGCCCTCTTCCGCGGGCGTGCCGATCGACGCGAGCCGCCCGGGCAGATGCTCGATCGCGGCGCGCACGCCGATCGACGCGGCGATCCCCATCAGCGCGATGAGGTTGTGCCCGCACGCGTGTCCGATGTCGGGCAGCGCGTCGTACTCCGAGAGGATCGCGACGGTGGGGCCCGACCCCTTCCCATGCGCGTCGCCGCGGAACGCCGTCTCGATGCCTCGGTAGCCGCGCTCGACCCGGAAGCCCGCGCCTTCGAGGAACGTCGCGAGCCACGTCGACGCCTGGTGCTCCTGGTATCCGAGCTCGGGCGTGCGATGGAGCCGCAGCGAGAGCTCGACGAGCGCGTCCCGGTGCCGATCGATCGCGGCGAGCGCCTTCGCGTGCGCCGCGGACCTGGAGGCCATCCCGTGCCCGAGGTTAGCGGCGGCCGTGTCGCCCCGCTTCGCGATGTCCTTCGACGAGCGCGACGATGACGCCGTCCAGCGCGCGGTCGGCCTCCTCGAACAGCGCCGTCGTCTGCGCCGCGTCGAGTGCGCGCCGCCGCGCGACCGACGCGACCGACGCCATGAACCGCGCGCGGAAGAAGAGGAACGCCTGCGTCGCCTCGCCGATCGAGAGGCCGCCCTTCGCGCTCATCGCGCCGTACTCGCGCCCGAGCGCCTCCGCCTGCGAGACGAGCTGCCCCCGCCCGCTGCGCTGCTGCGTGTCGAGGTAGCCCAGGAGAAGGTCACCCATGCGCCGGCCGCGGTCGCGGAACCACTCGAGCGTCCGCGCGTCGAGGCGCGCGTGCCAGTCCTGCTCCGACAGCGTGTGCAGGTCGCTGTGCACGCGGCGCCGGAGCTCGGCGGCGACGCGATCGGGCGGCTCGCCGAGCCCGGAGAGCAGCGCGCGGCGCGCGCGCGGGTGCGGGAGCATCGCGTCGATCGCGCTGCGCCGGAAGCGGCGGTGGCCGCCGGCGGTCGTGAAGACCTCGATCTTCCCCGCGTCGGACCACCGCCGCAGCGTGTCCGGGTCGACGCCGAGCAGGCGCGCCGCCTCGCCGAGCGTCAGGACGTCCTTGCGCCGGTCCATCGGGCGCAGTCTTTCAGATGGGCGCGAGCGAGGATCCGGCTTCGCCGGTCCGAAGCGAGCTCCGCAAGAGCGCAGCGGCCAGCCGCGAAGCGAGCCCGAAGGGCGAGCCGACGGCTATTGGGCAGGAGCGCCGGTCCCCACCGGGTCCGGCGCTCCCAGCACGTGGAGGGGGATGACCCTAGAGGTCGAGCGAGTACGCGGTCGCGCGCACGCGCTCGACGCCGCGGTCGCTTCGGACGGGCTCGTGGACGATCTCGATGTCCAGGCCGGAGAGGCGCGTGCGCTCGACGACGCGCTCGCCGGAGCACGCGCGCCGCACGGCCTGCGGCGTGATGAGCCCCGCGCGGATCTCGAGCCGCGGATCCGTTCCGCCGAGGCAGCTCCCGCTCGCGCTCAGGAGGTAGCCGTCGGCGTCGTACTCGAACATCAGGATGTGCGCGCGCGAGAGCAGGGCTTCGAGGTCGATCGCGATCTCGGTCGTCATGAGGCCATACCTTCGCCTGCATGGCCGCCCGCGAACATCGTGCGCGCGCACGGATCGCGTTCCGACGTTCGTCGTAGGGGCTCGTCCGCCCGTCGTATCGATAGGATCGGCGCATCGTTGGAGCATCGTGTCGAAGCTCGCGCTCCTCGCCGTCGCGCTGGTGCTTTCGGGATGCGTCGCGACGTCGGCCGTCGCACCATCCGCCGTTTCGCCCTCTCCGGCGCCCACCGCGAGCGCCGCGGCTGGCGTGACGCGCGGGTCCGGCACGCCGACGGCGACCGCGGCGGCAAGCGCCTCGCCCGCGCCGGCGCCATCCATGCCCACGGCGCTCACCCCGAGCAGGGTGCCGCCCACGCGCGACCTCATCGAGTTCTTCAGCGCACCGCTCGACCGCGCGGAGCTCTCCGGCGTGCGGCTCGCGGAAGCGGGCGTGCAGATGAGCGCGGCGACAGTTGGAGCGTGGCAGTCCGAGTGGCACGCGGCGCCGTTCGTCTTCACTCGGCTCGTTCCGTCCTGGAACGCGGATACGCCCGCAGGCAGCTCTCTTCACGTGTACGTACAGACACGCCGCGCAGTGGGCGGGGAGACGAAGTGGTGGGACTTCGGTGTGTGGGCGTACGGCGACGGTGACGTGCGGCGCGCGTCCGTCGACGGCCAGGGCGATGCCGATGGCGACGTCGACACCGACACGCTGAGCGCGAACGTGCCGATGACGGAATACCGGTTCCGCATCACGCTCGCCCGCACGGCCGCGGCGACGGCGACGCCGACGCTGCGCATGGCGGCCGCGGTCGTCTCCGATCCGGGCAGCCTTCGCACGACCATCCCGAGCGCACCGGGGCCGGGCGTGGGGAAGGACCTCGACGTTCCTTCCTACTCGCAGGAGATCCACGCCGGCGAGTACCCCGAGTACGACAGCGGCGGCGAGGCGTGGTGCAGCCCCACGTCGACGGCGATGATCCTCGCGTTCTGGAAGACCGGTCCGACGGCGGACGAGACCTCGTGGGTCGACCCCGGCTACCCCGACCCGCGGGTCGACCACGCCGCGCGCTACACGTTCGACGCGACGTACGGCGGCACCGGCAACTGGCCGTTCAACACCGGGTACGCGGCGCACTACGGGCTGCGCGCGTTCGTCACGCGGCTGCGGTCGCTGACGGAGGCGGAGCGGTTCATCGCCGCCGGCATCCCGCTCGTGGCGTCGGTGACGGTCGCCGCCGGCGCGCTCCCGGGGTTCCTGCTGCCGCAGGGGAGCAGCGGCCACGTGCTCGTCATCCGCGGCTTCACCGCGAACGGCGACGTCATCTCGAACGACCCCGCGGCGACGAGCGACGCGGCCGTGCGCCGCGTGTACCCGCGCGCCGCGTTCGAGCGGGCTTGGCTCGGCGGGTCGCAGGGGACCGTCTACGTGATCCGGCCCGCCTCGGTGCCGCTGCCCCCGCGCGTCGAGGGCGCGAGCGCGAACTGGTAGCGGCCACGGGGGCTATGCCCCCGAGGACCCCCTACGCCGCTTCGGCGTTCACCTCGAGCGGCGCGGACACGTCGACGATCCTGAGCGTCGGCTCGCCCTCGCCGAGCGTTCGCCGCAGGAGCGGGAGCGACACGTTGTAGACGGGGATGCCGCCTTTCGTGCGTCCTTCGAGTGCGCCGTGGTGCGCGTGTCCGTGGAACACGGCCCGCGCGTGATAGCGGTCGATCGGCTCCTCGAGCCGGCTCGATCCGAGGAACGGGAAGATCGGCGGCGGTTCGCCGCGCACGGTGTCCTCGATGGGTGCGTAGTGGACGACCGCGACGCGGAGCTGCATCCGCAGGCGCGCGAGCGCCGTCTCGAGCTTCAGCGCCTCGTCGACGGCCTCCTGCACGAACCGCTTGATCGCGTTCTCGCCCCACGGTCCGAGCGCGTGCTCGCCGAACCCGCCGGCGAAGCCCTTGGCCCCCGCGAACCCGACGCCCTCGATCTCGACGGCGTCGCCGTCGAGGAGCTCGACGCCGGCCTCGCGCAGGATCCGCGCGACCTCGTCTGGCTTGCCCGACTCGAAGTCGTGGTTCCCGAGCACGCCGACGATCGGCACCTTCGCGGCGGCGAGCTCGCGCGCGAGGACGTGCGCCTCCTCGGGCAGCCCGTAGTCGGTGAGATCGCCGGCGAGGACCAGCACGTCCGCGTTCGCGGCCGCCTGCGCGAAGAGCGGCGCGAGCTTCCCCTGGCTCGTCCTCGTGCAGTGGATGTCGCCGACGGCGGCTACGCGCACTTCCCGACGTCCTCCGCGGTGAGGTCCGACGGCGGGAGGAGCCGCGCATCCTTGTAGCGCCCGTCCGCGACCTCGTCCTCGTACTGGTAGCGCGAGAGGAGCGTCCCGCGCGTGATCGTGTCGTCGGGGTCGGCGCGGGCGCTCTCGCCGTCGAGCCGCCGCGCGAGCTCGGCCATGACGCTCGCCGGGATGCGGTCGCGCTCCGCCGGGAACGCGAATCCGAACAGGACGAGGTGCGCGAAGAGGACGCGCCAGTGGTCGCCGAACCGGCGCGCGAGGCGACCCCAGTCGAGGCGGTCGGCCTGCTCGCGGAGGATGTGGAGCACGTCGGCGCCGTCGAAGCGCTCGCGCTCCATGATGTATGCCTTCTGCCAGATCATCTCCTCCGCGGGCACGAGCGCCGCGATCGTGCCGAGGACGCTGACTTCCGGCGCGCGCGCGAACCACTCGTCGTCGACGGTCCCGATGCCGTTGCCCGAGCTCCAGATGAGGTCGACGAACAGATCCTCGTACAGGACCTTCCCGAGCCAATGCCGCTCGAGCAGCTCCGTCCGGTAGCCCGCGTGCGTCGCCGCGTCGAAGGCGCGGTCGACGTCGATCGGCCGGATGAAGAGGTCGAGGTCCTTCGTCCACCGCGCGATGCCCGCCCAGTGCTTCATCGCGAACGCGCCGCCGACGAGGAAGGGGACCTTCGCCTCGCGCAGCGTGTCCATCACGTGCAGATAGAAGGTGGTGCAGCGCTCGTCGAACGGGTCGTGGACCTTCGCCATAGCGGCCGACCAAGCACGCAATTTCGGTGCCTCATCCGGTTCGAGCGGCGCTCGGGCGGATCGCGTTCGTCGCTCGGGTGCTCGCGGCCCGGGTCAGCATCGCTCGGCCGGGTGACGCACCCGGCCGGGGGGCCCCGCGGCGAGCGGCGCTCGGCGGGATGACGTTGCCTCGGGGTCGCACCTCTCGCCCTCGGCGGCCAACAGCCTCGGCGTGAGCGGTGGCCGCCTCGTACGAGAGGTGGCTCCCCTCGACCTCATCCCGCCTCGCGCCGCTCTGCTCAGCGCGGGCGCGAGGGCGGTGATGTCGCGGGGGAGGGTCGGCCTCGGACGCGAAGCCTGACCGAAGCCGCGGACTCGTCGCGCAAAGACGGATCGGGGTCCTGGCCCGCGAGCGGGCGAGCCTGACGGCGGACCTCCAGAGCGCCTCTTGGCTGCGTCACCCGCCCGAGCGATGACCCGAGACGGAGCGATCGCTACGACGCGATGACGGCGTGGAACTCGCTGAGATCGCCCACCGCGACGGGCTCCACGGCGGCCGGTCCTTCACCCGTCCCTTCAAGCAGCGGCTCGAAGTAGGTGCGCAGCGGGAGCGGCAGCTCGGATGGGGCGGGGAAGTTCGTCGGGATGTCGGCGAAGAGCTCGGCGGGGTTCGCGTGGTCGCCCTGCGGGAGGAACCTCAGGCGGATCCAGTCGCGATAGCGGGGGTGGGCGTCGAGCTCGGAGCGGCTCGCGGACAGAGCGCTCCAGAGGCGCGGCCAGTGCGCGTCGTCGTCCGCGCGGTACCGCGCGTCGTTGTGCGCGATGAAGTGGAACATCTCGTGGCGCGACGACAGGACGACCTGGCGCAGCCCCTCGTACGTCTCGACGCCGGCCGCGAGCCACACCTCATTGGCGTCGGGCCAGTAGCCGCCGCCGGAGCGCGCGTCGTAGCGGTGGAACGGGCAGCGCGCGCCGAGCGCGCGGACGGGCTCGGGGAAGATCTCGAGCGCGCGGCGCGCGAGCTCGGGCCCGGGCGTCACGTAGAGGTAGATGTGGAACGTCCAGAGGATCTCGCGCAGCCGCGCGAGGCCGATCGGCGAGAGGCTCCGCTCGGCCGCCTCGAGCGCGCGCAGCCCCAACGCGTTCAGCGTCGCGGAGCGCGCGAGCGGCCGGAGGGGCCGGTCGATCAGGAGCCCCCGAACTGGCCGTTCAGCAGGCTCGCGAAGATCGCGAGGACGGCGATCGCGGCGATGAGCGCGGCCGCGAGCAGCGCCGCGCCCGCGCCCGCGGCGAGGGCGGCGCCGCGCTTCGCGGCGGCCTCGCGCGAGATCGTCCGCTCGATGGCGGCGTAAGCGACGCCGCCGATCTCGACGACGGCGCGCGCGAGGAGGAACACGCCGGCGGTGATGCCGGCACCGACGACGACCCACACGAGCATCGCCGTCTCCATCGATCCATATTGTGCGGGTGGGTCACCCGGCGCATGAGATCGTCCTGAGAGGCGGGACCATCCACGACGGGAGCGCAGGCGAGCCGTTCGCCGGCGACGTCGCGATCGACGGCGACACGATCGCCGCGGTCGGACGTGTGGACGGCCGCGGCGCGACCGAGATCGACGTGCGCGGCCTCGCCGTCGCTCCGGGCTTCATCAACACGCTGAGCTGGGCGACGGAGTCGCTCATCGAGGACGGCCGCTCAGAGAGCGACATCCGCCGGGGCGTGACGCTCGAGGTCTTCGGCGAGGGCTCGTCGATGGGCCCGCTCACGGAGGCGATGCGCCGCGGGCGGCTCGCGCCGGGGATGCACGCGGACGTCGTCGCGTTCGACGCCGCGAATATCCGCGACAACGCGACGTACGAGCGGCCGCACCGGTACGCGAGCGGCGTCGAGCACGTCCTGGTGAACGGCGTCGCGGTGCGGCGCGACGGCGAGCACACGGTCGCCAGGCCCGGCCGCGTCGTGCGCCGCCCGGGAGCGCACGCGGCCGCCTGCGCGGCGGGAGCCCCCATCCGCGCCGCCCCGGACCGCAGGGAATGGATCAGCTGCCGGTGGACGAGCGCGGGACCAGGCTCGCGTCGAGGCGGATCTTCTCGGGCGGCCCGTCCCGGTCCCCGTCGCCGAGCCGCCTGATGAGCAGGTCGACCGCCGTCGAGCCGATCTCGGCCGACGGGAGCCGCACGCTGCTCAGCGGTGGATCGAGGTACGGGGAGAACGGATGGTCGCCGTATCCCATGACGGCCACCTGCGCCGGGATGCGCATACCCGCTTCGCGCAGGGCGCGGTAGATCCCGAGCGCGAAGTGGTCGTTGCCGACCATCACCGCGGATCCGGCGGTGAGATCCGCGACGAGCCGCCGTGCGAGGTGGTAGGCGTCCTCAGGGTCCCACGGCAGCGCGCTCGAACGGCTCCGTCTCGTGGGTACCCGGATGATCCGACCCTCCATCTTCCGATCCGCCAGCGCGCGGCGGAATCCCGCGATGCGGTCGTCGACCGGTGAGATCGACAGGTCCTCCTCCATGAGGTGGACGGTGCGCGCGCCGCCGTCGTGAAGATGGCACGTCGCCTCATAGGCGCTCTTCTCATAGTCGATGCCGACGAAGTCGCATCCGAGCTCCGGCAGATCGCGGTTGACGAGCACGAACGGCACGCCCGCCGTGTGGAGGCGTCGCCAGTGATCGACCTCCTGTTGGACGGGCACGACGATCGCGCCGTCCACGCTCCAGCGGAGCAGCGACTCGACGGCCCGGCGCTCGTTGTCGAGGCTCTCCTCGCTGGCCATGAGGACGAGCGAATAGCCGAGGACCCGCCCGCGCTGCTCGATCGCGCTGATGAGCGTCGCGTAGAAGGGGTTCGACGGGTTCGTGATCACGAGGCCGAGCGCGGTCGCGGAGCCGGCGACCAGCGAGCGCGCGATGGCATTCGGGACGTAGCCGAGACGCTCCGCCTCGGCCTGGACGAGGGCTCGCGTGCGTCCGCTCACCGCGTCCTTCCCCGCGAGCGCCCGAGAGACCGTATTGACGGAGACGCCGAGCTTCGCGGAGATGTCCTTGAGGGTGGCCGGCCTCCGGCGTCTCAGCTGCCGCTCGGGCGCGACCATCTACCGCCCCGCCGCCGCGGCGCGCGGGTCGAGCCGATCTCGCAGGTGATCTCCGAAGACACCGACGGACAGGACGAGCAGGCTGAGAGCGATACCCGGCAGTGTGGAGATCCACCAGGCCGTGTTCAAGTAGGCGCGTCCGTTGGCCACGATCGACCCCCACGACGGCTGATCCGGCGGCGTCCCCAGCCCGAGGAAGCTGAGCGAGGCCTCGGAGACGATCACGAGACCGACCTCGACCGTGGCGATGACGATGACCGGCGTGAACGCCGCCGGAAGGATGTGGCGCGCCAGGAGACGTGCGCGACCGACGCCGATCGCGCGCGCGGCCTCGACGAACTCCAGCTCCTTCGTGGTCAGTGTGGTCGCACGCGCCACCCTCGCGTAGGTCACCCACCTCGCCAGCGAGAGCGTGATGATCACGTTCGCGACCGTGGGTCCGAGGATGGCGGCGATGAGGATCGCGAGCAGGATGGCCGGGAACCCGAGCTGGACGTCGGCGAGGCGCATCGCGGCCATGTCGAACGCGCCGCCGTAATAGCCGGCGAGGACGCCGACGACGAGCCCGATCGCGCCGGCGGCGAGGATCGTGCCGGCCGCCACCAGCAGCGAGATGCGAGCGCCCTCCAGGATCTGGGCCAGGAGATCCCGGCCGACCTGGTCCGTTCCGAGCAGCGCGAGCGAGCCGTCGCCGAGCGCGGTCCAGGGCGGTCTCAGTCGCTCGCCGGTCCGTGTCGCGATCGGGTCGTACGGCAGGAGGGCGGGGCCGACGATAGCGATGAGGACGAAGAGCGCGAGCGGGAGGCCCGCGAGGACGAGCCGTGCCTGCGGTCTGCTCACGTGAGCCTCACCCGCGGGTCGAGGAACGCGTAGCTCAGGTCCACGACGAGGTTGATGAGCATGAAGATGCTCGTCACGACGAGGATGGCGGCCTGGACGAGCGGGTAGTCGCGGTCGGCGATCGCGTCCACCAGCAGCCGTCCGACGCCCGGCCAGGCGAACACCGACTCGACGATCACCGAGAAGCCGAGCATCTGTCCGAGCTGCAGCCCCATGACCGTGATGACGGGGATGAGCATGTTCAGCAGCGCGTGGCGGCTGACGACCGTCCGCGGCATCAGCCCCTTCGCTCGCGCGGTGCGGATGTAGTCCTCCTCGAACACGTCCAGCAGACCGCTGCGGATGAGCCGCGTGAGGATGCCCACCAGAGGGAGCGCGAGCGTCGCGGCGGGAAGGATGATGTGCTGCCACGTCTCGGCGCCCCCGCTGGGCAGCAGACGGAGCTCGCGCGCGAAGACGAGGATGAGCACGATCCCCAGCCAGAAGCTCGGGACGGACTGGCCGACCAGGGAGAGGGCCGAGATCGACCGGCCGACCCACGTCCGGGTCCACAGCGCCGCCGCGATCCCCATCGGGAAGCTCAGGAGGACCGCGGCCAGCATCGCCAGCGCGGCGAGGCGGGCCGTCTGCGGGAGCCGATCCGCGATCGCGGCGAGCGCCGGCTGTCCCAGCCTGATCGAGTCGCCGAGGTCGAGACGGACGACCTGCGCGAGGTACCGCACGTACTGAGCGACCGGCGGCTGATCCAGGCCGAGGCGTGACCGGAGCGCGGCGACCTCCGCGGCCGTCGCGGACGGTCCGAGCATCAGCTGGGTCGGATCGCCGGGTGCCGATCGGATCGCGACGAAGACGATGGTCGCGGCGCCCCAGAGGACGAAGAGCGACAGGGTCACGCGGCGCGCGACGTAGGCGGTCATGGCTGCTCGCGTCTTCGCTGCCGGACCGGGGTCTGGGATCCGCGACGGGACGCCCGGAGCGGCCGCCCCAAGCCCCGGCTCACCGGCACCGAAGCGTGCGTCCTACTGCACCGTCACATTGGCGAATGTCAGGACCGAGCTCACCGACGGCACGAAGCCGCTGACGCGCTTGCGATAGGTGAACACGTTGAGCAGCTCGGCCGGGAAGATGCCGGCCGCGTCGTCCCAGATGATCTTGCCCGCCTGCGCGTACAGCTCCTTGCGGCGTGCCTGATCCACGGTCGCGACCGCGTCCTCCAGGATCTTGTCGAGCGCCGGGTTCTTGTACCCGTTGCGGTTCGCGCGCGAGTGATACAGCCGTCCGAGCGTGAAGTCGGCGTCCCCGGTCGTCGTCGCGTTGGCCTGGAGATCCATGTCCCAGTTGAGCTTGTTGAGGTTATCGATCCACACGGCCCGCTCCATCTCCTGGCTCTTCACGCGCGCGCCGATCGCGTTCCAGTACGTGATCATCGCCTGCAGGAGCTCGCGGTCCTGTGGCGCGGAGCCCGGGTTCCAGATGAGGCCGACGTCGAAGCCGCTCGGGAAGCCCGCCTCGGCCAGCAGCTGCTTCGCCTTCGCGGGGTCGTACGCGTACGGCGTCTGCGCCGCGTAGCCGAAGATCGTCGAGGCGATCGGCGCCGTTCCGCGCTTGGCGACGCCCGACAGCAGGTCCTTCACGAGCTTGTCCGCGTCGAGCGCGTACGCCATCGCCTGGCGCACGCGCTTGTCCGTGAACGGCTGACGGCTCGAGTTCATCCAGATGAAGTAGTACGTATCGCCCGCGACGGTGTCGATCTTCACGTTCTGATCGTTCCGCAGCGCGGGGAGCTGATCCGGCGGCAGGCGCCAGGTGAGGTCGATCTCACCCGTCTGCAGCGCGGTCACGCGTCCCGCGACCTCGGGGTAGTAACGGAAGAGGAGCTCCTTGACCCCCGGCGGCGTCCCCCAGTGGTCCGGGTTCGCCTCGAGACGGAGCTCGCTCCCGGGGCTCCACGCCGTCACCTTGAACGGGCCGGATCCGATCGGCCTGTCGAAGAAGCCTTGGGCGTTCACCTTCGATGCCGGGGCGACGGGGACCATCGCCATGTTCGCGAGCAGCGTGCCTACCGGCGTCTTCGTCTTGATCTGGAGCGTCGTGTCGTCCGGCGTCGAGATGGCGTCGACCGCGGCGAACTGCGTCGCGAGCGCGCCTTTGAGCGCGATGACGCGTTCGACGGATGCCTTCACGTCGGCCGCGGTCACCTTCGACCCGTCGTGGAACTTCGCGTTGCTCCGGAGCGTGAACGACCACGTCGTCGGGTCCGGGTTCTTCCATTCGGTCGCGAGGACGGCGCGCAGCTCTCCGCTCGCCGCGTCGCGCCTGACGAGCGGCTCCATGACGTGTTGGACGACGGTATGGGTCACGTCCTCGACGGACTGCGGTCCGTGCGGATCGAGCGTCGGCACCTTCACGGGAATGGCGACCCTCAGCTGGCCGGTCGGGGCCCTGGCCGCGGGCTGCGCCGATGAGGCGGTCGTCGGCGTCGCGCCGGACGTGGCGGACGGGCTGGGCGCCACCGCAGGCGCGCAGGCCGCGAGCAGGGCGGATCCGCCGAACGCTGCGGCGCCGGCGAGGAGTTGGCGGCGTGTCGCCTTCATGCGATCCCTTCTTTCTCCGGGAGTGGTCAGGCCTTGAGCGCCAAGTAGACGAGGACCTTCGCCACCGTCCTTTCCGTGGCGCCGGCGTCGCCGGCCACGACGCCTTTCAGCCGCAGCCACCCGCCGAACTCGTTCGCGGACCAGGTGACGAGGCCGGGAGCGCTCGCCCTCATCACGCGGTCATCGAGATCGCACCAGTGGAGCCCGTCGGGCGAGATCTGCGTCCTCGCCTCGATGTACGCGCCGCTGCCCGTCAGCTCGAGGACGCGCACGAACCAGCGGGCCTCGCCGGCCCAGGCGGCCTCGTACGGCTCGGTGCCGAACTCGCCCGAAAGGTGTGCGTTCCGTTCGAGCACGACGGTGAGCGACTGCCGCATCCGGGCCCTACCGGTCCACCGAGATCAGCACGGAATCGAGGAAGAGGAGGTTGCGGACGTCGGTGTGCGTCCGGACCGAAACGTAGAAGTTCAGGAGACCTTGCAGGGACCCATAGCGCTCCTTGTACGCGGGCACAGGAACAGCCCGTAGGTCGAACAGGCGGTCGTTGACCTGGAGCTCGACGTTGGAACGGGTGCGGGTGTCGATGAGCCAGCGCAGGTAATGCCAATTGACCTTGGTCGGGACCTCGTTGAAGCAGAGCTCCTGCGGCCGTCCGAACGGCCGCCAGTCCTCGGGCCGTGGCGCCGTGAAGTCCGCGGTGCGCGGCAGCTTCACCTTGCCCTCGAGGTGCTCCCGAGGCGTCGGCTCGGGCACGGTCGGGTAGATCCACTGCCGGCGCAGGCGATGCTCGAGATCGGTGTTCTGGTACCGAACGACGGTGTGGTAGCGGACGCCGTCGCAGATGTCGGTGGCGAAGGTGAACGCGCCGAACTGCGTCTCCGACGGATGCGTGTTCCCGTCCCACTCCCCAGCCCCCGAGCGGGCGGACGCCCGGTTCTCTTCGGAGGCGGCCTCGGCCTTGTACGTGAAGTACGTCTCGAGCTGCACGAACCCGCGGCGCGCCATCGTGAGCCGCCGGATCGCGACGGCGGTGTGGCCGGCCTGCGGACGCGTGGCGATCTTCAGCGCATAGGTACCGGACATGGCTCCATGCGTCCCGACGTCGAAGAAGGCGCAGGAGCTCAGCTGCGGCGGTCGGAAGTCCCGCATGTGCTCATCGACCGTGTCGAGGTCGCCGCGGCCGTCGTAGTTGCCGAGGAGCTCGACCCAGCCGTGCGTCCCCGTGTCGAACTCGTCGAAGACGAGGATCCGAGGCAGGGGGTCGAACTTCGAGAGCCGCGGATCAGCGCGGAGCGCGGACGACGCGCGCCGGCTAGGCGCGGGCGACCCGTCAGCCACCGGTCGGTCGAGGAACGTTCACGTGAACGTTCATGGCGGACAACCATAGCACCGGGAGTGTGGGCGTCAAGGGAG
>CAZSRI010000033.1:0-14875 GCA_964609145.1 uncultured Chloroflexota bacterium
ACGCCGAGGACATCACGGGCAAGGCCCAGCAGCGCGCCGAGGAAACGATGCGCGGCGCCGACCAGTACGCGGCCGACGTCCTCCTTCGTCTCAAGGCCGACCTCGACCGGACCCTCTCGATCGTCCAGAAGAGCCTCGACGTGCTGGAGGAGCGAAAGCCCGAGCCCGCGGAGGCCTGAGCCATGAAGGTGAGCGTCGCCCCGCTGCTGAAGCAGCCGGTGGGGGACACGGCCGACTACCACGTCGAAGAGTCGCCGATCGATCCGCGCGGGGACAACGCGGAGCTGCTCGATGCCGCCATCACGTCGATCGACGCCGACATCCATGCGACGCACACGAACCCCGGCGCGTTCCTCGAGGGCGATGCGCACGCGACGGTGTCGCAGGAGTGCGTCCGCTGCCTGCGCCCGATCGTCTCGCCCGTCGACATGACGTTCGCGGAGCAGTACTACGCGAAGCTCAACGTCGAGAGCGGCGCGCCGATGGCCGAGCCGCCGCGCGACGCGAAGGTCATCGGGAGCGACTTCCTCATCGACCTCACGCCGCTCCTGCGCGAGGAGGTCATCCTCGCGACGCCGCAGGCGCCGCTCTGCCGGCCCGACTGCAAGGGCCTGTGCCCCGTCTGCGGGCTGGACCTGAACGAGGCGCCCCACGAGCACGACCTCGCGACGGACCAGCGCTGGGAAGCGCTCGAGGGTCTCAAGGTCGAGGAAGAGACCCCGTCTGACGACGGGATGTGAAACACTGAGGCAGTAAGAGGTGAAGGGGGGCTCTGCCCCCCTTACCGACCCCCCGTTTCGTGTAAGGAGTTCGGTTTGGCAGGGCATCCGAAGAAGAAGCATTCGCACGCGAACCAGGGCAAGCGGCGCAGCCACCTCGCCCTCGAGGCGATCCAGCTCGCGCCGTGCCCCCAGTGTCACACGCTCAAGCGGCCCCACGAGGCGTGTCCGAACTGCGGCACCTACCGCGGGCGGCAGGTGATCACGATCAAGACGAAGAGAGCGGCGCCGGGCACCGCCTAGACGGTGCGCATCGCGGTCGATGCCATGGGCGGCGACCACGCCCCGGACGAGATCGTCCGGGGCGCATTGCTGTACCGGGCATCCGGCGGTGCGGCCGAGCTCGTCCTCGTCGGCCGGCAGTCCGAGGTGCGCCGCGCGCTCGGGAACGAGCGCGGGTTCGACGTGGTCGACGCGAGCGAGGTCGTCGAGATGGGCGAGCACCCTTCGACGGTCCTGCGTCGGCGTGGCGACACGTCGATCGGCGTCGCGACGCGCCTCGTGAAGGAGGGCCGCGCCGACGGCGTCGTCTCCGCGGGCAGCACGGGCGCGACGATGGCCGCCGCCCTTCTCACCCTGGGACGCGTCCGCGGGATCGACCGCCCGGCGCTCTGCGGCATGCTCCCCACGACGAAGGGGACGCCCGCGTGCCTCCTCGACGCCGGCGCGACGATGGACGCGACCGCCGCGAACCTGCTGCAGTTCGCGCGCATGGCCTCCCGCTTCATGGAGAAGGTGCACGGAGCGCAGGATCCGACGGTCGGGCTGCTCAACGTCGGCGAGGAGGCGGAGAAGGGCGGCCGCATGCAGCTCGAGGCGCATGCGGTCCTCAAGGCGGCGGGCGACGTTCGCTTCTATGGCAACGTCGAGGGCCGCGACATCCTCCACGGCACGACCGACATCGTCGTCACCGACGGGTTCACCGGGAACGTGACGGCGAAGGCGATGGAGGGCGTACTCGACGTCATGACCGCGGGGATCCGCAACGACATCTTCGGCGGCGCGCTCGGCAAGGTCGCGGCGGTCGTCGCGCTCCGGGGGATCCGGCGGTTCCGGCGGCGCATGGACTACGAGCCGTACGTGTCGGCGCCCCTCCTCGGCGTGAACGGCGTGTCCGTCGTCACCCACGGGCGCGCGCGGGCGCGCATGTTCAAGCTCGCGATCGACGTCGCCGAGCGCGCGATCGCGTCCGACCTCATCGGTGCGATCGCCGGCGGGGCCGCGGCGGCGTGACGAACGCGTCGGTGCCGCAGCGCCGTCCGCGCGAGCCGCGCGGCGGCCGGCACCCGGCGCGGAAACTCGCGCTCCAGACGCTGTTCGAGCTCGACATCAACCGCGGCGCGGACGTGAGGGCGACATGGGAACGGGGCGTGTTCCGCGCGGGCCTGAACGAGACGGCCGGCGCGTTCGCGAAGGAGCTCGTCGATGGGGTCCTCGAGCACCGGAAGGCCCTCGATGCCGAGATCGCCGAGCTCGCGCCCGAGTTCCCGATCGACCAGATGCCGCGCATCGACCGCAACGTGCTGCGGATCGCGCTCTACGAGCTGCGGTACGCCGGCGACGCGCCGGCGAGCGTGATCATCGACGAGGCGGTCGAGCTCGCGAAGCTCTTCGGTTCCGAGGCGTCGGCCAAGTTCGTGAACGGCGTGCTCTCGACGGCCGTCGGCGGCAAGGACGAGGGCGCTACGGGATCGTGAGCGGGATCTTCACCACGTCCTGATCGCCGCCGTCCTTGGGGCTGATCCAGAACACCTCGAGCGTGACAGCGCCGCTCACGCTCGCCGGCACCGCGATCACGGCTGAGAAGGTGCCCCAGACCTGGCTCGTGCCGATCGAGGCGAGCGTGTGGCCGCTCGCGGCCTCGGTGCCCTTGCTGTCGCGGATACGCCAGGCGACGTTCGCCTCGAAGACGCGTGCCGCGCCGAAGATGCCGAAGCTGCGCGCGGCAGGACCCGCGGAAGGCAGGTCCACCGCGATGTTCCTGTTCACCGCCTGCGGGGCCCCGCCGACGTCGAGGAAGAGCTCGGTGGTGCCATCGGCGGCGGGGTTCAGCACCACGCGCCAGGGACGGGCGTCGTCGAGGAAGATCGTGAAGCCGACGCCACCACCCTGGATCGGCCCACCCTTCGCCGCGCGGATCGGAGTGCCGTCGAAGATCTGCGAGTACTGCTGCGGCCCCGACGTCTGCCAGGTCCCCCGCGGCAGGACGATCGAGATCGCCCACTTGCCCGGGAACGGGCCGGTGTCGCCCGACCGGGTCAGTTGGGCGGTGAACGCGGGGTCCAGGCGACCGCTGCCCGAGCGGGGGCGGAGGTCGATCGAGAATCGGCCGAGGCCCGGTGGTCGGTCGTTCGCCGTGCCGAACTTCGTGACGTCGAGGAGCGCGTCGCTGCCGCCCGCGAAGTCGATCGACGGCACCTCGGTCCCTATGAACGAGTAGCCGAACACGTCCTCGCGACTGAGCGGCGTGTCGTTCGGCAGGCCGTGGCCGGTGAACACGGTGGTCGGCTGGCCCCCGTTCTCCGTGAGCACCAGGCGACGGATGCCGGGCTCCTCGGTGGCGGTGTACACGAGCTGCTGCTCCAGCCCCAGCTGTCCCGCTGTCCCTCCCACGCCCCAGTCGCTGTTCGGAACGTTCCAGTCGACGCGCGCGAGGTCGCCGTCGATCCTGACCTCACGGACGGTCGGCTTCGTGCGGCTCGACGCCAGCGCGTTCGCCGTCCCCGACGGCGCCGAAGCCGTCACGAGCGCCTCGAGCCGCGCGCGGATGCGCTGCTCGGGGGTCGCGTCCGAGGCGAGCGGCACCTGCACTTCGGCGCCGATCGGCGGGAGCAGGTCGCGGGCGAAGAAGACCCGCAGCGCCCTCGTCGGCCCCGCGCTGGGCGTGACGGTCGCCGCCGGCGTGCTCGTCGCCGCGGGCGGCTGGGTCGCGACCGGGCCCGGCGACCGCAGCCCGAGCACGGCGGCGCCCAGAGCGAGGCCCGCGATGATCGCCGCGGCCGCCGCGGGCGCGGGGACGAACGGCGATCGCCGCGGCGCGGCGATCCGCGCGGCGAGGCGCGAGCGCTCGAACGGCGTCTGGCGGACGGGCTGGCTCTCCACGGCGCGCGCGAGCGCCGTCCCGAGGGTCGTGTCGTCGCGGTCGAACTCGTCGCTCATCGCATCGCTCCTCTCGCGAGCCTGCCGGCGAGGTGCAGCTGCCGTAGCTTCGCGATCGCTTGATGCAGGGTCGCGCCGACGGTGCCGCCCCTGACGCCGAACGACCGCGAGATCTCGTCGTACGAGAGGCCGTAGTAGAAGCGCGCGACGACCATCGCCCGCTGCCGCTCCGGCAGCTCGCGCAGCGCGGCGAGGAGGTCGGCGCGGTCGGTCGCCGCGTCGTATGGGGCGCTCGACGGCGTGGCCGCTACGTCGGCCCACCGCTCACGCTCGCGTTGCTGCCGGAGGCGGTGCCGGAAGAGCTCCCGCGTCCCGACGACCAAGAGCCACGCGCCCGGCCGGTCGAGGCGCTCGAGGCGGTGGCGGTGCGCCTTCACGAACGCTTCTTGGGCGGCGTCCTCCGCCGCATCACCGTCGCCGCCCATGGCAGCCAGCGCCCGCAGCAGCCGCGGGTACTCGGCCTCGTAGAGCGACGCCCAGTCGTTCGGCACCGTCACCCTAACGAGGCTCGGCGGGCCGCATTCCTTTAGTCAGGGCCGAAAGCCCTGAATTGACGCTTTCCAGCGCTACCGTGACACTGTCGCGGCACCCCTGGTCTGAAGAGGAGGGCCGAGTTGGCGGAGGGTTCGTCCTACGAGCGCCTGAAGAAGATCGTCGTCGAGCAGCTCGGCGTGGACGAGGCCGAGGTGAAGCCGGAGGCGTCGTTCGTCGACGACCTCAACGCTGACTCCCTCGACCTGGTCGAGCTGATCATGAGCCTCGAGGAGGAGTTCGGTACCGAGATCTCGGACGAAGAGGCCGAGAAGATCAAGACGGTCGGCGACGCACTCGAGTACATCGAGGAGAAGACCGGGGCCTAAACTAAGCACAGCGACAGCGAATACAGGGGAGGCAGCAGCCCTATGGGCGGCTGCCTCTTCGCATATGTGAGGGCATGAACACTGAGGTCGCGGGGTACACCTTCCGGGATACGCGCCTGCTGGAGGAGGCCCTGACGCATTCCTCGTACGTCCACGAGCACGCCGGCGAGGAGGTCGCCGACTTCGAGCGCCTCGAGTTCCTCGGGGACGCGGTCGTCGACCTCGTCGCTGGCGAGGACCTGTTCGAGCGCCTGCCCGAAGCGCCCGAGGGCGAGCTCACCGCGCTCCGCGCGCGTGTCGTGTCGGGCGAGAGCCTCGCCGCCGTCGCGCAGCGGCTCGGCCTGCCGGAGCGGGCGCGACTCGGCGCGGGCGAGGAGGCGTCGGGCGGGCGGCAGCGCGTGGGTCTCGCGTCGAGCCTGTTCGAGTCGGTGACCGGCGCGATCTACGTCGAGGCGGGGTTCGAGGTCGCGCGCGACGTCGTCCTGCGCGCGCTGCGCGAGGAGCTCGAGAGCGCCTCGACGGCGCCGCGCAAGACCGCGAAGACCGTGCTGCAGGAGCGCGCCCAGGCCGACAAGCTGCCGCTGCCGACGTACCGGGTGATCGAGGAGCGCGGCCCCGAGCACCGGCGCGACTTCGTCGTCGAGGTGGAGGCCGCGGGGCGCGTCGCGCGGGGCACCGGCGCGTCGAAGCGCGAAGCCGAGGAGTCCGCCGCCGCGAAGCTGCTGGAGGAGCTGCCTTAAGTGACGGAAGAGCTGCGCGTCATCGAGGGCGGGGCGGGGAAACCCGGCGCCGTCCTGAAGCAGGCGACGATCGTCGGCTTCAAGTCGTTCATGACCAAGACGACGATCGAGTTCGCGCCCGGGATCACCGCGATCCTCGGGCCGAACGGGTCGGGCAAGAGCGTTCTCGGGGAGTCGATCCGCTGGGTCCTGGCCGAGACGAACCCGCGGCACCTGCGCGCGAAGAAGGGTGAGGAGCTCATCTTCGGCGGGTCCGAGACGCGGCGCAGCCTCGGCATGGCCGAGGTCATCCTCCAGGTCGACAACGCCTCGCGCCGCCTGCCGATCGACTTCGCCGAGGTCGAGGTCGGCCGCCGCATCTACCGCAGCGGCGAGTCGGAGTACCTCATCAACGGGGCGCGCGTGCGCCTGCGCGACATGGAGGAGCTCCTCGCCGGCGCGAACCTCGCCGACAACCCGTTCACGTTCATCGGCCAGGGCCTCGTCGACCAGGTGCTCGCGCTCCGTCCGTCCGAGCGCCGCATGGTGGTCGAGGAGGCCGCGGGGGTCCGGCGGCTGCACGAGCGCCGCGAGGACGCGCTCGCGCGCCTGAAGGCCGCCGAGGTCGAGCTCGTGCGCGTGATCGACATCCTGCGCGAGATCGGCCCGCGCGTGGAGACGCTGCGCGAACAGGCCGCGAAGTGGGCCGAGTACGAGACGATCCGCAACGAGCTGCGTCGCAAGGCGATCCGCTGGTACCGAAGCTCGTTCGGCGAGACCGCATCCGCGCGCGCCGAGCTCGTGCGCAAGCTCGAGAGCGTCGACCGTGAGATCGCGCGCTTCACCGACCTCATCGACGAGATCGGCTCGCAGAGCGCGGGCACCGAAGAGGAGCTCCTCTCGGCGCGCGAGGAGGAGGAACGGCGACGCATCGCGCTCTCCGACGCGCTCGCCGCGGAGGCGTCGCTCCGCGAGCGCATCGCCGCGCTGCAGGCGAGCACCGAGGCGGTCGTCGCGGAGCGCGAGCGCTCGCGCGAGCTCCTCGCGTCGCTGCCCGGCGAGCTTGGCGCGCTTCGGGCGCGCCGCGGGACGCACGACGACGAGGCGCAGCAGGCCGCGAAGCGCGCGCGCGACGTGGCGGACGCCGCGCGGGTCGCGGAGGAACAGGCCTCCCGCACGCGCGTCGCGCTCGCCGAGGCGCAGGCCGCGCGCGTCGAGACGCTCCTGCGCGGACAGGCCGCGGAGCTGCGCGACGCCGTCGCGCAGGTCGAGGCAGAGCTCCGGGGGGACCTTCCGGCCGGACTCAGGTGGATGCCCGAGGTCGGCGAGGGCATCGCCGTCGCGACGACGCGCGCGGCCGTGCTCGGACTGCGGCTGCGCGGCGTCTCCGTGTTCGTCCCCGACGACATCGAGCCCGTCCCTGCGCCGGCTGGATGCGAGCGCGTCGCCGACGGGATGAACGTGTTCCTCGCGCCCGACCGACGCACGGCGCTCGCGGCGTCGCGGAACGCGATCGTCGTCACGAAGGACGGCTTCGTCGCGAGCGGCGGCGTCGTCCACGTCGGCGGCGCGGGCCGCATGCTCGCCGCGCTGCTCGAGCGCATCCGCATCGCGGTCCCCGAGGGCTCCGTGGACGTGGCCGCGGCCGAGACCCTCGAGCGCGCGGCGTTCGACGCGCACAGCGCCGCGTCGAAGGCGGCGGAGGATGCGCGGCTCGCATCGGCGACGAGCGAGGAGCGCCGCTCCGCCGTCGTGCGGCTGCGCGACGAGCTCGACGAGCGCATCGCCGAGAGCGAGCGGCGGGTCGCGCAGGCGGAGGTGCGCGCGAAGGCACTCGCGTCGCAGGAGCAGGACACGCGCAGCCGCCTCTCGTTGGCGCACGCCGATCTCGGCCGCGCGGCGGGGGAGGCGCGCGAGGCCGAGCGCAGCGCCGAGATCGCCCGCTCGCGCGCCATCTCGGCGGAGGGGTCCCGCCGCGAATCCGAGCAGCGTCTCGCGACGGCCCGCGAGCGTCTCGCGGAGCTGCGGGGCGAGCGGTCGAAGCTGGCCGTCGAGGAGGAGCGGGCGAGCGGCGCGCTGCGGCTGCTCGAGGAGCAGGTACGGGCCGAGCTCGGGCTCGCGGACGACGAGCGGCTGCCGGACCCGGAGTCCCTCGAAGATGATGGCGAGCCGGTCGAGGAGCAGAAGAACGTCGTGCGCGACCTGCAGCGGCTGCGGCGCAAGCTCATCGCGCTCGAGCCGGTGAACCCGCTCGCCGCGACCGAGCTCGCCGAGATCGGCCAGCGCTACGACTTCCTCTCGACGCAGAAGGCCGACCTCGAGAGGGCGATCGCCGACCTGCGCGCGCTCGCGGACGAGCTCGCGACGACGATCGCCGAGCAGTTCGCGGCGACGCTCATGGCCGTCGACCGCGAGTTCGGGATCTTTTTCCAGCGCCTCTTCAACGGCGGCGAGGCGCGTCTCCGGACGAGCGACGGCGAGGACGAGCCGGGCATCGACATCGTCGCGCGGCCGCCGGGCAAGCGGATCGGCAGCCTCACGCAGCTCTCCGGAGGCGAGCGCGCGCTCACCGCGGTCGCGTTGCTCCTCGCGATCCTCCGCGTGCGGCCCGCGCCGTTCTGCGTCCTCGACGAGGTCGACGCCGCGCTCGACGAGCGCAACGTCGGCCGCTTCACCGAGGCGCTGCGCGAGCTGACCGACCGCACCCAGTTCATCGTCATCACGCACAACCGCGGCACCATCGAGGCCGCCGACACCCTGTACGGTGTCTCCATGGACGAGGGCGGCGTCTCGAAGGTCATCTCGATGCGACTCGCGGAGGCACGCCGCGCCGCGGGCGCGTGAGCATCGAACAGGGTCTCGCGAAGACGCGCTCCGGCTTCCTCTCGCGGCTCTTCGGCCGCGCGAAGGAGCCCGAGGTCACCGACGAGTGGCTCGGCTCGCTCGAGGAGGCGCTCCTGCGGGCCGACGTCTCCGTCTCGCTCGTCGACCCGATCATGGTCCAGGCGCGCGACGTCGTGCGCGAGGGCCGCGCGAAGACGACCTCGCAGGTGCTCGAGGCCGTCACCGGCGCGCTCGTCGCGGTATTCCCGGCCGCGCCCGAGCGCGACGGCGGGCGGCCGCGGGTGGTGCTCGTCGTGGGCGTGAACGGCAGCGGCAAGACGACGACGGCCGCCAAGCTCGCGAAGCGGCTGAGGGACGCGGGGCATACGCCGCTCCTCGCGGCGGCGGACACCTTCCGCGCGGCGGCCACCCCGCAGCTCGAGCGCTGGGCCGAGCACGTCGGCGTCCCGGTCGTGAGCGGCCGGCCCGAGGGCGATCCGGCCGCCGTGGTGTTCGACGCGATCGGCGCCGCGACGGCGCGCGGGAACGACATCGTCATCGCCGATACCGCGGGGCGACTGCACACCAAGGGTCACCTCATGGACGAGCTCGGAAAGGTCGTGCGCGTCGCAGGCCGCGCGCGCGAGGGCGCGCCTGACGAGGTGCTCCTCGTCCTCGACGGAACGCAGGGGCAGAACGCGATCGTCCAGGCGCGCGAGTTCACGAAGACCGCGCACGTGACCTCCGTCGCGGTGACGAAGCTCGACGGCACGGCGAAGGGCGGCGCGGTCATCGCGATCGCGAGCGAGCTCGGCCTTCCGGTGCGCTGGCTCGGCGTCGGCGAGCGCGCGGAGGACCTCGTTCCGATGGATCCGCGCGCGTTCGTCTCTTCTATGCTCGGCGGCGATGGCCGTCGTCCGTCTCCGCCCCGCTGACCTCCGCGAGGCGCTCCGCACCGACGGCACCTCCCTCCAGTTCCAGGTGCAGGTGCACGTGCCGACCGCGACCCTCGCCGGCGTCGAGGCGTTCGTCCGCTGGCCGCATCCGGTGCTCGGCATGATCGGGCCGCAGGAGATCGCGCAGCTCGTCATGCAGGGGCTGCTGCACGTCGAGTTCGATGCGTGGGTGATCCGCACGGCGTCGCGCCAGGCTGCCGAGTGGGTGAGGGCGGGCGTCCCGCTCCCGCTCATCGCCGTGAACGTGTGGGAGGAGACGCTGCGGAGCAAGGACGTGACGGCGATCCTCGCGGGGACCGAGCGCGTCGAGCTCGAGCTTCCGCGCGGCGCGGCGCACGATCCGTCGCTCGCGGCGACGCTCGGGCGGCTGCGCCGGAGCGGCGTGCGCGTGGCGGCCGAGGCGCTGGCGATCGAGATCGACACGCTCAAGCTGCGTCCGCCGCTCGACACCGCCGTCGTGGCGACGGCGAGGGCGCGCGGCCTCCGGGTCGTCGCCGAGGGCGTCGAGAGCGGCGAGCAGCAGGCGCAGGCGCTCGCCGCCGGCTGCGAGATCGTCCAGGGGTACGTGTTCGGGCCCGAGGCTTCGGCCTCGGAGGTCGCCGCGCTCGCGAAGCACTAGCGATGTTCGAGCAGCTCGAGTCGCGCCTCACCGCGTCGTTCGCGAAGCTGCGCGGCCGGGCGCGTGTCACCGAGGCGGATCTGGAAGAAGCGCTGCGCGATGTGCGCGTGGCTCTGCTGGAAGCGGATGTATCGCTGCGCGTCGTGAAGCAGTCGATCGCGACCGTGCGGGAGCGCGCGATCGGCGAGCGCGTCATCGAGAGCGTCACCGGCGCGCAGCAGGTCGTGAAGATCGTGCACGACGCGCTCGTCGAGATGCTCGGCGGCGAGACGGCACCGATCGCGCGCGCCGCGCGGCCGCCGACGGTGATCCTCATCGTCGGGCTCCAGGGCTCGGGGAAGACGACGAGCGCCGCGAAGATCGCGAACCTTCTCCGCAAGCAGGGGCGTAAGCCGGTGCTCGTGACGGTCGACACCCATCGACCAGCGGCGATGGAGCAGCTCGAGGTCCTCGGTAAGCAGCTCGGGATCCCGGTCGCGCGCGCGGACCCCGGCCGCGTGCCGCTCACGGGCGGCGACACCGTCATCGTCGACACGGCGGGCCGCCTTCACGTCGACGAAGCGATGATGGTCGAGGTCGAGCGCATCGTCGAAGCGACGAAGCCGCACGAGACGCTCCTCGTCGTCGACGCGATGGCGGGCCAGGACGCCGTCGACGCGGCAGCCGCGTTCCACGCGCGGGTCGCGATCACGGGGGTCGTGCTCACGAAGGTCGACAGTGACGCGCGCGGCGGCGCCGCGCTCTCCGTGCGCGCGGCGACGGGCATCCCGGTGAAGCTCATGGGCACGGGCGAGAAGCTCGACGCGATCGAGCCGTTCCACCCCGACCGCATCGCGCAGCGCATCCTCGGCATGGGCGACGTCGTCACGCTCGTCGAGCGCGCGCAGGCCGTCGTCGATCGGAAGGAGGCCGAGGATCAGGCGAAGAGGCTCCTGGAGGCGCGGTTCACGCTCGAGGACTTCTACCGGCAGCTGCAGCAGGTGAAGAAGATGGGGCCGCTCGGCGAGCTCCTGAAGATGGTCCCCGGCATGGGACAGCTCGCGGCGCAGCTCCCGACCGGGCCCGAGGCCGAGCGGGAGATGAAGCGGGTCGAGGCGATCATCGCCTCGATGACGAAGGCGGAGCGCGCCGACCCGACGATCCTCAACGGATCGCGGCGCAAGCGCATCGCGAAGGGATCGGGGACGACGGTGAGCGACGTCAACCAGCTCGTGAAGCAGTTCGAGGAGATGCGCCGGCTCATGAAGCAGGTCGGCAAGATGGGCTACCATTTGCCTCTCCGGAGGTAGATGTGTCCGTTCATATCCGTCTGCGCCGCCAGGGGAAGACGAAGCAGCCGACGTACCGGCTGGTCGTGGCCGATTCGCGCGCTCCCCGCAACGGCGCCTTCATCGAGAACATCGGCCATTACGACCCCCGCAAGGAGCCCATCGAGCTCGTCGTCGACGTCGAGCGCGCGCGTCATTGGTTCAAGAGCGGCGCGAAGCCGACGGAGACGGCGCGCGACCTCCTCGTGAAGGCGGGGATCCCCGAAGGCGAGGTCCCGCCCGTCGCGCGATGACCGACGCCTCACGCGAGGTCTCACTGCTCGAGCACGTCGCCAAGCAGCTCGTCGACGACCCCGCGGCGGTCGTCGTCACCTCGCGCACCGAGCACGACGTCCAGCGCCTCCACCTCGCCGTCGCGGAGGCGGACGTCGGGAAGGTGATCGGGCGCGGCGGCCGCATGGCGAAAGCCCTCCGCGCGCTGCTGAAGGTCGTCGCTACCCGCGATGGCACCAAGGTCGACCTCGAGATCGACTGAAGCCGACGTCGTCGTCGGCGTGGTGCGCGCGCCTCACGGCGTGCGCGGTGAAGTGAAGGTCGAGCCGCACACCGACCGCTTCGAGGAGCGCTTCCGCGTCGGTTCGAAGCTGCGCAGCAGCGTCGGCATGGTGACGGTGGCGGGCGTGCGCGGAACGCCGCAGGACCCGATCGTGCGGTTCGAGGGCGTGAACGACCGCGGCGCCGCGGAGCGCCTCCGCGGAGAGCTGCGCGTGCCGCGTGAACGTCGCGAAGGCGAGCACCTCTGGGTCGACCTCGTCGGGAAGCGCGTCGTGACGCCGGACGGCGTGGAGCTCGGAACGGTGAGCGAGGTCCTCCGCGCGGGCGGCGCCGACGTGCTCGTGGTCGGCGACCTCATGCTGCCCATGCTCGGGTCGGTGATCAAGGAGATCGGCGACCGCATCGTCGCGGTGCCGCAGGAAGAGGACGTGTGAGGATCGACGTCCTCACGCTCTTCCCGTCGATGTTCGAGGGACCGTTCGCTGAGAGCATCGTGCGGCGCGCGCAGGACGCCGGGCTCGTGGAGATCGCGGTCCACGACATCCGCGACCACGCCGTCGACCGTCATCGCACCGTCGACGACACGCCGTACGGCGGGGGCGCCGGCATGGTCCTCAAGCCCGAGCCGCTGACCGACGCGATCCGCGCGGCGCGGGGCGGCGACGGGTACGTCGTGCTCCTCTCGGCGCAGGGCCGCCTCTTCGACCAGGCCGCCGCGCGGCGGCTCGCACTGCTGCCTCACCTCGTGCTCGTCGCGGGTCACTACGAGGGCGTGGACGAGCGCGTCATCGAGGCCGAGGTCGACGAAGAGCTCTCGATCGGCGACTACGTGCTCACCGGTGGGGAGCTGCCGGCGATGGTCGTCGCCGACGCGGTCGTGCGCCTCGTCCCGGGCGTCATCGAGGAGGCGTCGCTCGCGCACGAGTCGCACACGGGCGGGCTCCTCGAGGGGCCGCAGTACACGCGGCCGGGTGAGTACGAGGGGCGGCGCGTGCCGCAGGTGCTCTTGTCCGGCGACCACGCGGCGATCTCCGCGTGGCGGCGCTCCGAGGCCATCCGGCGGACCGCCGAGCGGCGACCCGACCTCCTCGCGACCGCGGACCTGACGCCGGAGGAGCGCGCCCGGCTGCCGAGGTCGGGCGGGCGGCGCGCCGTGAGCGACGACGAGCTCGTGCGCGCCTATCGATCCGGGGTCGGGTCCTATCGGATCGCCGCCCGGTTCGGCATCTCACCGGCGACGGTACGCGCCCGCCTGCGCGGCGCGGGCGTGCGCATGCGGCCGGCGCGAGGCGCGCTGCGCGGCCCGTCGGTGGCCGACGTGAAGCGCATGCGCAAGACCGGCATGACCGTCCGGGAGCTCGCGAAGCACTTCGGTGTCTCCCATGTGACGATCATCGACCGGCTCAAGAGGTCCGCGTCCTAGCTCTGCTATCCTCAAGCGGCCCCGTGACCATGACATCGACGATGGACGACGCCCTCGAGCGGCTTGCCCGCGAACAGATGAAGACCGAGATCCCCGAGATCCGTCCCGGGGACACGGTCCGCGTGAGCGTGCGCGTCATCGAGGGCAACCGGGAGCGGCTCCAGAACTTCGAGGGCACCGTGCTGCGCGTGCGCGGCGGCGGGCTCGACCAGCAGGTGACCGTCCGCCGGATCGCCAGCGGTGTGGGCGTCGAGCGGACCTTCCTCGTTCACTCGCCGCGCGTCGAGAAGATCGAGGTCACGCGCCACGGCCACGCGCGCCGCGCCGCGCTGTACTTCCTCAGGGAGCGCGTCGGCAAGGCCGCCACTCTTCGGGAGAAGCGCCGCTAACGTAGCGCGCGATGCCGTCCCTCAACCTCGAGAAGCGCCTTTGGGGACAGGGTCTCCTCCGCGTCGTCGGCGTCGACGAGGTCGGCATGGCCGCGCTCGCCGGACCCGTCGTCGCGGCCGCCGTCCTCGTCCGACCCGGCTGCAGGCTCATCCGGGCGGTCCGCGACTCGAAGGTGCTCAGTCGTGGGCAGCGCGAGGAGCTCGTGCCCCTGATCCGCGAGCGCGCCGTCCGGGTCGGGATCGGGGCCGCGTCGGTCGCCGAGATCCACCGGATGAACATCTATCACGCCAGCCATCTCGCCATGCTCCGCGCGCTCCGGCAGATCGGCGAGTACGACCACGTGATCGTCGACGGCCGACGGATCGTCGACCCCACGTTCGCCCCGGGACGGCACACCGAGGTCGTGAGGGGCGACGCGCGATCGTTCGCGATCGCCGCCGCGTCGATCGTGGCGAAGGTCACGCGCGACCGCCTCATGTCCAAGCTCGCGCTGCGCTACCCCGGATACGGCTGGGAGCACAACTGCGGCTACCCCACGATCGACCATCGCACAGCGCTCCGCGAGAGGGGGCTCACGCCATTCCACCGGCAGGACTTCGGGACCGTGCGTGTCCTCCTCGAGGCCGACCAGACCGAGCTCGGGCTGCTCGACGAGATCGCCCACGACATCGCGAGCTGAACGCTGCGGATCTGACGACCTCGGGCGGAGCGGGTCCAAGGACGTCTAGCCGAGGGGGCGAGCCGCAAGCCTGAGCCGATCCGAGCGGGCGTGCCTCATGCGCGACGCGTGTTCGGCGACGCGGGCGAGCGCGTCGCGGAGCTCGTGCTGCGCGAGCGCGGGTGGCGGATCCTCGCGCGGAACGCGCGGACACGCTTTGGCGAGATCGACCTCGTGTGCCACGACGGTCGCGGCTACGTCTTCGTCGAGGTGAAGACGCGGCGTGAGGGGGCGCTCGTCCCCGCGGTCGAGGCGGTCACGGGGCGAAAGCACCACCGCCTGCGCGGCCTTGCCGAAGCCTGGCTCGCGCAGCGCGGCTGCGGCGCCGCCCCATGGCGCATCGTCCTCGTGGCGCTCACGGTCGGCAGGCAGAGTACGGATGTACGACTCGTCGATCTCGCCTGGTGAACGCGCCGCTGTGACGCGGACCGAGCGTTTGCGGGGACTGGCCGCTTGCGGGACGGGTACAGGCCGGCGTCAGGGGCCGCGCGTCCGCGGGTGGACGTGGTCTCCCCCGGCCACACCGGCCGCACCGCCGTCCTGCTTCGAGCGGACGTGGTCTCCCCCGGCCACACCGGCCGCACCGCCGTCCTGCTTCGAGCGGAC